>JBDZVF010000699.1:0-2111 GCA_040255575.1 Pseudomonadota bacterium | reverse complement strand
CAGCACGTCGGGGTGCTGCGCCTTGATGCGCAGGTACTGCTGCATCATCGGCGTGTGTTGCGCGAGCGCTGTGTCGTTCATGGGGGGCGGGAGTGTACCAGCCCCTAACGAGCCGGTTGACAGCGCGACGGGCAGGCCTGATCGTCCGCGCATGCCGAACGATGCCCAGCTCTACGAACTGGCCACGCGAGTGGGCCGTCGGTTGCTTGCGAGCAAACGGCGCATGGTCACTGCTGAATCGTGCACGGGAGGGTGGATCGCGAAGGCGATTACCGATGTGCCCGGCAGCTCAGGTTGGTTCGACGGCGGCTACGTCACTTACTCCAACACGGCGAAAGTTCGCGATCTCGGTGTCTCGCAGGAGACGCTGCAGGCACACGGCGCCGTTAGCGAAGCCACGGTGCTCGAGATGGCGAGCGGAGCACTTCGCGTGTCGGGTGCAGATGTTGCCGTCGCCGTGAGTGGCATCGCAGGGCCTGACGGTGGCGTTCCCGGCAAGCCGGTTGGCACAGTGTGGTTCGCTGCCGCGGTCCGTCGCGGGGATGACGTCGTGTTGAAATCCAGCCGACAGCTCTTTGAGCGGGACCGCGAGACCGTGCGCAGGCGGGCGGTCGAATATGCGCTGGAGATGATCCTGCAGCTCGGGCTGCCGCATCCGGCGTAGCGACGTGTCGCGTGGCTGCTCCCAGCACTGACGACCCGGCTCCGACGACTCGGGGTAACGCGGCGAGTCCCACGAGTGGCGGCAACGAAGCCATTCCCAAGGCTGGCCGCAATGGGAGCCGGGCGAATGAGCGGCCGCAGTCGACACGACTCTTCTTCGCGCTGTGGCCGAGCCCGGCGATGCAGGCGGCGCTCGCTGCCGCCGCCGGCCCGGTGTTGCTCCTGGCGCAGGGCGCCGACGCAGGCGCCAAGTCTGTGCCAGCCGAGAACTTCCATCTCACCCTCGCATTCCTGGGTTCGGTTCCCGTGGATCGGCTGCACGAGGTCGACGAGGTCGCGACTCGTTTCGCGCAGCTCTCGAAGGTGCGCGACTTGCCGATCGAGATCGTGCTCGACGCCATCGAGCACTGGCGCAAGCCGCAGGTGCTGGTCGCGACGGCGAGCACGACGCCAGGGGTCGCTGTGGCGCTGGGCGAGAGCCTGCAGCGCGCGCTCGTCGAGGCCGGATTCAGTCCGGACCTCAAGCCCTTCCGCGTACATGCCACCATTGCGCGCAAAGTTCGTCGCGTAGCTCGCGAGTATCACTTGGATCCGGTGCGCTGGAGCTTCGACGCTTTGCATCTGGTGGAGAGCAAAACCCAGCCGTCGGGCGCCTCATACAGGACCGTAAAAAAATGGGTACTGGATAAAGGTGACTGACAGTCACGCCGCTATCCGCAACGCGACTATTTCTGCGTGAAAACACCGCGAATCCTCTCGCAAGAGGGAACTCAACTTCGATGCATTGTGTGATAATTCGCGCTTGATCCACCCGCCGGGAACACATCGAATGGAAGAAAATCGCAAGAAGGCGCTCAGCGCCGCGCTGGGCCAGATCGAGAAGCAATTCGGCAAGGGTTCCGTCATGCGTCTCGGCGATGCCGCTTCCACCTACGATGTGGAAACGGTGTCGACCGGTTCGCTCGGGCTCGACATCGCGCTCGGCGTTGGCGGCCTGCCACGCGGCCGCGTGGTCGAGATCTACGGGCCGGAGTCTTCGGGCAAGACCACGCTAACCCTCCAGGTGGTGGCCGAGGTTCAGCGCGCTGGCGGCACCGCTGCGTTCGTCGACGCGGAGCACGCGCTCGATCCGAGCTACGCGGAAAAGCTCGGCGTGAACATCAACGATCTGCTCGTCTCCCAGCCCGACACCGGCGAGCAGGCCCTCGAGATCACGGACATGCTGGTGCGCTCCGGTGCGGTGGACATCGTCATCGTCGACTCGGTGGCCGCGCTCACGCCGAGGGCCGAGATCGAGGGCGAGATGGGTGAGCTGCAGGTCGGCCTGCATGCCCGCCTCATGTCCCAGGCGCTGCGCAAGCTCACGGGCAACATCAAGCGCTCGAACACCATCGTCATCTTCATCAACCAGATCCGCATGAAGATCGGCGTGATGTTCGGCAACCCGG
>JBDZVF010000190.1:0-11143 GCA_040255575.1 Pseudomonadota bacterium | reverse complement strand
CGCCCGTCGATCCGGACGTGGCGCGCGCCGGCATTGCGCGCCACCTGCCCATGAAGCTCGGGAATCGTGAGGCGTGGGCGGCCGACATCTTCACCGCGCTCGAATCCCTGGGCTTGCCGCCATCGGATCAGAACGCCTGCGCAATCATCGCGGTCGCTCAGCAGGAGTCGACATTGCGCGTGAACCCGACGGTGCCCGGCTTGCCCACGATCGCGCGCAGGGAAATCGAGAAGCGGGCCGCAAGCCACCACATTCCGCTGATGCTGGTCAACGCGGCGCTCTCCATCAACTCGCCGAACGGCAAGAGCTACAACGCCCGGCTCGACAGCGTGAAAACGGAGAAGGATCTGAGCGATCTGTTCGAGGATTTCATCGGCATGGTGCCGCTCGGCAAGCGCCTGTTCGGTGATCTGAACCCGGTACGCACAGCAGGCCCGATGCAGGTCGGCATCGCGTTCGCCGAGCAGCACGCGCGGCAGAAGCGCTATCCGTACCCCATGCAGGGCTCGGTGCGCGATGAGGTGTTCACCCGGCGCGGCGGGCTGTACTTCGGCGCGGCGCACCTGCTCGATTATTCCGCGCCGTACGACGAGATGCTGTTCCGCTTCGCGGACTTCAACGCGGGCCACTACGCGAGTCGCAACGCGGCTTTTCAGAACGCGGCGAGCGTGGCGTCGGGCACGACGCTCGCGCTCGATGGAGATCTGCTCATCGAGGGTGGATCGTCGAGCCAGGCCAGCAAGACCGAGCTGGCGGTTCGCAAACTGCGCGAACGGCTCGAGCTAACGGACGGCGAGATTCGCGCCGACCTGGAAAAGGGCACTCGCGAGGGCTTCGAGAAGAGCCGGGTCTACACGCGCGTGTTTGCGCTGGCGGAAAAGAAGCGCGGCCAGGCGCTGCCGCGTGCGATGGTCCCGCGTATTCGCCTGCACAGTCCGAAGATCACGCGCAATCTCACGACGGAATGGTTTGCCAGGCGTGTGAACGATCGCTATCAGCGCTGCCTCGCGGGCCGCACGTGAAGGCGGCCCGCGAGGTTCCGAAACGCGTTACTGGATTCGCGGGTCGAGCTGCTTCAGCGCCTCGGCCGTATCGATGCGGCCGGTGTTCTCCAGGTCTCGCTGTGTGTACGTCGTGCCCGGCGTGGCTCCGCACGGCTTGTCGGCCGGGCGTTTGATGCGCGAAGCCGTGTCTGCCACGCAATGCGTGTCGACGGCGGCGGCGGCTTGCATGTTGCCCGCCCGTGAATCCGCCGCGGACTGCTGCGAAGTGGTGGTCGCGCAGCCCACAGCAGCGGCCGCGACGAGCACTCCAAGAAACAGGTTTCTGGCCATGAGACAACCCTCCTGAACGGTTGCCAAGGTCAAACCAAGTATAGGCTGCCCGGCGGCGCTTCAAGTAGCCACTGCTGAAAGCGGGGCACCGACTCCTCACCTTCGGCCGGGGCCCACGTTGCGAAATCCGCAGCCGTAGCAGGGTCATAGGGGCCCTGCTTGACCTCGAGGAACACCACAGGCCCAGCCTTGGGAATGAGCGTGTGCCACGTTCCCCCGGCGGCTTCGTAGGCGAATCGCCCGGTTCCTTCACCTATGCCCTGGCGGGTGAGCACGTGGCCCGCGTCGTCGAACGTGACGAGCTCGACCTGGCCTCGGAGCACGAGGGCGAGCTCGGAGTTCGTTCGGTGCAGGTGGGGGCGGAAATAGGAGCCCAGGTGCACAGCCACCAGAAACCGCTGCACGGGATCCGCAGAGGAGGCGTGAATGTTGAAGTGGGCGCGACGGCGGGGGCTCGCGGCCGCCTTGGCGATCAGCTCGTCGATCAGCGTGTCTTCGAAAAGTTTCATCTCAGCGTCGGTCGGTTGATTTCGGCGACACCGGCGTCACCAAAGGTCACATTGCCGGTGAGGAAGGCGTTGGGCCCGAGCTCCAGCGCGTAGAACATGGTGCGGGTTTTCGCGTTCTCGTCCGTTCGCACGGAGGTGGGCCGGCCGAGCAGCGCGATGACATCCAGCTCCTTCATTCCGGGGCGCAGCTTGTCCCAGTTGGTGCTGATGAGCCAGGCGGGCGAGCTGTCCGCTGCGCGGGGCTCGGCGGTCGTCGGCGGTTGCACGGAACCGGCGCCCGGCGCGCGGACGCTGCTCTCCAGCCGCTCGATGCGCAGATTCTGCATGCTGACTTCGCGTTGCAGGCTGCGCACGTCGTTCTCGAGCTGGCGGATGCGAAGCGCATCCTGCGCGAAAGTGGGCAGCGGCAGGAGGGCAGTCGCAGCCGCGATGGCAAAGACTCCGATAGTCGGGCGCATGGTCAGTCACCAGAACGCGGATTTTGTCCGCAGTAGACGGCACGCCGACACGGCGGGTCAAGAACGGCACGGTCGCGCGTGAGGCACGCTTCGGACTGCATGCTGGCGACGGACCCCGCGCCCGCGAGACAGGGGCGAAGGTCGCCGGCAACGTGGCAGCCGGTCAGGCATCATTGGCGTTATCGGGAGACCGGAGCTCTCAAGTGAAATCAACAGTTCGTCACAGTGCGCGAGTGCGGGCGGTCGCCGGCCTCGCTGCCACGCTCATTTTATCGGCTGCTCACATCGTTATGGGAAATAGTACGACGGAATCCTCTGACCCCTTTCTCTGGCTCGAAGATGTCGAAGGCGACAAGGCACTCACCTGGGTGCGCGCGCAAAACGACCGTTCCCTGAAACAACTCACAGGGGACGCGCGCTTCGACCGCTTCTACAAGGCTGCGCTCGCGATTCTCGAGGCCAAGGGCCGCATCCCGATGGGCCCGCTGCGCGACGGCTGGGTCTACAACTTCTGGCAGGACGATGTGAACGTGCGCGGCCTGTGGCGGCGCGCGACGCGCGAATCCTACGACACGCCCTCGCCCGAATGGCAGACGCTGCTGGACCTGGACGAGCTCGCGAAGAAGGAAGATCGCAACTGGGTGTGGAAGGGCGTCTCGTGCGTGCTGCCGCCGGGCGAGCGGTGCATGGTGAAGCTCTCGAATGGCGGCAAGGATGCGAGCATCCAGCGCGAGTTCGATCTGGCGAAGCGCGAGTTCGTCGCGGGCGGCTTCGAGCTGCCCGAAGCGAAGGCGGATCTCACCTGGAAAGACAAGGACACCCTGATCGTTGCCACGGATTGGGGCGTGAACTCACTCACCACCTCGGGCTATCCCTTCATCGTGAAGGAGTGGAAGCGCGGCACGCCGCTCAACAGCGCGCGCGAGATCTTTCGCGGCACGAGCGAGCATGTGGGCGTCTCGCCCTTCAGCCTCGAAGGCGTGAACGGAACGCAGTTTCTCGGCATCAGCGACGCCGAGACGTTCTTCACCGCGACGTACATGGCGCTGACGCCAACGGGCGTGGCGAAGATGACTCTGCCGCCGAAGGCGTCGCCCCGCGGGCTGTATGGAAATGAGCTCATCTTCACCATCGAGCAGGATTGGGAGATCGGCGGACGCAAGTGGGCGATGGGCAGCCTCTTGTCGATGCCGCAGTCGGAGGTGTCGAAACCGAATCCGTCCATTCGGCTTGTGCTCGCGCCGGGGCCGCGCGACTCCATTGAGGAAGTCGCGGTCACGGGCGCCGGCGTGCTCGTGGCCAAATATTCGAACGTGCGTGGGCAGCTGGAGCGCTACACGTTCGATGGCAAGCAGTGGGCCGGCGTGCGGCTTCCGCTCAACGACACGGGAGCGGTCGGCATTGCGACGGCGGACCCGGATGAGACCATCGCATACGCGACGTACACGGACTTCCTGCAACCGACCACGTTATACGCGACGGATGTAGCTGCGCAGAAGGTCGCGCCGATCAAGGCGATGCCGGCAAAGTTCGATGCGAGCAAGTATGTGACGGAGCAGTTCGAGGCGACCTCGAAGGATGGCACCAAGGTGCCGTACTTCGTGGTGCATCCGAAGGGCCTGAAATTCGATGGGCAGGCGCCGACGGTTCTCTACGCGTATGGCGGCTTCCAGGTGTCGATGACGCCTGCGTACTCCGCAACGATCGGGCAGCTCTGGCTGGATCAGGGTGGCGTGTACGTGCTCGCGAACATTCGCGGCGGCGGCGAGTTCGGGCCGGCGTGGCATGACGCGGGACTGAAGACGAAGCGGCAGGTGGTGTACGACGACTTCATTGCGGTGGCGGAAGATCTGATCCAGCGCAAGATCACTTCCTCGCCTCGGCTGGGGATTCAGGGCGGATCGAATGGCGGGCTGTTGATGGGCGTGATGCTGACGCAGAGGCCGGAGCTGTTCCACGCCGTCAACGTGCAGGTGCCGCTGCTGGACATGCTTCGGTACCACAAGCTGCTGGCCGGCGCGTCATGGATCGACGAGTACGGCTCGCCGGATGTGCCGGCGGAGCGTGCCTGGCTCGAGAAACTGTCGCCCTACCAGAACCTGGTGAAGCGCGCGGATTTCCCGGTGCCTTATTTCGAGACGTCCACGAAGGATGATCGCGTGCATCCGGGTCATGCGCGCAAATACGCGGCGAAGCTCGAGTCGCTCGGGATGCCGTTCCTGTACTACGAGAATATCGACGGGGGCCATTCCGCCGCCGCGAACCAGCGGGAGCGGGCGAAGCGCGCGGCGCTGGAGTTCACGTATTTCTCGCAGCGTTTGATCGATGACTGAGAGGCCCGGTGATCGATGCCTGAGAGGCCGGGGAGTCGCGTGGCGAGGAGTCCCTTCTGGGTGGCCGCGGCTGTCAGTTCCCGTCAGCCGCTTGGCGAGTTGCGCTCGTTAGCGGTCCTGCGATTCCGATCCCCGCGGGTGCGGGTGCGGGTGCGGGTGCGGGGGCGGGGGCACGGGTGCGGGCGCGTGAGCGAGCCGCTTCTTTAGCCGCCCGGCGATTGAGGGCTTCCTTGGAAGCCTCAAATCGCACCCGCCGCTCGACCTCAGTACGCTAGCGCGACTCCATCCGCCCGCGGATCGGCCGCAGCGGCGTAGCGCCCCGGCCATCGCTCCACGCACTGATACCGCCCAAACCCGCCATCACTCTCCCCAATCTTCCACCCAAGACTCGCAAGCGCCCGGCGCGTCTTCCCAGGCACTCCGTGTTCGAGCCGCAGTAACCCAACTCCGTTCTGCGCCTCACCCGTCGGCTCAGACGACCCCTCGTGATGCCACCGCGGCGCATCCCCCGCCTCCTGCACGGCAAGCCCGAAATCCACGAAATTCGAGATCACCTGCACCTGCCCCTGCGGCTGCATGTCTCCCCCCATCACCCCAAACGCAAGCCACGGCTCCCCATCCCTCACCGCGAAGCCCGGAATAATCGTGTGAAACGGCCGCTTGCGCGGCGCGTAGATGTTCGGATGCCCATCCTGAAGCGCGAAGAGCTCGCCCCGATCGTGAAACATGAAGCCGAGCCCGTCGGGCATGAGCCCGCCGCCCATGCCGCGGTAGTTCGACTGGATCATCGACACCATCATCCCTTGCGCATCGGCCGTGCAGAAATACGTGGTGTCGCCGTGACTCGGCGCCTGCCCCGGATGCACGGGCGTGAGAATGCGATTCGGCCGGATGAGCTTCGCGCGCTCGCGCGCGTATTGCTTCGAGTTGAGCCATTCGACCGGCGTCTTCGCGAACTCCGGATCCGCGAAGAAGCGTGCGCGATCCTCGAACGCGAGCCGCTTCGCTTCGACGGCGTGGTGGATGAGCGCCGCGGACTGAAAGCCCATCTTCCGCACGTCGAACGTCTCGAGAATGTTCAGCATCTGCAGGGTCGTGAGGCCCTGCGTGTTCGGCGCGAGGCCATACACATCCACACCGCGATAGTTGCTGACGATCGGCTGCGTCCACTCGGACGTGTGCGCGGCGAGATCCGCCCGCGTCATCCACCCGCCGATGCGTTTGAAGTAGCGCTCGATGGCTTCTGCAATTTCGCCGTCGTAGAACGCGTCGCGCCCACCGGCGGCGATCAGGCTCAGCGTGCGGGCAAGGGCAGGGTTGCGGAACACCTCGCCTTCCGCAGGCGGGCGGCCATTCGGCGCCCACACCTTGCGAAAGTTCTCGATCTCTTCGATGCCCAGGTCAGCAGACGTGAACTTCTCGAAGGTGGCATTGATGTAGAAGGCCACGGTCTGCGCGACGGGCGCGCCTTCGGTCGCATATTCGATCGCATGATCGAACAGCTTCTTCCACGCGAGTTTTCCGTAGCGCTGGTGCAGCTGCCACCAGGCGTCAACAGTTCCCGGCACGGTGACCGGGACGGCACCATAAGACGGCATGAGCCCGTTCTTCGCGCGACTTCGCACGGTCTCGAGCGAGAGATTCGCGGGGCTGCGGCCGGAGCCGTTGATGCCGACGACCTTCTTCGCCTGCGGATCCCACAGCATCGCGAAGCAGTCGCCGCCGATTCCGTTAGCCGTGGGCTCGAGAAAGCCGAGGCAGGCATTCGCCGCGATCGCCGCATCTACTGCGGACCCGCCGGCTTTCAGAGTCTCGATGGCTGCGAGCGTTGCAAGCGGCTGAGCGGTGGCCGCCGAGCCATGCACGCCCCACACGGCGGAACGCGAGGCGAATGTGGCGCCGGTTACGCGATCGCCCGTCAGGACGTCGCGGCGGTTGCGATTGGGATTGGCGGCGGGCGTTTTGCCCCGCGCGGCCGTGGCGGCCGCGAGCACCGGAAGAGACGCGATGAACGTTCGGCGGAGCATGGCGGTCTCCCTTCGACGAGCGGGCGGCGATGACGACACCGCCGCCCGCAGACAGCCGTAACGATACGCCAGGTTATTTCTGTTTGGCCCTGGCGATGCCCGCGCCGATGAGTCGCTTCGCCTCGTCGGCATCGCCCCAGCCGAGCACCTTCACCCACTTGGAGGTCTCGAGATCCTTGTAGTGCTCGAAGAAGTGCTCGATCTGGCGCACGGTGATCTCGGGCAGATCCGAATAGTTGTGGATCTTCTCGTAGCGGCGCGTGAGGCGCGGCACCGGCACCGCGATGATCTTCTCGTCGCCGCCCGCTTCATCCTGCATCTTCAGCACGCCGACCGGCCGCACGGCCAGCACCGCGCCCGGCACGATGCCGCGCTGGTTCACCACCAGCACGTCGCACGGATCCCCATCGTCCGACAGCGTGTGCGGGATGACGCCGTAATTACCGGGGTAGCGCATCGGTGTGTAGAGAAAACGGTCCACGATGAGCGCGCCGGACTCCTTGTCCATCTCGTACTTGATCGGCTCCCCGCCCACCGGCACTTCGATGATCACATTCACTTCATTCGGCGGGTCACGGCCAATGGACACAGCATCAAGTCGCATTCAGGTTCCTTCAACTAACCATTCAACAGCAGACAGGGAAATCGGGGCCAGGCGCGGCCTTGGCGCTTCTGGCGCGGGCACGCAACGGCTCGGGAGGCCCGAATCCGCGGGGCCTATATAAGGAGTGCGGGGGTCATGGGTACTACGTTAAGCGTTGGCGGAAGCGGGCGCGGGGTGCGCGGGGCTTCGGGGCGCGACAGTAGCGGAAAACGGGGGGAGGGGGATAGGAAATCGAGTGGGGGAGCGGGGTTGGACGTTGTAGCTTTGCTGGGGGACTTGGGAGCGTGGTGGGGAATTGGAGGCCTTGCTGGCCGATAGAGGCTTGGCTCGGAGCCCTGATGCCTTCGCTGCTGGCTGCGTGGGGCTCTGTCACGCCCGCCGAGCCTCCCCCGGGAAAATGGCGTGCTGGCGGAGACGGTTGCGAGGTTGCCGCACCGGCATGCCCGGCCGACTGGCGGCTGGCCCCGCCCGCGATCGCGCATTTCCGTGTGGCGACAACCGATTCAATCGTTTAGCATGCGCCCCCTCGCGAGGGCGGCCCCTTCAGAACTGCCGCTCTCGCTCTCGTCGGAGCGGTAGTTCAGCTGGTTAGAATACCGGCCTGTCACGCCGGGGGTCGCGGGTTCGAGTCCCGTCCGCTCCGCCAGCTAAGTTCGCGTAATACTTAGCTTTTCTCCAGCTCAGCCGTCCCCACCCCCCTTCTAGTGGCAGTCTAGTGGCAGTTCCGGGGGCTCCCAGCGTATTCGAGGGGCCGGTAGTGCAGACTGGATCCGGCGAGTGCTCCATCGCCCGCTTGATCGTGGCCACGTCGGCCTCGGTCGCACCCTCCGTCCATCGCGCGTAAGTGCTCAGCATCGTCTGGATACTGTGGCCATCCTCCTTGGCGACGAGCAGCACATTCGTGCCGACCATGAGGCGCCAGGAGATCCAGGAGTGGCGCGCGTTGTAGGGCTCGCGATAGCGCACCTGGGCCTTTGAGACCACGTAGCGCCAGCGCTTGTAGGGATAGGAAAGATCAATGAGGGGCGCGCCCTCCTCCTGAAAGAAGACGAACTCGTGGTTGATCCGGCCGCGCGCGGCCAGCGTCTGGCGAAGGGCGAGCTGCCTCTGAAGGACCTGGAACGCCCGCGGGCACAACGCGATCTCGCGATCCTCTCCGGTCTTGGTGCGATCCTTTTCGCGTTTGCGAACGCGTACGTGCGTGATGTGGATCTTCGCGTTCGTGAGATCGCAGTCTGACACCTTGAGGGCGATCTCCTCCGATTGGCGCAATCCAGTGAAGAACCGGAACTCCTCGTAGTTGCCGTGCGCCTGGCCGAACTCAGCGTGCGAGAGCGAGATGATCGCCTCGCCCTCCTGGATCGCGAAGGGGTCGATCGGCTGGCGATCCTTCTTCGTGATGCGCAGCGTGTTGAGCCCCGAGGCGGGGTTGTGTTTCTCCGGGTGATCCTTGTAGCCGAATTCGAACGCGCAACGCAGAGCACTCACGACGTTGTTGTAGGTTTTCTTCTTCTGAGTGTGAGCCGCCGCGATGTTGGCAAGGCGCGAGTAACGAACCTCTTCGAAGACGTCGCTGCCGATCTGCGGGCGCCACACTGAATCGAGAATCTGCCTATAGCCGCCCACCGTCGAGTACGCGAGGTCGTTCATCGCCATGCGTGTCTCGCAATGAGCGAGGAACGCATCGAAGACCTGATCGCAGGTTATGAGTTTCGACTGTGCAAGCTTGCGCTCGGCCGCCTGTCGCTGAGCTTCCTCGCGCTTGCGCGCCTTCTCCCGCTGCACTTCTTCGAGATTGTCGATGAAGCGGTAGTCGGGAAACTCCTCCGCAAAATTGAACGCGCCGGTCTTGATGCGGGCCTTGATGTCGTTGAGCTGGATCTGCGCTCGGCGGAGGTTTGCCGCCGACGGTGTTCGCTGGATCGTGGGACGATAGCGCTTGCCCTTGTAGAAGAACGCGAACTCGATGCGGTCAGCGCCCTTCGCGTAGACGCCACCTTGCTGTGACTTGCGACTCATCGATCAGGTGCCTGTTCGAGTGGGGTCGAGAGCCGCTATCGGCTCTCGACCCACTTCTCGTACCCGACGAGGTCGATGGTGATGCGGCCGTCCGGCGCGCGGCGCCAGACCTTTCCTTCCTGCCAGTCGCCGCGCTCGATCTTTCGTTGCATCGCTTTGACTGTGTAGCCGGTTACGAGATTGGCGAGAGGCAGCAGCACGTAACGCACTGGCGTGATCGAAATGGAGTTGGTCTGCTCGATGTCCATAGAGCACTCACAAAGTTGGAGCCCAACCCGACGAGACTGAAGGGCTCGTCGTAACGTCGTCAGCAACCACGCGGACGGCACACATTGGGCAGCGGGTAATGTCACTCTGTTCCGAGGTGAGTTCAACTTTGCCGATCCCTTCTGCGGACCTGCGCAGTCCCGCGCGACTACCGGAATCACGCAGCAGAAAGTTGATTTCCACGGTGTACATAGTGCTGATAGTGTCGGGAAGGCCGTGCGTGTCTTGCGAGGTGTGAATCGCACGAATTAGCCTACAAATACAGGGTGCGCGGAACGGCCGAGGAAGAGCCGCGTGCATCCCACTGCAACACCTCGCACCCGATTGCATCACCCTGCAACGCTTTGCGAACGTCGCGTTGACCGGCTGAAGACGAGCGTTGCACGCCGAGGGTCAACCGACTCCACACCGCGCTCTTGGCGCAGCACGCTCGACCTGTCCAATGGACGTTGCTGTCCACGCCATCGAGCGCGTTCGCGTTCGCAATTTTCCCGTATCGCCGTCCCCATTTGCCCCTATATCGTCATCACCTTTAGAAAGGCGCCCTAAAAGTAGCTATCGCGGAAGCTATATGACAGATTTGTCGCAGGATGCAAATGGAAGGGAACGATGAAAGCGAAACGCGCCAAACGTGCCAAGCGAGTTGTGCAAAGGATCGAAGGACTGCGCGATCGGCTACGACTAGCGATCGCGTCCTACGGAAGCGTCTCTGCAACAGCGGCTGCGATGAAGCGATCGGAGGGCGCGCTTCGCAAATGGATTCGAGGCACCTCCGAACCCACTGCATCGGACCTACGTTCGATTTGCGAGCTCACCGGCACGCGAATCGATTGGCTGATTTTCGGTGAGAACAGTACACCGCAATCTCCTTCCGGAGAGCGGTGAGATAGGAGGACGGCGAACATGAACGATCAACGAGCACGGCAGATTCTGAACTCCCTTGTGAACGGAGCAGATCCGCTCACAGGAACAGAACTCGCGGGCGGAACGGTGCTGCAGCACGCAGACGTCATCCGAGCATTGTTGGCGGGATCGTCGGCTCTTGAAGAGCGATCTGCACGCGCCAGCCGCCGGGCGCAGCTACCCAAGAATATCGGACAAGCCTGGACTCCAGAGGAGCAGGACCGCTTGGTCCAGGCATTCAAGAGCGGCGAGAGTCTCGAGGAAGTTGCCTCGAAGCACGGGCGCACGCTTCGAGCGATCGAGGCAAGGCTGGAACTCATCGGCCTGATCACAGGCGAACAGCGCACGACTAAAGATCGCTTCGGAGCGGAGGGGAAGCACTATGGCGCGCGTCGCACCGGCGTGCGCAAGATTCGGCCGAAGTCCAAGAAGGTAGGGAGCTGATCGCATCCACGCGAGGTATCGGCGAACATGAGCACCGGCAAGAGACAGCACGGTGAGTCCGTTTCGGAGGAGCCACAATCGTCATTGCACGAGCGCCTTCAGCGGCAACGGGAGCAACTGTTCAAGGCGTCATCGATGCTCGACTGCTGCCGCTATGCGAGCGCTTCGAAGTTCAGGTACGACGATCTGGAGTTCATGGCGCCCGCGTTGCATGGGATCGCTGACCTCGTCGATGAGGCAGCGGG
>JBDZVF010000189.1:0-11154 GCA_040255575.1 Pseudomonadota bacterium | reverse complement strand
CCACCGGCCTCGTGGACCCCGAAGTGGAAATTCGCCCCGTGCGCAGCCAGGTGGTCGACGTGCTCTCCGAAATCCGCAAATGCGTGGATCAGGACGAGCGCGTGCTCATCACCACCCTGACGAAGCGCATGGCGGAGGATCTCACGGAGTACCTCGCCGAGCACGACGTGCGCGTGCGTTATCTGCACTCGGACATCGACACCGTGGAGCGCACCGAGATCATTCGGGATCTGCGGCTCGGCAAGTTCGACGTGCTCGTGGGCATCAACCTGCTGCGCGAAGGCCTGGACATGCCGGAGGTGTCGCTCGTGGCCGTGCTCGATGCCGACAAGGAAGGCTTCCTGCGGTCGGACAATTCGCTGATCCAGACCGTCGGCCGCGCCGCGCGCAACCTCAACGGCCGCGCGATTCTCTACGCCGACACGGTCACCGGCTCCATGAAACGGGCGCTCGATGAAATGAGCCGCCGACGCACGCGCCAGCTCGCGTTCAACGAGGAGCATGGCATCACCCCGCGCGGCATCCAGAAAGCCGTTGCCGACATCATGGAAGGCGCGCGCGACGACGCCGGCACTCTGATGACCCGCGCGAAAGACAAGGGCAAAGGGAAGGGCAAGGACAAGGGCGGCGCGACCGTCACGGACCTGCAGCCGCAGAACATCGTCCGCAGCATCAAGCGGCTCGAAGCGGAGATGTTCAAGAAAGCCCGCAACCTCGAGTTCGAGGAGGCCGCTCGCATTCGGGACGAGATCGAGCGGCTGAAGCAGATCGAGCTCGGCCTGACCTCGCCGCTCGCGGGCTGATTCGGGACAAGGAACCGCCAAGTCTCAGGCGCGTTTCCTGCTCTTGGGGACCCTCATGAGCAGCCCGGTTCAAGCCTCCTACAGTCTGCGCGTGTTTCTCGCGCTGGTGATCGCGATCGCGGTCCTTCGGTACGCACAGGAAGTCTTCGTTCCGCTGGCGCTGGCGATCCTGCTCACTTTCCTGCTGGCACCGCTCGTCAACCGGCTGCAGCGCTGGCACATCAATCGCGGCGTCGCGGTGGTGTTGTCGGTGGTGCTGACAATACTCATCGTCGGCGGCCTGCTGTGGGTGGTGTTCCACCAGTTCACGGATCTTGCGAACCAGCTGCCCAACTACCGCCGGCAGCTCCGTGCAAACCTCGCCGGCGTCACCGGCGCGCTGAAGGGCGGTGTGGCCTCCACCACGGAAGCCTTCGACCAGCTCACGCGCGAGTTCGGCCGCGTCGCTCCCGTGGACCGTTCACTGGCGAACGTGCCGAAGGTGCAGGTCGTGGAGCCGGCGCTCACGCCGATGCGCGCGGTCGGCACGTTCGTCGCGCCGTTCCTGAAGCCGATCGGCACCAGCGCGCTCGTCGTCGTCTTCGTGATCTTCATGCTGCTGCGGCTCCCCGACTTGAGAGACCGCGTGATTGGGCTGCTCGGTTCGAAGAATCTTCGCGTCACCACGCAGGCGCTCGACGAAGCCGCTCACAAGGTCAGCCGCTACCTCGTGATGCAGACCGTGATCAACGGCGTGCAAGGCATTGGCACGGCGCTGGGCCTGTATCTGATCGGCATGCCCAACGCGATTCTGTGGGGCGCACTCACGATGGCGCTTCGCTTCGTGCCGTATGTCGGCATCTGGATCGCGGCGCTGATGCCGTTGCTGCTGTCGTTCGCGATCTTCGATCACTGGCAGCAGCCTGCGATGGTGGCGGCGCTGTTCGTGTTCCTCGAAGGCGTGAGCAATCTGGTCCTCGAGCCCTGGCTCTATGGAAGTCGCACCGGCGTTTCGCCCATCGCGCTGCTCGTCGCCGCTGCCTTCTGGACGTGGGTGTGGGGGCCCATCGGCCTGCTGCTCGCGATTCCGATGACGGTGTGTGTTGTCGTGATGGGCAAATACATTCCGCAGCTCGCCTTCCTCTATACCTTGCTCGGAGATCAGCCGGTTCTGCAGCCACACGAGCGGCTCTATCAGCGACTGCTCGCCAGCAATGCCGACGAAGCGGATGACCTGCTGGAAGAAGCCGTGCGTACGCAGTCCCGAGGCGAGGTGTGCGACAGCGTGATCGTGCCGGCGCTGCAGCTCGCGGAAGACGATCACGATCGCGGATCGCTGCCCGACTCGAAGCGGCGAGTCGTGTTCGATCACATCGAGGAGTGGGCGGACGACTTCGTCACGATGCAGGACGTGCCGAACACTCCGCCCGGCGATCCAATGTCCGCCGCGTTCGGCGCGACTGTGCTGTGCATGCCGGCGGAAGATCAGGCGGATTCGATCAGCGCCAAGCTGCTCGCATCGCTGTTGCTGGAGCAGGGGCTGAGGCCGCGGATGGTCGCCGGCGCGCTGGCGGACGAAGCGCGGCCCGATGCGGTCGTGATCTCCGCCTTGCCGCCGGACGCAGTCACGGCCGCGCGCCGCTGCTGCCGGATCCTGCGGCAACGCTGGCATGACGTGCCGATCTTCGTGGGGCTCTGGAACGCGAACAGTAACGCCGACCGCTCCCGCCAGCGCCTGGAGGCGGCGGGCGCCACCGGCACCTGCATGAGCTTCGCCGAGTGCGTCGCCATGCTGGAGATTGCATTCGCGGCCGCCAAACGCCCGACCGCACGCGGAGCGGCCCTCGAAAGCGCTTCCGAAAGCGCTTCCTGAGGGGTAAGCGCTCCCTAAGTGGTTGGAAACCTTGTGGTTAGCTTGCGGGCCGCCCGCCGCTCGCGTATCGTTCGCCGCCCTCGCTTGCGAAGAGAGCGGCTCCAGGCGCGTAGCTCAGTGGTAGAGCATCACCTTGACATGGTGGTGGTCGGTGGTTCGATCCCACTCGCGCCTACCAGATGACCCAAGGCGTCCGTGAGCAGTCACGGACGCCTTTTTGCTTGCGGAAAGTACAGCAGATGCCAGTCGTTACCCTCCCCGATGGAAGCCAGCGCACCTTCGACAAACCGGTCACGGTAGACGAAGTCGCGGCCAGCATTGGCGCGGGCCTGCGCAAGGCGGCGCTCGCCGGCCGCGTGGATGACAAGCTCGTCGACACCTCGTTCGTCATCGATCGCGACGCGAAGCTCGCGATCGTCACCGACAAGGATGAGGACGGCCTCGACGTCATCCGCCACTCCACCGCGCACCTTCTCGCCCAGGCTGTGAAACAGCTGTTCCCCGATGCGCAGGTGACCATCGGCCCGGTGATCGAGGACGGCTTCTATTACGACTTCGCCTACAAGCGGCCCTTCACGACGGAAGACCTGGCCGCCATCGAAGCGAAGATGACCGAGCTTGCGAAGGCCGACCTCAAAGTCAGCCGCACCGTGATGGAACGCAACGCCGCGGTAAAATTCTTCAAGGACATGGGCGAGGTCTACAAAGCCGAGATCATCGCGGGCATTCCCGAGGGCGAAGAGATCGGCCTCTACGGGCAGGGCGACTGGGTCGACCTCTGCCGCGGCCCGCACGTGCCCTCCACCGGCAAGCTGAAGGCATTCAAGCTCATGAAGGTGGCCGGCGCGTATTGGCGCGGCGACCACCGCAACGAGATGCTCCAGCGCATCTACGGCACCGCGTGGGCGGACAAGAAGCAGCTCGACGAATACCTCCACCGCATCGAAGAGGCGGAGAAGCGCGATCACCGCCGCATCGGCCGCGAGCTCGACCTGTTTCACCTGCAGGAGGAGGCACCGGGCGCCGTCTTCTGGCACCCGAACGGCTGGCTCATTTACCAGACGCTCATCGCGTACATGCGGGAGAGCAACCTGAAGGCCGGCTTCCAGGAAGTGAACGCGCCGGAGCTCATGGATGTCTCGCTCTGGCAGCAGTCCGGGCACCTCGAGAAGTTTGGCGAGAACATGTTTCTCACCCAGACGCCGGATGAGCGCACCTACGCTATCAAGCCCATGAACTGCCCGGGGCACATCCAGATCTTCAAGCAGGGCATCCGCAGCTACCGCGATCTGCCGATCCGCTTCGGCGAGTTCGGCAAGGTGCACCGGTACGAGCCCTCGGGCGCGCTGCACGGCCTGATGCGCGTGCGCGCCTTCACCCAGGACGATGCACACATCTTCGTTACCGAAGAGCAGATCAAGGACGAAACCATCGCGATCATCCGGCATCTGCTCTCGATCTATGAGGACTTCGGCTTCGAGGGCGTGCGCGTGAAATTCGCAGACCGCCCGGAGAAGCGGGTGGGGTCGGACGAGGTCTGGACCATTGCCGAGGAAGCCCTCAAGGCCGCGACCGCCGCTGCCGGGGTCGAATACACCCTGAACCCGGGTGAGGGCGCCTTCTACGGCCCGAAGCTCGAGTTCGTGCTGAAGGACGCCATCGGGCGCGACTGGCAATGCGGCACCCTCCAGGTGGACCTCAACATGCCCGGCCGCCTGGGCGCGCATTACATCGACGAGGCGAGCCAGAAGCGCACCCCTGTGATGCTTCACCGGGCCATTTTTGGCTCGCTGGAGCGCTTCATCGCCATCCTTCTCGAGCATCACGCCGGGCGGCTGCCCGCCTGGCTCTCGCCCGTGCAGGCGGTCGTGATGACCATCACCGATCGGCAGGATGATTACGTAAGACGGGTCGTGGAAACCTTGAAAAAACAGGGGTTTCGGGTCGACAGCGACTTGCGGAACGAAAAGGTGGGCTTTAAGATCCGCGAGCACACGCTCCGGCGTGTTCCCTATTTATTAGTCGCGGGCGACAAGGAAGTGGCCGCGAATTTGCTTTCAGTGCGTACCCGCAGCGGGAAGGACCTGGGCACGATGTCTGTTGACACGTTCGCTGAACGTTTCCAGACCGAGCTCAGCAGCCGCGGCCGCCGAACCTTGGAGGAATGACGCATCGCTAGTGCAACTTCGAAGCGCGTAAAGCGCAATGAGGAGATCACCTCGCCCCAGCTGCGAGTGATCGATGCCGATGGAGGCCAGGCCGGAGTCATGAGCCGGTACGATGCGCTCCAGCGGGCGTATGCCCAGGAGCTCGATCTGGTCGAAGTCTCGCCGACCGCGGATCCGCCGGTCGTGCGCATCATGGACTACGGCAAATTCCTCTTCGAGGCCAACAAGAAGGCCCACTCGGCGAAGCGCAAGCAGAAGCAGATCCAGGTCAAGGAAGTGAAGTTTCGTCCCGGTACGGGGGAGGGGGATTACCAGATCAAGCTGCGTAATCTGATCCGCTTCCTGACCGAGGGTGACAAGGCCAAGGTAACCTTGCGGTTCCGCGGCCGAGAGATGGTGCACCAGGACATCGGCCGCAAGCTTCTGGCCCGGGTTCAGAGCGACCTTGCTGAGCACAGCATCGTCGAGCAGAACCCGGTGATGGAAGGCAAGCAGATGATCATGGTCTTCGCACCGAAGAAGAAGTAGCACTCAGCGTCGTTCACGAGACCGCCGCGCTGTGCGGTGGCAACGATGTTTTGTGCTCGCCTGTAGCGGCTCGCAAGAGCCTGCGAACAGTGGCTACAACAGGAGATGAGTTCGATGCCCAAGTTGAAAACCAACCGGGCCGCGGCGAAGCGTTTTCGCGTGACTGCGAAAGGCTTCAAGCGGTATTCCTCGCGCCGTCGCCACAACCTCGGCGACAAACCCCGCAAGCAGAAGCGTCAGCTGCGTTCCGGCGGCTCGACCCTCGTGCACGAGACGGACGTCTACCGCATCGTGCAGCTGATGCCCCATGCCGGCATCACGCCGAAGAAGATCGGCGGTCGTTATCTCTCGAAGGCCGAGCGAGCCAGGCTCGCTGAAGCCGGTGCTGTCGAGAAGCAGGCTGAAGCGAAGTAACTGGGTTTGAGCGCAGCGCTCGCAGAGCGCGCGCACGAGGAGATTTGAAATGGCACGAGTCAAACGAGGCGTTCAGGCCGGACGCCGTCACAAGAAAATTCTCGCCAAGGCGAAGGGCTACTACAACGCCCGCCGCAAGGTGTTTCGCGCAGCCAAACAGGCCGTCATCAAGGCCGGCCAGTATGCGTATCGCGATCGTCGGCAGAAAAAGCGCGAGTTCCGCGCGCTGTGGATCGCCCGCATCAACGCGGCCGCGCGTCCGCTGGGGCTGTCCTACAGCCGCCTGATCAACGGGCTCTCGCTCGCCGGCATCGAGATCGATCGCAAGGCGCTTGCCGATCTCGCCGTGCATGAGGCTGCCGCGTTTACTGCAATCGCAGAGCAGGCGAAGGCCGCTCTGGAAAAGGCCGGTAAGACCGCTAAAGCCGCCTGAGCGTTCACGGAGGTCTCGCCGTGAACGATCTCGCGACGTTGGCGCGTCAGGCGCTGGGTGAGGTGGCCGCTGCCGGCGACCTCGCCGCGCTCGATGACGTGCGGGTCCGCTGGCTCGGCAAGAAGGGCACGCTCACCGAGCAGTTGAAAACGCTCGGTGCGCTCCCCGCCAGTGAGCGCCGCGAGGCCGGCCAGAAGATCAACGAGGCGAAACAGCAGCTCGAAGCAGCGATCGGCGCGCGGCGGGAGACGCTGGAGCGCGAACGCATCGAGCGCGAGCTCCTGTCCGGCCGCGTCGATGTGACGCTGCCGGGCCGTGGCGAAGAGCGCGGCGGGCTGCATCCCGTCACGCGCGCGCGCCTGCGCATCGAATCCCTGTTCCGTCGCGCCGGCTTCGATGTGGCCACCGGGCCCGAGATCGAAGACGACTTCCACAACTTCGAAGCGCTCAACATCCCCGCGGACCATCCGGCGCGGGCGATGCACGACACCTTTTATTTTCCTGACGGGCGCCTGCTTCGCACGCACACCTCGCCGGTGCAGATTCGTGCGCTCGTGGCGCGCGGCGCGCCGATCGCGGTGATCGCGCCCGGCCGTGTGTATCGCAGCGACTCCGACGTCACGCACACTCCGATGTTCCACCAGCTCGAAGGGCTGATGGTGGGGGAGAGCGTGAGTTTCGCGAACATGCGCGCGATCCTGCACCACTTCGTGCAGGCGTATTTCGAGAAGGACCTGAAGATGCGGCTGCGGCCGTCGTTCTTCCCGTTCACCGAGCCTTCGGCGGAAGTGGACATGAGCTGCGTGTTCTGCGATGGCGCGGGCTGCCGCATCTGCAAGCACACGGGCTGGCTCGAGATCGCCGGCTGCGGCATGGTTCATCCGAACGTGCTGAAGGCGAGCGGCGTGGATGCCGAGAAATTCACGGGATACGCGTTCGGCATGGGCATCGATCGCCTCGCGATGCTGCGCTATGGTGTGAACGACCTGCGCCTGCTGTTCGAAAACGATTTGCGCCTGCTGCAGCAGTTCCGCGCTTTCTGAAGTTCATTGGACGGGGTTTGCGGCGGCGAAAGGCGCGACTTTCACCGCCTGCTCCGAGAGATCGCGCAGAGTAGACAAGCTGTCGCATGAGAGTCCCTTACACCTGGCTGGCTGAGTGGGTTGATGTGCCGTGGCAGGGTGCGGAGCTCGGCTCGCGCCTGACGATGGCGGGCTTCGAGCTCGAAGCGCTCGAGACGGCGGCGCCGCCGTTCACTCACGTGATCGTCGCGGAGATCGTCGAGGCGGTTCGGCATCCGCAGGCGGACAAGCTGCAGGTCTGCAAAGTGGCGACCGGCACGGGCGAGCCCGTGCAGATCGTGTGTGGTGCGCCGAATGCGCGGGCGGGGTTGAAGAGCGCGCTCGCGATTCCGGGCGCGAGCCTGCCGGGCGACCTCCACATCAAGGCGGCGAAGCTGCGGGGTGTGGAGTCGTTCGGGATGCTGTGCTCGGCGAAGGAGCTGGGCCTCTCCGATGCCTCGAACGGGATCGTCGAGCTGCCGGCGGATGCGCCGGTGGGGCAGTCGCTGCGTGAGTATCTTTCGCTCGATGAATCCATCATCGAGCTGAGCGTCACCGCGAACCGCGGTGACGCGATGTCGATCGTTGGTGTCGCGCGCGAAGTGGCGGCGCTGACTTCGAAGCCGCTGCTCGAACGAGCGCCCGAGGGGTCGCCGTTTGGTGGCGGCGCCGTCGGCGGCGGCGGGGATGCCGCGTCACGCGGTAGCGGCAGTGCAGGTGCTGCCGGCGGTGCGCGCTTCGCGCCGGTCACCGCGACGATTCAGGATACTTTCCCCGTGCACCTCGACGCGAAGACCCAGTGCCCGAAGTTCGCGGGCCGCGTGATCCGCGGCGTGAACAACAAGGCCACTTCGCCCGTGTGGCTGCGCGAACGGCTGCGCCGCTGCGGCGTGCGTTCCATCAGCCCCGTCGTCGACGTCACGAATTACATCCTGCTCGAGCTCGGGCAGCCGATGCACGCCTACGACCTCAGCAAGCTGCGCGGAGAAATTCGCGTTCGGCTCGCCAAAGAGAACGAGAAGATCACGCTGCTCGACGGGCGCACGGTAGAAGCCGCGCCTGACGTGCTCTTCATCACCGACGCCGAAGGCCCGGTGGGTGCCGCGGGCATCATGGGCGGCGAGCGCACCTCGGTTGCGGCCGAAACGACGGACGTCTTTCTCGAAGTCGCGTATTTCGCGCCCGAGGCCATTCGCGGCCGCGGCCGCCGCTGGGGCCTGGTGACTGATGCGGGCCAGCGGTATGAGCGCGGCGTCGACCCGGCGCTGCAAGAACGCGCGATCGAGCGCGCCACCGCGCTGCTGCTGCAGATCGCGGGCGGCCAGCCCGGCCCTGTGACAGTTGCGCAGTCGCAGGAGAACCTGCCGACGCGCGCGTCGGTGAAGCTCCGCAAGAGCCAGCTGCAGCGGTTGCTCGGTGCAACCATCGACCCGGCCCGCGTGACATCCACGCTGACCTCGCTGCAGATGCAGGTGGAGGAAGTCGGCGACGGCTGGATCGTGAAGCCGCCGACCTACCGGTTCGACATCGCCATCGAAGCAGACCTCATTGAAGAGGTGGCGCGCATCGTCGGCCTGGATGCCATCGGCGAGACCGACGCCCTGGCCCCGCAGCTATTCAGTTCGTTGCCCGAAGAAATTCCGGGCGAGCGGGCGACCCTCGAGACGCTGACGTCCCGGGGGTACTACGAGGCGATCAACTACGCCTTCACGGATCCGGCGCACCAGGCTCGTTTGTTCCCTGAGCGGCCCGGTTTGGCGCTGGCGAACGCACTTTCGGCGGACCTGTCCGTTATGCGCGTGTCGCTGTGGCCCGGCCTGCTGAACAACGTGCTGCTAAACCAGCGCCGCCAGCAGGATCGCGTGCGCCTGTTCGAGCACGGCACCCGGTTCGAGGCACAAAAGGGCGGCGGCACGCGCGAAATCGACACCCTCGCGGGCGTCGCCGCGGGCCCGCGGCTGCCCGAGCAATGGGGGCTCACAAAAGAGGCGCGCGCCAACGTCGATTTCTTCGATGTGAAGGCCGATGTCGAGGCATTGATCGCCGGCAGTGGCGCGCCCGAGGAGTTCACGTTCCACGCGCCGGACGCGGCGGGCGGCATTTCGCCCCTTGCCTGCCTGCATCCCGGCCGCTCGGCCCGCATCCGCCGCAAGGGTGTGGAGGTGGGCTGGATCGGCGAGCTGCATCCCACGCTCGTGCGTGACATGGACTTTACATATACGCCGGTGCTTTTCGAGCTGGACGTGGAGTCGCTCGCGGTGTCACGACCGCAGTTCGAAGAGCTGTCCCGATTCCCCTCGGTGCGACGGGATATCGCGGTCGTGCTCGATGAGGCTGTGCCTTTAAGTGCCCTGCGGGAGCGTGTAGTCTTGGCCGCGTCCAGCCTCCTGCGAACCTTCCGCGTTTTCGACGTCTACCGGGGACCCGGTGTGGAATCAGGTCGAAAAAGTGTCGCTTTAGGCTTGATATTTCAGGACATTACACGCACTCTTACCGATGAAGACGCCGACCGTGCCGTCGCGTCCATCGTCGCGGAGTTGCGCGTGAGCTTGAACGCAAAAATACGAGAATAAAGGCAATGGCCCTCACTAAAGCGGAAATGGCGGAAGCGCTTTTCAACCAGTTGGGGCTCAACAAGCGTGAAGCGCGCGAGCTCGTGGATCTCTTCTTCGAAGAAGTCCGCGCCGCGCTCTCGAACGGGGAGCAGGTGAAGTTGTCGGGCTTCGGCAATTTCGACCTGCGCGACAAGAACCAGCGTCCGGGCCGGAATCCCAAGACCGGCGAGGAGATTCCGATCTCCGCGCGCCGCGTCGTCACTTTCCGGCCGGGCCAGAAGCTCAAGGCACGGGTCGAAGCCTATGTTGGAGCCAAAGAATAACGCGCAGCTGCCGCCGATCCCGGGCAAGCGTTATTTCACGATCGGCGAAGTGAGCGACTTGTGCGGCGTGAAGCCGCACGTGCTGCGCTATTGGGAACAAGAGTTCCCGCAGTTGAAGCCCGTGAAGCGCCGCGGCAATCGCCGCTATTACCAGCGCCAGGACGTCATCGTCATCCGGCAGATTCGCAGTCTGCTCTATGATCAGGGCTTCACCATCGGTGGCGCGCGTAACAAGCTCACGGGCGAAGAAGCGCGCAGCGACGTCAGCCAGAGCCAGCAGATCGTCAAGCAAGTTCGGCTGGAGCTGGAGGAACTACTTAAGGTCCTCAGGCGTTAACACGACGGCGCCGCCGCTGGCGAGCCTTAGTCTTGGGCCGTACGACGCGTGCCCCATCAGGAGTGGCCGGACCATGAGAGAAGCTTCCACTGATCGTTTGATGAGCGACCTCCGCGCTGTGCTGGAGGATGCCGAAGCCCTGTTGTCAGCGACTGCTGGCCAGGCGGGCGAAAAGATCCAGCGTGCGCGCGAGCGCGCGACGGAAACCGTGCGCGTGGCGCGTGAGCGCCTGTCCGATGCGCAGGATGAAGTCGTGAAGCAGGCGCGTAACGCCGCCAAGGAAACGGACAACTACGTGCACGAGAACCCGTGGCAGGCCGTGGGCATCGCCGCGGGCGTCGCGTTCATCATCGGCGTGCTCGTCAGCCGTCGCTGACGGCAGTGTCCGCCTCTTACATTCCGCCTGACGAGGGGCCCGATCCCGCCAACGAAGCGGGGCGTCCGCGCGCGGCCGGCCTGATGGATTCGGCGAAGCGCATGCTCGCCACCCTGCTCGCGACGGTGTCGACCCGCGTCGAGCTCTTCACGACGGAAATCGAAGAAGAGATCCACCGCGTCGCCAGCGTCTTGCTGTGGGCGGTGGTGGCGCTGTTCTTCGGTAGCCTGACGGTGCTGATGATCGCGTTCACTGTGATCGTCATCTTCTGGGACGACCACCGGATTCTGGCAGCGGTTCTCGT
>JBDZVF010000698.1:0-2122 GCA_040255575.1 Pseudomonadota bacterium | reverse complement strand
TATACGGCGAAGCTCGTTCCAAGGCTCCTGGAAATCGCTCGGCTGAGACCCGGACAAGTAGTCCTGGACGTGGCGACCGGGACTGGGATAGCGGCCTGTGCCGCTGCTGAGATTGTCGGCACGTCAGGAAACGTCGTTGCTACGGACATCTCGCCACACATGCTGGATCGCGCACGCCAGAGGCTGGCGAGTTTCCCGAACGCGTCCTTCTTTACCGAAGATGGGCAGGCACTCAGTTTCCCGGACCAGAGCTTTGATGCCGTGATCTGCAATATGGGGCTGATGTACTTTCCTGATCCCCGCAAAGGGGTGAAGGAATTCTACAGGGTGCTTCGGAAGAATGGCCGGGTGACCGTCTCTGTCTTCCATGAATCGGGGCCGATCTATCGGCTCTCATCTGGCCGCGAATTCGGAGGGGTCGGCAGACTAATCGCAACGATAAACCCGTCAAAAGCACTCCACGGAGGGCATTTCACGGAACTAGGGTCCCATATTGCAGACCTGCTCGCCGAAGTGGGCTTTCGAGACATCAAATCGGAACCATACTCGGGCTTGCTGATCATGCCGTCCCTCGATGGTTATGTGCGTGGCGTCGAGGCCGGTTCTGGAGCCGCAGGCGCAGAATTCCGTTCCCTACCACCCGAGGTGAGGGAGGCGGTGCGGGGGGAACTGCATGATCTGCTGAGAGAGTCTGACGGCGAAGAAGTCCAGGTCACTGTGCCGGTGATGTTTGCGAGCGGTGTACGTTGAATGACCCCGCTTCCATGCCCAGAACTCAGCATCGTTAGGTGGTCTGGGTGGCCGACTGCTAACGGACCATTTTGCCAGTCAGCGGAGGGACCTTCCGAACGCTCTCTACTGACCGCATTCCAACCATGTCGTTCTGCTGCTCATCCTGCGCGATACCAGTTCCCCATAAGCCCGTCCAAAAGCTACCCTCGGGAAAGGTCTCAAGGATCGTTCCGTCTGGTCCCGTGGGACGGATCAAAATATCGACGATGGCCTTACGGCCTCTGGGTACATCAACCTCATCCTGCCCAAGCCGAATGTCTTCCTTCCCGAGCATGCGGCGGTTCGCGCCGATGGCGAACTGGAGAGCGTCGAGCAAGCTAGTCTTTCCTGCGTTGTTCGCTCCAACAAGCACGGTGAGGTCGTCTAGTTCGACCTCAAGGTTCGTCAGCGAGCGAAAGTCGGCGACGCGGATCACGATCACCTCGACCCCGCGCGACTTGAGGGAGGCGGGGGTGAGGTTCGGCACCTCGTCGGCGAGTGTTGTCTTCTTTGTGGCAGCTTTCAACGGTGGCAATGGCGTCCCTCATGGTACAAGTGGGATCTCCTACTGGTAAGTCTGTTCGGCGCGGTGCGCATGCCGCAACTGGTTCCTGACCGTAGCCGGACCGGTGGGAAACTGCCAGGAAACACAACCGCCTGCCCTTGTTCATAAATCCCTCACGCTAACTTCCGTAGAGAACCCGCACGCGACGGGCATTGTCATTGCCTCATCTACCGCGTCCACAACCATCTGTTTTTGGATACGGGGTCGAGGGCCTGGGGGCACCCTGACCGGTGATGGTCGGGGTCGTCGGGGTTGGATAGGGAGTGCGAGCTATTCCGCAGGCGACAATGCGGCGTGACCATACCGTAGCTCGCCGCGTGCCTGCCGCACGATCTGCCAACCGCCCCAAAATCCCAGCGCTCCCATAATCGCTGCGACGATCACATCAGGCCAGCCCGTTCCGGTGCCGAATACCCCAATAGCTGAGAGCATGACTGCGAGGTTGCCGATGGCGTCATTGCGCGAGCATATCCAGACGGAGCGCATATTGGCGTCGCCCGTGCGGAATCGATACAGCATGAGTGCGACGCCCCCATTGGCGATCAGCGCAGTGAGTCCCACGAGGCTCATCACCTCTGCACTCGGCAACGTACCATGAAGCGCGTGCCATGCCGTGGTTCCGAGTACCCAGAGGGCGAAGGCGATCAGGGTGCCTCCCTTGGCAAGGGCGGCCCTGGCTCGCCATGCCAGCGCCATCCCAGCCACGCCTAGGCTGATTGCGTAGTTGGCGGCGTCGCCGAAGAAGTCGAGTGCGTCCGCCTGTAATGCTGCGGAACCGGCGGCAGC
>JBDZVF010000188.1:0-11170 GCA_040255575.1 Pseudomonadota bacterium | reverse complement strand
TAGAGCTTCATCCGGAGCGCTTTCCCGTCGCGAGTTCTGCATTAAGAATACCGCCCACGTCGGGAAGGAGAAGGAAGAGGCGATACCGACAGGCGAAACGCCGTCTCAAGAAAAAGAAAAGCTAGCGACCGACTTCGCGCGCTTGTGCTTCCAACGATGCACAACGAGCTGAGCGTGAACCCGCCGTGGGTCGCCCGCGACTGTTCTAGTCGCCTGTTGCGGCGGACCTCCCTCCAGTTGTCAGATCTTCCGCCTGCGTCTCGAACGCCGCGGGAAAGGAACTCGCCAAGGCGGCTGCGGCCGAGGCGCGTCGAGCGTTGCTGATGAGTGCGGTCGCGAGCTGCCCCGGTCTGACAGCGCCTGCACCAAGACTGAGCTTATCCTGCAGATCCAGGTGAACACCGAGCGAAATTTCGGCGCTCGTGAGGTGCCCGACGTCTTCGGCCGCCGTGATCGTGGATGTAGCATGCGCGTGCGCTGCCGAACAGTTGCTGGTCGCATTCGCTGTCAGCCTATGAATGCGATTTTTGCTGGCAGGCCATCAAGCCTCTATTCGAGTGAACGGCGCACTCTTCGGCACCGACCCGGTCGTACGGCGCAGCATACGGCCTCGACCGACCAAGCCCATAGGCGGCAACCGGGGACGTATGTCCCCCAGACTGTTAACGCACTCTATGGAGTTCACATATGTCGCTCAAATGGTACATACGGCCACGTATCGTGGCGCTAAATCTCACGACCTCCGTGCTCGATGCCGCGCGCGCGTTCGAACACAACAACATTGGCGCCGTAGTCGTACAGGACAAAGGGAGCGTCGTTGGCATCGTGACCGATCGGGATCTCGCGATCCGTGCACTCGGCCGCGGGCTCGATCCCCACAAGACGACCCTCGGTGAGGTGATGACCGCAGGTGTCGTATCACTCGCACCCAGGGACACCCAGGCGAGCGCGATTCGACTCATGCAGAAACGCAACATCCGGCGCATCCCCCTCGTGGAGGGGGGGCGCTGCGTTGGCATGGTGACGCTCGATGACCTGCTCCTCGATGAGGCTGCGCCAATCGATCGCCTGGCCGCGATCGTCGAGGCCCAGCTCGGCGAGGGCGGGCCGGCGAGCACCGGCAGATCGCCCTCGAGGCGGCGCAGTGCTGCACGCGCCGAAGCGACCTACCGGCGCGTCATCAATCAGCTACGCGCCGATATCGACTTTGAGGACGACAACCAGGCGGAGACCGCGCTCGAGATCGTCCTCGACTCATTGGTGCGAAGGCTTACTCCTGACGAAGCCGAAGACCTGATTGCTCAGCTTCCCTCCCTGTTGCAGCCTGCGCTGTATGCGCTGCCTCTCGGCCCTGACAAGCTCATTACCCGGGAGACGATCGAGCAGCAACTCGTGCAGCAACTCCGTGTTGAGCCATCACGGGCCGAAAAAATTCTCGCCGCCGTCGGTGCGCTGATCGCGCAAACGGTCAGTCCCGGACAGATGGAGGATGTGCGGAGCCAGCTTCCGGAGTCGTTGCGCGAAGTATTTTCAGAAGCACCCGTGGCGGCAGCCCCATGAGCGCGTTGTCGCCGAGCGAGCGCGATACGCTCGCCAGAATGTTGGCTGAGCGCAAGGAGGCCCTGCGCGGCGAAATTCGCGCGGGCCTCAGGCGCATGCGCGTGGAGGGTTATGAGGACCTCCTTTCCGGCACGTCAGACGCGGGTGACAGATCGGTCGCCAAGTTGCTGACCGACGTCACGAACGCGGAAGTGGTGCGCGACGCGGGCGAGCTGCAGGATATTTTCGGGGCCGAGACCCGCCTCGCGGCGGGCACATATGGCACTTGCATCGATTGCGGCTTGCCGATTCCTTACGGGCGACTCGTCGCGTATCCGACCGCAAAGCGCTGCCTGCGCTGCCAGCAGATCCACGAAGCCAATCGCGCGTGAGGTCCGCCGAGGAGCCATCGGACTGGGCGGTGCGCACTCCTGCGCTATCTCGAGCGACGCATGCGCGTCAGCTCGAGCTCGTCGGCATTATTCATCTCGCTGAAGGCGGATCCAGCGTTACCGGCAGCTCTGGGCGGCACGCTTCGACGAGCTGGATAAGGTTATTGACGAACTGAAACGGCGGGGAAAGACCCCTGAACGCAGGAAGAGAAAGTGAGCTGACCCCATGAAGAACTACACGACGACAGAGCGGAAGTCCGACCGTGAGCTCGTGGTTACGCGAACCTTCAACGGCCCCGCACGCATCGTATTCGAAGCGTGGACCCGGCCCGAGATTTTCAAGCGGTGGTGGGTGCCGAAATCGATTGGCCTGACCCTGCTTTCCTGCGAGATGGATGTTCGTGTCGGAGGCGGGTACCGACTGGTGTTCGCCGGGAACCCCGAACCCATAGCGTTCTTCGGCAAGTACCTCGAGGTGACACCCCATTCGCGCCTCTCCTGGAGCAATGACGAGGGTCCGGACGGTGCCATCACCACCGTGACCTTCGAAGAAAGCGGCGGCAAGACACGGGTCGTCGTGCACGACCTTTATCCCTCGAAGGAAGCGCTCGACGCCGCCATCGCCTCTGAAAGCACACAGGGATTTACCGAGCAGTTCGAGCAACTCGACGAGCTTCTTGTCGCGCCGCGCACGGCGGGATGCTCTGAACCTGCGGCCCGGGGTGCCTAATGCCCCGAGCAAGTGCTGCGCATGAATCCATCCTGCCCAACATCCGCTTGGAAGCTGAACTCGAGGTGATGTGATTGGCCAGGAATCCCTTGGCCCAACGCGCTCAGGGCCCGTCGCGCGCGATCAGCCGTAGCGTGCCCGTTTCCGTTGGCACGACATTGACTGGAAAATAAGTGGCGACGGCGCTGGTGAAGGCGGCCGTGTCGCCCGCCTTGAAGGTGCCACCGATGCGGATTCGTTCCACCGACGGGTCCACTTCGATCTGGGGCGATGCGTAACGATTGATCCGGGCCACGGCGCTCGACAGCGGTTCGTCGTTGAAGAAGATCTTGCCGCTCTGCCAGGCTACCGCGTGACCCAGGTCGACGTGTGAGCGGATCTCAGGCGGGGCTCCGCCCGTGCGCACGAACTGCTGGCCCGAGCTGAGCTCGATGACGCGGGAGCTCGGCGCGACCGTATCCGGCACCACGGCCACGCGACCTTCGATCAACGTGACGACCAGCTCGTCGGCCACGACATCCACGTTGAACTCCGTGCCGAGCGCGACCACGGTCTGGCCGTTCGATCTCACGCGGAACGGACGCGCCGGGTCCTTGCTCACCTTGAAACTCGCCTGGCCCGACAGGAGCCTGATGGCGCGGGTTTCATCGGTGTAATGCACTTCGATTCGCGTGCGCGCGTCCAGGTTGATCAGTGAGTCATCTGGCAGCGTCAGGACCCGCCGCTCGCCTACGCCGGTTTCGTAGACCTCGCCGGTTTTCCAGTTAGTCCAGACCAGCAGCCCGGCGAGCAGTGCCACGCCGACGATGCCGGCGGCGAGGCTCTGCCACCAGCGAGCGTTGTGGCCTGCAGCCCAGCGACGCCGCTGGACGCGATGTGCATCGTCCAGCGCGTCGCGCCGGCCGGCGATCACTTCCGGCGTAGAAGCGACTTCGTCGATCGCGGACCAGGTGGCGCACACTTTCCGATAAGCGGCTGCATTGTCGGGATGAGCCCGGAGCCACTGCTGCAAGGGAACCAGGGCTTCCTCGTTCGCCTCTTCGGAGCGCACGCGCAGGAACCATTCCGTGGCTTCTTCGATCCTCGTCTCCCAGATCACCTTCAGTCTCCGTTGAGTCGCAGAGTGAGCTCGCGCAGTGCCTTCGCGAGTTGTTTCTCGATCGCGCTGACGGACACGCCGTACACGTCCGCGATCTCGCGCACCTTGAGCCTTTCGAGCCGGTGCAAGTAGAACACTGCCCGTGTGCGCTCGCCGAGCGCGCGCAGTATTGTGTCCACTTCCTGCAGGGTTCGTTCGCCTATTACGACGCGCTCAGGGGACAAATCCGCAGCCAGCACCTCGGCGAAATCCGCCATCTCCTCCAGATGGAAGGGCAGGGTCGGCCCGCGGGTTCGCAACCGCCGTGCCCGGTCGCGCAGCAGATTCACAGCAATACGGAACAGCAGCGCTTCGGCGTTCTCTACCGGGCCACCCTGCATCGTGAGCAGCACGCGCTCGAATACATCCTGCGTGAGGTCTTCCGCCTCGGCGGCGCTGCTCACGCGGCGGCAAAAATAGCTCATCAACACCCGGCGATACTGGCGATCCAGGGAGGCGAGAGCGGCTGCGACCGCCGGACTGCGGACGTGCAGTTCTTGCAGGGAGTTAGACATCGGCGGATCTTGTGTCAGTATCACGGTCGGTACAAGGGGGCCATAGCCATGAGGGGCCGCGCGCGCAGCGCTGCTGTACTCCTCTGCCTTCTCGGGGCAGCTTCGGGTGCGGTCGCCGGCGGCGAACTTCACCGCTTCGACGTGCCCGGTCAGGATCTGGGCAGCGCGCTCAATGCACTGAGCGCGGCCGCAGACGAGCAACTGCTGTTCTCCGCGGAGCTGGTGCGCGGCATTCGCAGCCAGGATCTGCGCGGGAACTACACTTTCACGAGCGCGCTCGCCCGCCTCCTCGAGGGCACCGGGCTGCGCGCAGAGCGATCGAGCACCGGTGTGGTCTTGATCGTGCGCGATCCTCCGCCGTCCATACAGAGCCCGGATTCGGCGCTGGGTACGACGGCTTCGCTGCCACAACAGCAAGCCTCGCAGGCAGAACAGGCGGCGCGTGCGCCGGAAGAGGTTCTCGACCCCAGGCTGCTCGAGGAAGTTCGGATCACGGGAAAGCGCGTTGACGCAGTGATGTACGACACGGGCGTACCCCTCGCCGTCGTGGGTTCCGAGCGCATCGAGGCAGAAGCCGCAACCAACGTGGTGCAGGCGCTCAATCACGTGTCGGTATTCAAGGCGACCACCACGCCGACGACCAACGGCGTGCGCGCGGCGACGCCGGGCGCGAGCTACGCGGATCTGCGTGGCCTCGGCTCTACGCGCACGCTCGTGCTCGTGGATGGAAAGCGTTTCGTCCCGCAGATCGCTACAGCCCTCGCTACTTACCAGGTGGACCTCAACCAGATCCCCACACTGCTGGTCGAGCGCGCCGAGGCGGTGACCGGTGGCGCCGCGGCTCAGTGGGGTTCAGATGCGCTTGCGGGCGTGGTCAATATCGTCCTGAAGAAGAACTTCCAGGGATTTCGCGTGGACGCGCAGGCCGGCGGGTCCGAGTATGGCGACGATCAGGAATATCGCCTCGGCATGCTGGCCGGTACGAGCCTGCTCGGGGGTCGCGCGCACATCGAGCTCGCGCTCGACTATGTGCGCAACGAAGGCACGGGCGATGTGTACACGCGACCCTGGGGGCAGTCCGGGCATCAGCTGGCCGGCAATCCGTGCTCTGTGCTTGCGACGCCTGAGCAGCTCGATGCCTACGGTTGCATCGACGGGTCCAACGGGCTGCCACGGAACCTGATCCTCCCGGACGTGCGCTTCGGGAACCTGGCTCCTGGCGGCCTGATTCTCGACACAATGCTGCGCGGAACGCAGTTCGGTCCGGGCGGCACGCCACTGCCATTCGAATACGGCGCGTATGCCAGTGCTGGCGGAACGATGTACGGCGGCGATGCCGTGAATCTTGGCAACAACATCAACACCGGCATCTCCATGGCGAATTACGTGCGGCGCCTGGGAACGTATGCACGCTTCTCTTACCGCTTCGCAGAGGGGGTATCCGCATACCTGGAGTCTTCGCTTTCGCGCACGGCAGGTGGCGGCCAAACGCTGCCGTCGCGAGATGCGGGCCTGGCAGTGGACACCATCAGGGTCGACAACGCGTTCCTGCCGCAGTCGACCCGCGACTTGATGCTGGCCAACGACATCACTTCTTTCACGCTCGGACGCGTGAATCGGGATCTCGGCTACCAGCAGATGAGGCAGGACAATCGCACCGTTCGTCTGGTCGCCGGGTTGGAAGGGGTGCTGTCGAACGGCTGGAGCTGGGATGGATCGTATGTGTACGGCGCGAACGAGTATCAGCTTCGCGATGCCCCCAACCGCATCCTGGACAATTACCGGCTCGCAATCGACGCGGTGGTCGACGCGTCAAGCGGCCGGATCGTGTGCCGTTCGTCGCTCACGGATCCCGGAGACGGATGCCAGCCGCTCAATCTGTTCGGCGAGGGTTCTCCGTCGCAGGCTGCGATCGACTATGTGACCGCGGAGACGTGGAATATCACCGACTATCGCCAGCACTCGTTCGCTGCATCAGTATCCGGCGTGCCGTTTCGCACCTGGGCAGGGGCGGTTTCACTCACCGCGGGGGCCGCCTATCGCGCCGAGCATCAGGTCTCGCGCGTGGACCCGATCGCGAACGCGCTTCGGTACGACTCCACGAACTCGAGGCCGCTCGACGGCAAATTCGAAGTGGCGGAGACATACCTCGACACGGTCGTTCCGCTCGTGAAAAGTGCGAACGATTCGAGCGTGCTGGCGCTCAATGGTGCCATACGCGTTGCCGACTACAGCACTTCCGCGGGTACGCAGTGGCCCTGGAAGGTCGGGCTCACGTACAGCGTATCTCCGCAGCTCATGCTGCGCATGGCGCGATCGCGCGACATCAGGGCGCCCAATATATTCGAGCTCGACAGTCTCCCGATCTTCACCACGATCAACGTGGCATACAACGGACTGATCGTTCCCGTGCGGCTGGATTCGAACGGTAGCCCGGACCTGCGGCCGGAACGCGGTGACACGTTCACGATCGGCGCGGCGTATGCGTCGGCGAGCATTCCGGGGCTGCAGCTCACCGCGGATTATTTCGATATCGATGTGCGTGACATCATCGCCCAGCGCAATCTGCAGCAAGTCGCCAATTTCTGCAGCGGCGGCACGGCGGAAGAGCGGCGATTCTATTGTTCCCTGTTTACGTTCAGCGAACCGGACGACCCGAACAGCATCCCGACGCACGTATCCGTGCCGTACGAAAACCTGAACGGGAGCATCCGCAGCGGCGTGGATTTCTCCGCAGCGTACGAGCGCCGGGCGTTCGGCGGACTCCTCTCCGTGAAGCTCGATGGCACCCACCTCATGCGCTACCAGACGGACATGGGCACCGGCTTCGTCGAGCGCGCCGGAGATCTGCAGGGTTCTCCCAGGGTGCGTGGGGCGCTTGCGCTGGGTTATGAGCGCACGAGGCTCTCGCTCGCCGCCTCCGCGCGATATATCGGCGCCATGCGCTACGACAACACATTCCTCGAAGGCTTCGACATCAACGACAACAGTATTCCCGCGCAGGTGTTCTTCGATTTTTCCGCGCGCTACGACATCGGCGCTGACTTTCAGGTCTTCGGCGTCGTGCGCAATCTGTTCGACAAGGCGCCGCCGTACGCGCCCACCTCGTTCGGCTACCCCACGAACCCGATTTTCTACGACGTCATCGGCCGCACCTACCGGGTCGGCTTCCGGTACCAGTTCGCTGGCCGCTAGCCGCGCACGGCCGCTTGCGCATGAGTTAGTCCATCCCGCGGTTACGTCTGCCGTTCATGTACGGCTTTCGCAGCCCCGCGCGTCGGAGTGCACAGAGCGGAAGGGGACTCATGTCAAAGATCGATCGGCGGTCGTTCATTGCTGGCGCGGCCGGCATGGGAATCGCGGTTGCGCACGGAGCCGTCGGCGAGCCGGTGGTCGAGACGAGCCTCGGCAAGGTGCGCGGTGCGAGCTCGCGCGGCATATATTCTTTTTGCGGCATCCGTTATGCGGCGTCGACGGCTGGGTCGAACCGGTTTCGTCCGCCACAGCCTGCCCAGCCCTGGGCCGGAGTGCGCGATGCGCTCGCGTTCGCAAGCCAGGCCCCGCAGCGTAATCCGCGCCCGCCATCCGGTCCGCCGGCGGTGATCTTGTCACAGCTTCGGCCGCCACGCGCCCCGGGTGCAGCGGCACCTGCGGTTGCCGAGGGCGAGGACTGCCTGTTCCTGAACGTGTGGACGGCCGGGCTGGGGGCGAGCCACCACCGGCCGGTGATGGTGTGGCTGCACGGCGGGTTCTTCTATTCCGGCTCGGGCGCGAGCATCGATGGCACTTCGCTCGCTTCGCGCGGCGACGTGGTCGTGGTGAGTGTCAACCATCGCCTGAATGTTTTCGGGTACACGCATCTCGACGAGGCCGGTGGCGACGCGTTCGCGCACTCGGGCAATGCGGGCATGCTGGACATCATCGCCGCGCTCGGCTGGGTGCAGGAGAACATCGAACGCTTCGGCGGCGATCCGAAACGCGTCATGGTGTTCGGCGCATCGGGCGGTGGCATGAAGACCGCTTTCGTGATGGCATCGCCCAGGGCACGTGGCCTCATTCATCGGGCGGGTGTGCAGAGCGGGCCCGGGTTGAAGTTCATCGAGCGCGAGCGCGCAAACGAGGCCACCGAGCGGCTGCTGCACGAGCTGGGAATAAAGCGAAGCGACGCCGGGCGCCTGCGAACGTTGCCCGTCGAGCAACTGCTCGACGCGTACTACCGGCTCCACTGGCAAGATCCTACTGCCGAGTTCCGGCAGCTTTCCCGATTTGGCCCGGTGGTTGATGGGGAGATCCTGCCGCAGCATCCGTTCGATCCCCAGGCGTCCGAGCTTGCCGCGCGAGTTCCGCTACTGATGGGCTGGAATCGCGACGAGATGACGTTCTTCATGGGCGCAGACCCGGGGGGCTTCGAGCTCGACGAAGCGGCACTCAAAGCGCGCATGCGGATCCTTTTTGGCGCAGCGGCGGAACGCATCGAGATTGTGTATCGCAGGGCCATTCCGCGAGCCACGCCGACCCAGCTCTACATTCGGGCGTGGTCGGATTACGCGATCATGGAACGTACTACTCTGCAGGCGGAACGCCAGGCCGCCGCCGGCGCGCCCGTGTATCTCTATCGGTTCGACCGCGGCACACCTGCGCTCGGCGGCAAGCTGGGCAGCATGCACACGCTCGAGGGTCACTACGTCTTCGACAACACTGAGGCGCAGAACGCGATCACAGGCGGAGGCGCGGAAGCTGCCCGCCTCGCCCGAAGAATGAGTACCGCCTGGGTCAACTTCGCCACCAACGGCGACCCGAACAGCGCGGAGGGCGAGCTGCTGCACTGGCCCGCGTACGAAGCAAATCGTCGCGCCACGATGATCTTCAATGACGAATGCCGCGTAGCCGAAGACCCCACACGCGAGGAGCGCCTTGCGCTGCTGCTCGCCACAACTGAAGTTCCGGGAGGATCAGGATGAAGAATGTTCTGCGCGGCTCGATGGCCGCCTTGCTGCTGGCAGCGGCCGTCCCGTCGTGGGCGGGTTACGCGGACGATCGCGCCGAGATCCAAAACCTTTCTAACCGATACATGGTGGCCGTCGATGCAGGCGACATCGAAACCGTGATGTCGACCTGGGCCGAGGACGGGGTGTTGATCTCGGTGTTCGGCACCGATCGCGGCAAGGCGGCCATTCGCAAGTCCATGTCCGGCTTCGGCGGCGCACGCGGTGTCGCGATTCCGGAAAACGCTACCTCCCGGCCGCGCACGCGGCACCAGATCATCAATCACGTCATCGACGTGGACGGCAACACCGCGAAGACCATCGCGTACTGGTTTGCGCTCACGAACAACACACCGCAGAAAGACGTGCAGCTCTTGTACTTCGGACACTACGAGGACGAGCTGGTCAAGGTGAACGGCAAGTGGCTCTTCAAGTCGCGCAAGGTCTTCAACGAATCGTTACCCAATCGTTCGCTGTTTTATCCGGGCCTCAATGAGAAGGACCCGCGCAAGCCCGCCGATCCGGCGGCTTCACGCTGAGCTGAAAGGTGTCCGACATGAAAAGAATATCGGCATGGGGGGGATGGCTGCTCGGTGCGTTCGCGCTCGCGGTGCTTGGGGCGCAGGTGCTCCAGGCGCAGCAGGAGTCCGCGGGCGCAACCGTGACGATTGCCTCGCTTCAGGCGCGTCTTGCCGCGCTCGCACCGCAAGCGGCCCATCTCAAGGATCGCCGGGACATCTTCGATGCGAGCAAACGCTACACGCGCGGCGCGGATCGCCACGACAAGGATCTCGTGCTCAGCGCATTCTGGCCTGACGCCACCATCAGCATCGACAAGCCCGTGACGTTGGACGAGTACGTGGATTCGGAGGAACGCTTGCTTGCTGGTTACGCGGCCCACCAGCATCACATCACGGGCCAGACGATCGAGATCCAGGGCGACACGGCGCACGTCGAAAGCTACGTCATCTACTTCCTCGTGCCACGCGACAGCCGCGGCGACACGCAGGGCACGGCAACCCCGGGCCGTGCGCTGACGAGCGCGAAATCCACGGTGGGTAGCGGACGCTACCTCGAGCGCTGGGAGAAGCGTGACGGCGAGTGGAAGATCCTGGTGCGCAATTTCGTCGAGGATCTCGAGCTCAAGGGTGATACGGTCGACTCCTGCAGCACGCGCCAGTGCATCGGCACGTGGGATCGCAACGATCTTTCCTACATGCGACCGCTTCAGCCGGTAACGGCAGAGCAGAGACGGGAGCGCGCGGAGGCGAACAAGAACACTCACAGCCCCGGCGGGGCGCGCAAATGAGCGCACGCCTTACGCGAATCGACATGCTGCTCGCGGCACTCGTGGCGGTGCCGTTGGTTGCATCGTGCAGCGGCGAGAAGGCGGAGGCCGATGCAGCGACACTTGCGAGCCTGGATGCGCAGGTTGCTGGACTCGAAGCCGATATGAAGCAGGTCGCTGACGACAGCGCCATTCTGCAGAACGAGATGAAATACACGCGCGGCCTGGACCGACATGATGAGCCGCTGACGCGGGAGGCCTACTGGCCTGACGCCGTGATCACGTATGGCAACGTCGTCCCGGTGGCTGAGATCGGCTCGTGGGCCAATTCCGTGCACTCGAAGCGCGCGGCTCATCAGCACCATGTCACGGGCCTCACGCTGGATATCGAGGGCGACACTGCGCATGAGGAGGGCTACATCCTCTTCACTGCCGACGTGCAGCGGGACACGCGCTTCGACACCAACGGCACGCCATCACCTGGCCGTCTGCTCAAGGGAACCAAGGCAACGCTGGGAACCGGGCGATACATCAACCGGTATGAGCGTCGCGACGGCCAATGGAAGATGGTCGTTCACGAATA
>JBDZVF010000697.1:0-2127 GCA_040255575.1 Pseudomonadota bacterium | reverse complement strand
GACAACTCGAACACCATCATGCCGCCGAACTGCCGCTCCCCGGACTGGCGTGCCGCGCTGATGATGAGATTGCCATCCTTCACCCACGCCCCGCCGCCACCGCCGAACGTGACTTCCGACAGCTTGCTGAAAGCCTTGTTCTGCCGAGCCGCCTGCTGCAGATGAGGCGCGATGAACTCGCCCAGCGCGACTTCGAGCACGATCAGCACCCCCGCCGCCATCAGCGCCGCCATCGCGATGCGCACGGGTGAGACGCCCGCCGCGCGGATCACCGTGATCTCGCTGCCGCGTGCGAGCGCGCCGAGCCCCATCAACGCGCCAATGAGCGCGGAGACGGGAAGCAGGGCCCACGCCTGCTCCGGCAGATTGAGGAGCACATACTTCGCCGCATCGATCGCGGTGTAACTGCCGACCCCGATGTCGTCCTGCTGCCCGATGAACAGGAACAGCCCGCTCAGCACCAGCACAACCGCCGTCACGAGCGCCACCGGCCCGAGAATCGCGCGAATGATGTACCCGTCGAGCTTCTTCACGATGCGGCCGCCGCCGGTTGGTACGGCTTGTAGCGCGCCCGCGCGAGCCACTTCGGCCCCGCGATCACGAGCACCGCCAGCAGGATAACGGCGATGTGCACCCACCAGAGCCCGAGCCACGCAGGCACCGTGCCGCGCGCGATCCACACCTTCGCGCCGGACAGGAAGTTCGAGTATACGAAGTAGATGAGGATGCCCGCGGCCACACGCGCATATCGCCCCTCACGCGGCCGCAGCTGACTCAGCGGCACGGCGATGAACGTCAGCACGAGGCACATCACCGGCATGGCGATGCGCCACTCGAGCTCGGCGCGCTTCTCGCGATCGCTGCTGCCGATGAGGTCGCGCGTGGCCGCGCCTTCGAGCTTCACCACCGTGTCGGTGAGCTTCGGGACTTCCACCGGAATCAGGATCTCGCTCGAGGTCAGCCGCAGGAAGCGAGCGCTGCCGGGCACCCCTTCGAAACGCTCCCCATCGTAGAGCGTGATGGTGTGTGTCATCCCGTTGCCTTCGACGTTGTGTTTCGCGCGCGGGGCAAGCGCCACCTCGACCTTGCCGCCCCGATCGCGCTCGATGAACACATTGAGCAGCGTGCCATCCGCCGCGACATTCTCGGCGTAGACGACCACGTCACTGGAACCGAAGGTGCGGAAGCGGCCCGGCGCGATCGGCGCGAACTGGCCCTGCTGGAGGGCTGCGCTCCGCAGCGACAGGGTTTGCGCGAGGGCATGAGGCCCGACGTACAGCGTCAGGAACGCCATGGCGAGCGTGACGATGCCCGTCAGGATGGACACGGGCCGGTACAGGATCGAGGGCCCGACGCCGCAGGCGAGCGCCGCCGCCATCTCCGAATCATGGTAGAGCCGGCCGAAAGCCAGCAGCACCCCCAGCAACATGCCGACCGGGGTGATGACGGCCAGGTTCTGCAGGGCGCTGAGCCAGATGAGCTCGAAGACGACCGACTGGGGGTACTGGCTCTCCGCGGCGCGCTCCAGCACCTTGGCCACCTGGAAGGTGAGCAGGATGACCAGCAGCACGACGGTCACCCCGAACCAGTTCAGGAACAGTTCCTTCAGGATGTATCGATCTAGAATCCGGCGCAAACGCGGTGGGGTCCTGTTCGGCGAGCCAGCGGAGCGAACTTGACTACGGAGCGAGGCTAACCGGAAACTTGCGGCCCCCTGAAGGGGCCGGCCCGCCGCGCTTCGCACTCGAAAGCGTGCGGGTACGTTAAATCAGACCGGCCCGCGCCTCAACGGTAAGCCTCGAGTGCCGGAGAACAAGAATGCAGTTCGATGTCTGGAGCAAGGGACTGGCTACGCTCGAGGCCGATTGCCTCGTGGTCGGTGTGTTCGATGAAGGTGAGCTCGCCGAGGAGGCGAAATCGCTTGACTCCGCCGCAGGCGGGTCGCTCGGCAGGCTCGTCGCGCGCGGCGACTTCCCCGGCAAGGTCGGGGAAACGCTGCTGCTCGGCGACCTGCAAGGTGTGAAAGCCAGCCGCGTGCTGCTCACCGGCCTCGGCGCGCAGAAGAACTACAACCGCAAGATGTTTCGCAAGGCGATCGGGGCAGCCGCCAGGGAGCTGAACCGCACG
>JBDZVF010000187.1:0-11190 GCA_040255575.1 Pseudomonadota bacterium | reverse complement strand
GGCCGTGCGGGTGACGCCGCTCGACATCTCGATTTCGGAACTGTCCTCACGGATACAGAATCTGCGGCTCACGACGTCGGTGCAGGCGGGCGAGACGGGCGAGGAGAAGGCCTTCTACGTGCGCGGCCCGATCGACCTGCAGGTGCCCTCGGTGCGGGATGCGGCGAAGCTCTTCGGCCTGAAGCCATCGTTCCCGGTGGACAAGAAGACTTTCGGCGCGCTGCATGCGAAGAGCATGCTGGAGTGGCAGGCGGGTGCGATCAGCGCCAGCGACATCGATGTGACGCTCGATGACACGCATTTGACCGGCGAGTTGTCACGCACGGCGGATGCCAAACCTGTCTGGAGCTTCACGTTCCACGGCGACAAGATCCAGCTCGCGCGCTACATGCCGCTGGAGCCGAAGAGCAAGGAGCCGTTCGAGCTTCCCGTGCGCGCCCTGCGAGCCTTGCAGGCAAAGGGCGAGATCACTTTCGAGCAGGCCTCGATGGGCGAAACCCAGATGCGCGGCGTGCGCATGCGCTTCGAGCCGAAATGAGTCGCGGACGCGCTGGGGGGAAATTGGCTGCGTCCACGCAGGGGCGGGCGAAATCGGTTGCGGGAGCATCGGCGCCGACGAAGGTGGCTGCGTCTAGGCGCGCGGGCTCCACGTCGGGCTCGGTGAGATCGGCTCGGCCCACTCCCTGCGAGTCGCCGATCGCCGAGGCGCTCATCGCCTGGCACGCGTGTCACGGTCGGCACGATCTTCCGTGGCAGCACGACCGCACGCCTTATCGCGTGTGGGTGTCGGAGATCATGCTCCAGCAGACGCAGGTGTCGACGGTCGTACCGTATTACCAGCGCTTCATGCAGCGTTTCGGCAGCGTCACAGCGCTCGCCGATGCGCCGATCGACGACGTGCTGCATCTCTGGACGGGCCTCGGTTATTACGCGCGCGCTCGCAATCTGCACCGCGCGGCCGTGCGCATCCGCGAGGAGTTCGGCGGCGAGTTTCCGAGCCTCTTCGAGGAGGTGGCGAGTCTCCCCGGCATCGGCCGCTCCACGGCCGGCGCGATTCTCGCGTTGAGCCGCCACGAGCGATTCCCCATTCTCGATGGCAACGTGAAGCGCGTGCTGTCGCGCTATTTCGGTATCGAAGGCGATCTTTCCGAACGCGCGGCCGTGGAGAAGCTGTGGGCGCTCTCCGATCGATGCACCCCGCACGAGAGCGTGGAGGTGTACACGCAGGCCATCATGGATATCGGCGCAACCGTGTGCACGCGGCGCAATCCGCTGTGCGCGTATTGCCCGCTCACGGAGAAGTGCCTGGCCCGGCGCGCGAACAAGCAGCACGAGATTCCTGCGCCAAAGAAGGCGAGAGCGCGGCGCGAGAAGCACGTGTACATGCTGGTGGCGCAGCGGGAGGACGACAGCGTGCTGCTCGAACGGCGGCCGGACAGTGGGGTTTGGGGAGGTCTCTGGTGTCTGCCGGAGTTCGAGAGCGAGTCCGCCGCGCGGCTGTTCGCTACACAGGCGCTGCGGCTGCCGCAGCCTGAACCGCGACATCTGGATTTGATCGAGCACGCCTTCACGCACTTCGATCTCATCGTCACGCCGCTGCTCACGCGCTGTGAGGGGCAGATGGGTGTGACGGAAGCCCCGCCCAGCCTCTGGTACAACCCGCGGCAACCCGCACGCATCGGGCTGCCGGCGCCCATCAAGGCATTGCTTGCGGGTCTCACTGACCCGATCATGCTCGATGAGCGCGCATCATCCTGAAGGCGCGAGTTCCTGCTCCGGAGAATCCATCATGGCCCGCACCGTTCATTGCGTTCTGCTCAAGGAGGAGGCTCCTGGCCTCGATCGGCCGCCCTATCCGGGCGAGCTGGGCAAGCGCATCTACGAGAACGTGTCGAAGGCGGCCTGGCAGAAGTGGATCGGGCACCAGACGATGCTGATCAATGAATATCGCCTGACGCCGGTGGATCCGAAGGCGCGGAAGTTCCTGGAAGGGGAGATGGAGAAGTTCTTCTTCGGCGCCGGGTCCGAAGCGCCGAAGGAATACGTTCCGCCAGAAGAGTGAAGAAGCCCTCAATCGCCGGGCGGCTGGATCAAAGGTGAATCAGCCCCCGCTTGTGCGCCACCGCCACCGCCTCGGTGCGGCTGATCGCATCGAGCTTCGTCAGAATCGACTTCACGTGCGTCTTCGCCGTGCCTTCCGTGATGCTGAGCCGGCGCGCAATATCCTTGTTGCTGCGGCCCTGCGCGATCTCCTGCAGCACACTCAACTCGCGCTGCGTGAGGCTCGGCTTCGCCATGCGCTGGAGCGCCTTCGCAGCCACCGTTGAAGAGGTGTACGGCCGATCCTGACTCACGGCCCGGATCGCCGAGAGAATCTCGGTGCGCGGCGCATCCTTCAGCAGGTACCCCTTCGCACCCTGACTCAGGCTGCGGAAGATGTCTTCGTCCCCGTCGAAGGTGGTCATGATCAACATGCGCGCCTTCGGATGCCGCTCGAGCACGTTCTGCACGACCGACACGCCATCGCGCTTGGGCATGCGCAGGTCGAGCACCATCACATCGGGCAGATGCTGCTCGTATAGCGCGATCGCCTCCTCCCCGTCGCCCGCTTCGGCAACCACCTGCATGTCGGCTTGCTGATTCACAATCGCTGCGAGCCCATCACGCACGACGGGGTGGTCGTCAGCAAGAATGACTCGGATCTTCGGGTTGGCTGCCATATGTCGCTCGCTCCGGGCTGCGGCTGTAATTGTAGGGTAAAGGAGTTATTTCTTGGGCTGACGCTTCGGGACGCGCACGTTGATGCACGTGCCTTGCCCCGGTTTGCTCACGAGCGTCCACACGCCGCCGATGGCCTTCGCCCGCTCGCTCATGTTCTCGAGGCCGAAGCCGAGGCTCCTGCAACGCTCCGGCCCTTCTTCCATGCCGATGCCATCATCGATCACGGTGAGCTCGATGTGGTTGGCCTCTTCCGTCAGTCTGATCTTCACCGTCTGCGGGTGCGCGTGGCGCACGGCGTTGCTGACGGCTTCCTGCGCGATGCGCAGCAGTTCGTGCTCATGCTCCGGCGGCAGGCCTGTCTCGATGGTGCCGCCTTCGAACGTGCAGACCACACGGCCGGAAACCGTGGAGCGCTCCGCCAGCTGGCTGAGTGCTTCACTCAGGCTGCCACGGCGAGTTTCTTCCGGCCGCAGCGCCAGCACTGAGCGCCGCGCGGACGTCAACCCATCCTTGGCGAGCGCGCGGATGCGCGTGAGGATGTCGAGCAGCGGGCTGCCCTTGGAAAAGCCCTTGAGCTCTTCGGCGGCGCCCAGCTGCATCAGGATTCCCGTGAACGCCTGGGCAAGACCGTCATGAATTTCCTGGCCGATGCGATTGCGCTCGACCAGCACCGCCGCAGTCTTGCCGGCGTGCGCGAGACGCGTGAGCTCGATGGCGAGTGTGGCCTGCTGGGCGAGAGCGACGAGCAGCTCCTGCGCCTGCGGGCTGATCGGCTCGCGATGCCGGAACGACAGGGCGATACAGCCCATCGTGCGATCGCCAAACACCAACGGGATGACATACATGCGGAGCAGGCGCTCTTCACGCTTGCTCGAGAGCGTACCCGGCCAGACGCACTCGGCATCTTCGGGCACATCGAAATCGAGATAAGTGGCTTCGCGAGTCGCCCGCAGCCGGGCGTCGAACTTGGCTTCGTTGCACGGAACGGCGACCGGGAAGTTGGGCTCGCTGATCTCGCCATTCTTCACGTAGGCGATCATGCGCCAGGCTTCGTCAGCGTCTTTCAGCAGGATGACGCTGCCGCCCGCCGCGTTGACCTGCCGCGTGGTTTCGAGCAGGAGGCCGCCCATGAAGCTCTTCAGGTCCGGCGTGCTTGCGAGGCGCTCGAGGTTGCTGCGGATCGCGGCGTTCGCTTTCGCCAGCTCCGCGACGCGCTCTTCAGCCGCACGCTCGCGCTCCTGACGAACAACGTCGATCAGCCGCTCACGATGGAGCGCCGCGCCGATGATGCCGGCCGCCATCTCGAGCGCCGAAAGCTCCGCGGAGTCGATGGCGCGCCGCTGGCGCGTGCTGTCGAACCCGACTACGCCGATGTATTCCCCGTCGAGAAACATCGGCACGATGGCCTTGGTCTTCGTGCCAACGCCTTCGAGCACGCAACAGCAGGATTCTTCGCGCGTGCCCTCCTTGATGATGCAGACGGAACGGCCCGCGCGCAGCTCGGCACACTCGCGCTCGAAATTGCGCTCGTCATGCGTGCCCATGGTCGGGTGACCCAGATGGGGAACCACGCCTTCCGCCACCCATTCGGAGGCGACCACCAGCAGGCGTTCGCCGTTCGGGCCGGTCTGCGCAAGCATGAGGTTGACCCGATCGACGGCCGCGGCCTCGCCCAGCTGCCGAAGCACGTGGGGCACGGCCGCCATCACGTCTGGTGCTTCGAGCAGCAGCCGGCTCGCATTCGCCGAGGCCGCCAGCAGCCGCTCGCGCCGCTGCAGGGACTCGTACATCTGCGACAGCTCAGCCGCATTGGCTCGCGAGAACTCAGCACACAGCGAGTCGGGCTCGCCGGGCTGCTCGGATCGGGTCGCCGGTTGTAAGGCGTTCTTCGCGCTGGCGTTCAAGCGATTCTCCGGGGCGGTCAAGCCCCGGAGTCTAGCGCGAACCTGTCGATGCGGCCGCAATCGGCACCTCCCTCGGAAGTGGTGCCTCCTGCCACCCACCGCCGAGCGCCTTGTAGACGGCGACGAGGCTGGTGGCGGTGTCGGTGCGGCTCTGAGCGAGGGCGTCCTCGGCTTCGAGCTGGGTGCGCTCGGTGTCGAGCACGGTCAGAAAGTCTGAAATTCCGCCGTCGTAGCGCGCTCGCGCGAGGCGGGCGGCAGTTCGGCTGGCAGCGGCGCTGTCAGCCACGTGCGTCAGTTGCTCGCGCGAGCGGGCGTGAGTGACGAGGGCGTCCTCGGTCTCTTCCAGTGCCCGCAGTACGGTCTGCTCGTAACGTGCCAGCGAGCCGTCGGCGTGAGCGCGGGCGCCAGCGATCTGCGCGCGTACCCGGCCGATGTCGAAGGCCGCCCAGGAGATGCCCGGCGCAATAAGTCGAGTGACCGTCCCGCTATTGCCAAGATCGCCGGAGTTGGCGGCGGCATAGCCCACGTTTCCAGTGAAAGTGACCTTCGGGAAGAGGTCCGCGACGGCGATGCCGATGCGGGCCGTATCGGCGGCGAGTGTGCGCTCGGCCACGCGAATGTCCGGCCGGCGGCGCAGGAGATCGGCGGGATTGCCGACGGCGACGACATTGGGGAGAGGGGGAAGCTCCCGAGATGCGGTCAATGTCGAGGTCAACGCCGTCGGCTCCCGGCCTGTCAGAACACTGAGACGATGTATGGATCTGGCTACCGCTGCTTCAAGAGGCGCGATCGTGCCGAGCGTGCGGCTCAGCTGGGCCTGCGCCTGCGAGGTGTCGAGCTCGGTGCCGCGCCCGGCGTTGAGGCGCGCGGTGGTGAGGTTCAGCGTTTCCTGCTGGTTCTCCACGTTCCGGCGCGCGACGTCGAGCTGCGCCTGCTGGCCGCGCAGCTCGAAATACGTACGGGCCACTTCGGCGATAACGGTGACCTGCGCGTCGTGCAGCTCGGCTTGCGAAGCGCGCAGCTCGGCGTTGCGCGCTTCGATGTTGCGGCGGATGCGGCCGAAGAAGTCGAGCTCCCAGAAGGCATCGAAGCCGGCGTCGTAGTACTTCACGTCTTCGGAGGGAACAAACCCGCCCGTCTGCACCTGCGCGTACTTCTGCTCCGTGTAGCCGCCGCTGGCCGTGATCGTTGGGGCGAGATCGAAGCGCGATTCGCCGCGCGCCGCGCGCGCCTCATAGAAGCGCGAAAGCGCGATGCGCAGGTCGTGATTCGCCGTCAGCGCGTCGCCGACGAGAGTGTTCAGCGTCTCGTCGTTGAACTGCTCCCAGAAGCGGCTGATGCTTTCTTCCTGCGAGTAGGTGGCCAGCGCGGTGCCGGCGAACTTGTCCGCGGTGGGAACATTGGGCTCCTTGTAGTTCGGACCCACGGCGCAGGCGGAAAGCCAGAGCGTGCCAAAGAGCACAGCCAGGCCGCGCGTGAGTCCGCTGTGCAAGGCGCGACCCGGCGCGCCCGCAGCGGCGCTCTCAGCCGCCCGGCGATTGAGGGTTTCTTTCTTCTGCTTCTCAAACATGATCCTTCTCCGGCGAGTGCACGGGCGCAGGCATCCCATGTGCCGCAATCAACGCACCGCCCTTTGTTTTATGTGCGAACCGCCGCATGAGCACGAAGAACACAGGCGTCAGCAGCAGCCCAAACACCGTCACACCAATCATCCCCGCGAACACCACAACGCCCATCGCCTTGCGAATCTCGGCACCCGCCCCGGTCGCAAGCACCAGCGGAATCACGCCCGCGATGAAGGCAATGGACGTCATCAGGATCGGCCGAAGTCGCAGCCGAGCCGCCTCGAGCACGGCACTCACCGCATCCTTCCCCTCATCCTGCAGGTGCTTGGCGAACTCGACGATGAGGATCGCGTTCTTGCACGCGAGGCCCACGAGCACGACGAGCCCGATCTGCGTGAAGATGTTCGCGTCCCCGCGCGAGAGCAGCACACCCGTGATCCCGGCGAGCAGCACGATCGGCACGATCAGCACGATGGCGAGCGGCAGCGTCACGCTCTCGTATTGAGCGGCCAGCACGAGGAACACAAACACCACGCACAGTGCAAAGACGAGAGTGGTCGTATCCGCGGACACCTTCTGCTGGTACGAAAGATCCGTCCACTCGTAGCGCATGCCACGCGGCAACGTCTCATCGAGGATCTTCGCCATCGCGGCCTCCGCCTCACCGGAGCTGAACCCCGGAGCCGGCCCGCCGTTGATGTCGGACGCGCGAAACCCGTTGTAGTGCTCCACCACATCCGGCCCGAAGGTCTCCTCGATCGTCACGAGCGCGCCGAGCGGCACCATCTCGCCGTTCGCGTTGCGCGTCTTCAGGCGAAGGATGTCTTCCTTCTGCGCGCGGAACGGCGCATCCGCCTGGGCCACCACCTGATAGGTACGGCCGAAACGGTTGAAGTCGTTCACGTATAGCGAGCCGAGATACACCTGCATCGTCTGGAAGACATCAGACAGCTTCAGGTCGAGCTGCTTTGCCTTTACCCGATCCACGTTCACCATGAGCTGGGGCACGTTGATCTGGTACGAGCTGAAGACGCCCGCGAGCTTCGGCTCCTGATACGCCTTGGCGACCACTTCCTGCGTGACCTTGTAGAGCGCTTCAGGGCCCTGGTCCGTGCGATCTTCGATGTGCAGCTTGAAGCCGCCCAGCGTGCCGAGCCCTTGCACGGGCGGCGGCGGGAAGACGCCGATGTAGGCTTCCTGAATCGAGCTGAACTTCTGTGACAGCGTGCCGGTGATGCCCATGATGCCGAGCTCGGGGCTCTGTCTCTTCTCGAAGTCATCCAGCTTGTAGAACGACATCGCGCTGCTTGGGCTCGCGTTCAGCGTGCTCGTGGACATGCCGGCGAACTGCACGGCGCCCGTGACGCCCGGCGTTTCGAGCGCGAGCTGGCCCATCGCCTTCGTCACTTCTTCAGAGCGATCGAGCGAGGAGGCGGGCGGCAGCTGCGTGACGGCGACGACGTACTGCTTGTCCTGCGACGGGATGAAGCCGCCCGGAACCGACGCGAACCCCAGCCACGTGAGCAGGATCAGGCCGCCGTACACCGCGAGCGCGATGCCGCTGCGGCGAACGACAGTGGCGACGCTCTGCGAATACGCATTGCCCGTGCGGGTGAACGCACGATTGAACGCGCCGAACGGCCGACCCAGCACCTTGCGCATGCCGCGCGAGAGCCAGTCCGTCTGCTCGTGTTGCGGCTTCAGCAGCGCTGCGGCGAGCGCCGGGCTCAGCGTGAGCGAGTTGAACGCCGAGATCACCGACGAGATCGCGATGGTCAGCGCAAACTGGCGGTAGAACTCGCCGGTAAGCCCGCTGACGAACGCAACCGGCACGAACACCGCGCACAGCACGAGAGTGATCGCGACAATCGGGCGGCTCACTTCGTTCATCGCCACCTTCGTGGCTTGCAGCGGACTCAGCCCTTCTTCGATGTGGCGCTCGACGTTCTCCACGACGACGATCGCGTCATCGACCACGATACCGATGGCCAGCACCAGGCCGAAGAGCGATAGCGTGTTGATGGAGAACCCAAACGCCAGCAGCACGGCGAACGTGCCGATCACCGAGACGGGCACCGCCACCAGCGGAATGATCGACGCGCGCCACGTCTGCAGGAACAGGATGACGACAAGAACGACGAGCAGAATCGCTTCGAGCAGCGTGTGGAACACCGCTTCGATCGACTGCTCAACGAACTCGGACGTGTCGTAGATGATTTCGTACTTGATGCCTTCCGGGAAATCCTTGCTCAGCTCAGCCATCGTCTCGTGGATGTCCTTCGAGAGCTGGAGCGCGTTCGACCCTGGTGACTGCGAGAACGGCAGCGCGACGGCGTTCTGATTGTTGAGCAGGCCGCGCAGCGCGTAGTCCTGCGCGCCGAGCTCGACGCGCGCCACATCGCCCAGGCGCACGATCTGCCCGTCTTCACCTGTCTTGATGACGATCTGGCGGAACTCGTCTTCGTCCTGAAGACGACCCTGCGACTGCAGGGCCACCTGGAACTCCGCGGTGTTGCCCGGAGGCGCGCCGATCTGGCCCGCCGCGACCTGCAGGTTCTGCTCGCGGATGGAACCGATGACGTCGCCCGTCGTGAGATTGCGCGCGGCAAGCTTCTGCGGATCGAGCCACACGCGCATCGAGTAATCGCCGGCGCCGAAGATGCGCACCTCTCCCATGCCGGGCAGGCGAGCGAGCACGTCCCGCACGTTCAGAACGGCGTAGTTGCGCAGGTAGAGCGAATCGTAGCGTGCGTCAGGCGAGATCAGGTGCACCACGCCCATGAGGTTGGGCGAGCTCTTCGCGGTGGTGACGCCGAGATCGCGCACTTCCTGCGGCAATCGGGGCAGGGCCTGCGAAACGCGGTTCTGCACCTGGACCTGCGCGCGATCGATGTCGGCGCCGATGTTGAAGGTGACAGTGAGGACGAGCGAGCCATCCATCGCCGCCTGCGAAGACATGTAGAGCATGTCTTCGACGCCGACGATCGCCTGCTCGAGCGGTGAAGCGACGGTTTCCGCGATCACCTTCGGGTTGGCGCCCGGATAGCTCGCGCGCACGACCACGGTGGGCGGCACGACCTCCGGATACTCGGCCACCGGCAGCTTGAAGAGCGCGATGGCGCCCGCGATCGTGATGAACGCTGACAGAACGGCTGCGAAGACCGGCCGCTCGATGAAGAAATGAGAAAGTTTCACGGTGGCATCCCTGGAGGGTGTGGTGCGGAGTCGTCAGGGCTGGGCTTGGTGGGGGGAGGGGATGCCGCAGCCCTGACGTCCGCTTCGGGGGTTATTGGTTGTAGGCGAGCGCGCTGGAAGACGGGGAGCTCTTCACTCCCATCGCGATCTTCTGCGGGGCGATGGTGAGACCAGGGCGCACGCGCTGCAGACCGTTCACGACGATGAGCTCGCCGGGCTTCAGCCCGTCACGCACAACGCGCAGCCCATCATCGATGACGGGGCCGAGCTTCACCGCGCGGTACTCGACCTTGTTGTCGGGCCCGACGGCGAACACGTAACGCACGTTCTGGTCCGTGCCGATCGCGCTGTCGTTGACCAGCACGGCGTCGTACTTGGCGCTCCCCTCGAGCTTCACGCGCGCGAAGAGGCCGGGTGTGAAGCGACGCTCCTTGTTATCGAGCAGCGCGCGCGCACGGATCGTGCCGGTCTGCGCATCGAGCGCGTTGTCGAGGAACACCATCTCGCCCTCGTGCGGAGCGCCTTTCTCGTCGGCGAGACCGATCCACACGGGCAGGTGCGAATTACGGGCGTTACCGCGCTCACCGGCGCGAGCGAGCGCCACGTACTTGAGGAACACCTGCTCGTCGGTTTCAAACTCGACGTAGATCTTGTCGACCGACACGACCGTGGTGAGAAGCGTCTGCCCGGCCGAAACGAGATTGCCGGCGGTGACTTCCTCACGGCTCACGAGGCCCGCGATGGGAGACTCGACGCGCGTCCACGAAAGATTGAGGGCGGCCGTCTCGACGGCGGCCTCGGCGGCCTGCACGTTCGCCTCGGCCTGCTCGCTTCCGGCCGAACGAGAGTCGAACTCCTCCTGGGAAAGGGCGTGCTGCGCGAGCAGCTTCACGGCACGCTCACGCTCGGATCGCGCGAGCGCGAGCTGCGTGCGGGCACGAGCGAGCTCCGCCTTCGCACCCTTGAGCGCGGCTTCGTACGGGCGCGGGTCGATGGTGAAGAGCAGATCACCCTTCTTCACTTCACGGCCCGGCGTGAGGGACACGCTCGAGATGTAACCCGACACGCGCGGGCGCACTTCCACACGCTCCACCGCGACGAAGCGACCGGTGAACTCGTCGAACTCGGTGACGGGGCGCTTCAGTGCTTCGGCCACGCTCACCTGCGGCGCCGGCGGCGCCGCGACGGTTGCGGCCTCATTGCGCGCGCAACCGACGAGAACCGCAGCGACGAATGACGAAAGGAGCGCGGAAGCGAGAATCGTTGATCGAAAACGCATGAGACCTTCTCTCCACTTGAACCTTGAATGCCGGCCGCTTCATGCGACTGGGCGAGGTGCAATTGTTCGGGCGGGAAGGTTTTGTAGATATTCACCCGGCGAGGCGCAGCGTGAGTGTCTGCTTGCAGGGCGGGGTGTCTCCCGTTTGAGGGAGAGAATGAAAAGTGTGGGGGGTATGAGTGAAAGAGATTTGGGTGTGCGGGGTTAGGCGTGGGCGGTGTGGAGTGTGCGTGCGATGTCGTGCGTTGATGTGCGGCGACCGCCACGGCGAATGCCAGCGTGCAGAGCGCGGGGGGCATCAAGTGATGTGTGGGTATTGATGTTCGCGCGAGTGTCGTCGGCGACAGACGAAGATGCCGGCCGGACTAACGATCGCGCGGCGCTCGGGCGACGCGGTGGGCGAGGGCGAGGGCGAGGGCGAGGACGGCGGTATTCGAGAACGGCGGGCGTGGCGCCAACGGGTTGCTTCACGCAAATGGGTGGGCCAATGGGTGGCTTGAGATGAGAAGCGCGGCCATTCGGCGCG
>JBDZVF010000186.1:0-11193 GCA_040255575.1 Pseudomonadota bacterium | reverse complement strand
TCGTCATCGGCCTGCGCGGCGCGAACGCGCAGCAGATCGTCGAGCAGGTGCGCGCGAGGCTGCTGCAGATCGAGGCCTCCCTGCCCGAAGGCACCACGATCGTGCCCTTCTACGATCGCGGCCGGCTGATCGAGCGAGCCGTGAGTACCGTGACGCGCGCGCTCGGCGAAGCGATCGTGCTCGTGCTGATCCTGCTGTTCCTGTTTCTTGGGCAGTTACGTGCGGCGCTGGTGGTTGCGCTGATCCTCCCGCTGTCGGCGCTGGCCACCTTCCTGGCGATGCGGCTCTTCGGGTTGTCCGCCAATCTCATGTCGCTCGGCGGGCTGGCGATTGCGATCGGTCTGCTCGTCGATGCCGCGGTCGTCGTCGTGGAGAACGTGGAAGCGCATCGCCCCCAGACCAATTCGGGGAACGGCGCTGGCGTGAGTCGCTTGCATCTGATCTACCGCGCCACGCAGGAAGTGGCAGTGCCGGTGGCTTCGGGTATCGGAATCATCATCATCGTGTTCCTGCCGCTGCTGTCCTTGCAGGGGCTGGAGGGAAAGCTGTTCGCGCCTGTGGCGCTGACCATCGTGTTTGCACTCGCAAGCTCGCTGGTGTTGTCGCTGATGGTGATTCCTGTTCTGGCGTCATACCTGCTGAGTGCGGCTCATCACGAGCCGCCGCGCTTCGTGCGCTGGCTGGAGGCCCGCTACACGCGGGCGCTCGAGTGGACTCTATCCCACGAGCGTGCGGTGTATGGCTCGGCAGCCGTGGGTCTGGCTGCGGCGGTCGCGCTATTTTTCATCGTCGGCAAATCTTTCCTGCCGACGATGGACGAGGGCGACGTCGTCCTGCAGCTCGAGAAGATTCCTTCGGTGAATCTCGTGCAGTCCAGCGAGATCGACCGGGCCATTCAGCGGCGGATTCTCGAGAAGGTGCCGGAAGTGCAGAAGATCGTGGCGCGCGTGGGCTCCGATGAGCTCGGGCTCGACCCGATGGGCGTCAACGAGACGGACAGCTTCCTCGCGCTGAAACCGCGCGAGGCCTGGCGCGTGAAGGACAAGGACTGGGTCGTCGAGCAGATTCGCGCGGTCGGCAACGAGTTCGCGGGTATCAATTTCAGTTTCACGCAGCCGATCGACATGCGCGTATCGGAGCTCATTTCCGGAGTGCGCGGCGATCTCGCCGTGAAGATCTTCGGGCCCGATCTGAATGAGCTCGACCGCCTCGCGCAGGAGATCGGCGCCACCTTGCGAAAGATTCCGGGGAGCGAGGACGTGGTCGCCGTCGCAAACCAGGGTGTGCAGTACCTGCAGGTCGACATCGATCGCACGGCGGCCGGGCGGGCGGGCCTGAGCGTCGAGACGTTGCAGAACGATCTGCGCGCGCTCGTCGAAGGCCGAACTGCCGGTGTCGTTCTGGAAGAAGGGCGTCGCCTTCCGCTTCTGTTGCGCGGCAGCCCGACCCTGCAAATGTCGCCGGAGCTCTTCCGGCAGGTGCATCTGCCGCTCTCGAACGGCAACGCCGTGCCGCTTTCGCAGCTGGCGAATCTCGTCGTGCGCGAAGGGCCGCTCAAGATCGAGCGCGAGAACTCCTCGCGAATGGCAGTGGTTCGCGCGAACGTGCGCGATCGCGATCTCGTGGGCTTCGTCGAAGAGGCACAGCATCTGATCGGTTCCACGGTGAAGCTGCCCCCTGGATACCAGCTGTCGTGGGGCGGCCAGTTCGAGAACCAGCAGCGCACGGCGGCGCGGCTCGCGATCGTGGTGCCCGTGGCGCTGGGGCTCATCTATCTCGTGCTGTTTGCGACACTCGGCTCGCTTCGACAGGCGCTGCTCGTATTCGCGAACATCCCCTTTGCGATGATTGGCGGTGTATTCGCGCTCGCCATCAGCCGCGAATACCTGTCCGTGCCGGCATCGGTGGGCTTCATTGCGCTCATGGGGATCGCGGTGCTGAACGGGCTCGTGATGATCAGTCACTTCAACCAGCTGAGCATGAAGCAGCCCGACGTCCGCGAGGTTGTGCTGAGCGGCGCGCGCCGCAGGTTGCGGCCGGTGCTCATGACGGCCTCGATCGCCGCGGTGGGCCTCGTGCCCCTGCTGTTCGCGACGGGGCCTGGCTCTGAGATCCAGCGGCCTCTCGCGATCGTCGTGATCGGCGGCCTCGTGAGTTCCACGCTCCTGACGCTCGCGCTGCTGCCGAGCCTGTTTGTTCGATTCGGACGTGCCCCCGCATGACTGACGGATACGATTGCCTGTTGACGCTCGCGCTTCCGGACGCGCTCGAAGAAGAGGTGCTCGATCATCTTGCCAGCGCGTCACAGTGGGTGCGTGGATACACCATCACGCGCGGCGAAGGAGTCGGTGCCGGCGCGAAGCTGCGCTCCGCGATGGAGCAGGTGCGCGGGCGCTCGCGGCGGCATCTCATCCAGATCCTCATGCGAGGCGAGCACGTTGCACCGCTTGTCGAAAGCCTGCGCAGCCGCTTCCGGTCGGAGGAGATGGCCTGGTGGACCGTGCCGCTGAGCGGATTCGGGAGATTTACGTGAAGCGCGCGCTCCTCGCCACGCTGCTGCTCGGTGGGTCGTGTGCGGTTGCCGGCACCTACCCGGACGCGCTTCCGTCCGAATCGGCAGCAAGAGCAGCGATTGAGAGCGCCCCGCAGATCGCGGCAGCACGCGAGGAGCTCGCGATTTCCACGGCTCGCAAGCGCCAGCTCGAAGTCGGGCAGCACGAGTGGGCCGTTGGTGTGGCGGGGCAGCGGCGCACCGACGCGATAGGCGCGACGTATTCCGAGCAGACCTATGAGCTATCCCGGGGCGTGCGGTTGTTCGGCAAAGCGCAGGCCGATCGTTCGCTCGGTGCTCAGGTGGCCGCGGTGGGGGAAGCCGCCTTTGCCGACGCGTGGCACGAGGCAGGCCGCACGCTGCTTGCGGAATGGTTTGACTGGCTGCGCGCGCAGCGGCAGGCGCAGCTTCTGGGTGAGCAGACAATCCTGCTGACGGAGCAAGTGGAACGCACTCGCGCGCGAGTGCGGGCCGGCGACGCGCCCAACCTTGAAGTGCTGCTCGCTCAAACCGAGCTCGACCGCGCGGCTGCCGCGCGCATGGCCGCGGATCAACAGGCGCAGGAGCGGGCGCTGCAGTTGAAACAACACTTCCCGGATCTCGAGATCAGCGAACCGCAGTCGCTCGATCCGCCCGAGCTGCCGCCCGGCTCAGACGAGGAGTGGGTGATGAGAATCGTGTCGGACAACCACGAAGTCGAGCTGGCGGAGAGCCAGCTCGGCGAAGCAAAGCTTGCCGCGGGTCGCGCCGGCCTCGAGCGGATTCCAGATCCGACCATTGCGCTCAGGTTCAGCAACAACCTGGATGGCAACGATCGCGTGGTGGGCGTGAATGTCACGGTGCCGCTCGGTGGCGCGCGCCGGAGAGCGGAGTACTCGATCGCGCGAAGTCAGGCGAGCGTAGCGGCACAGGGTGCGCGGGAAGTGCGCCTGAAGGTCGAGACGGACGCACGCCGGGCGGTGCTGGCGATGCGTTCCACCTACTCGCAGTGGGCACGCCTTCGGGACGTGGCAGCGAGCAGCGCGACGAACGCAGCAGCTGTCGGGCGCGGTTATTCGCTCGGGGAGTTCACCATTACCGAGTCGATCGCGGCCCGTCGGCAGTCGCTCGAAGCGGCACAGGCGGCGGTCAATGCGCAGCTCGATGCACTGGAAGCGGCCTCTCGCCTGCGGCTCGACTCGCACGAGTTCTGGGCAATGGAGCCGGGCGGGGCGCTTCAGTAGAAGCCCTTAGTCCCATCGCGTTGGCCCTCAGGTCGGGAAGATCGCGAGAGTGCCAAGATGTGCCCATGTCGAAGCGAATCGCCATCGTGCAGGGACATCCCGATCCGGCCGGCAGTCATTTCTGCAATGCCTTGACCGATGCCTACGCTGCAGGCGCGCGCGGTGAAGGGCACGAAGTGCGCATGATCGACGTCGCGCGGCTCGACTTCGCGCTCTTGCGAACACAGGATGAGTTTCGCAACGAGGAGCCGTGCTCGGACATTCGCGACGCGCAGGATACGCTGCGCTGGGCCGACCACATCGTGTTCTGTTATCCGCTGTGGCTGGGCACGCTTCCCGCGCTGCTGAAGGGATTCCTGGAACAGACTTTCCGCGAGGGATTCGCGATGCAGACGCGCGCAGACGGGCGTGGCTGGACGCGCCTTTTGAAGGACAAGTCCGCGCGGATCATTGTGACGATGGGAATGCCGGCTTCGATGTACCGCCTCCTGTTCGGAGCGCACGGGATCAAGAGCCTGGAGCGCAGCATCCTCGCGTTCGCCGGAATCGGGCCGATCCGGACGAGCCTCATCGGGCTCGTTGAGAGTCGTAGTCAGGAATCGCGCGGTCGGTGGCTCATTCGCATGCAGGCCTTCGGCAGGCGCGCCCGCTGAGCTCGAACGTGCCGTCGGCCGTCGCGGCCGCTGCTCTGCTCAGGCTGGGTGGCCGATGTATCGACGTGCGCTCACCGATTCGAACGGCCTCGTAGCACCCGCTTCCGCGACATGAGTGCCCGCCGGCACGGCACCGGAACGCGGCTTGCTGACGGTCCCGCGTCGCTCGGGAGGCACCATGGATCACAACACGGCTGGTCCCCGTGCAAGTCGTTCGCTTCCGGTGCGCAGCGTCGTGATCACGGCGCTGCTTGCGTTCGCATGCCTGTCGTCCGCGGCCCTGGCCGAAGAGGGCGACGATGCGCTGCCCGCGTTCCAGCGACTCGATTCGCTCGAGGCGCGCGTGCAGGGCTGTGTCACTTGTCACGGGCAGAGCGGCCAGGGGACGAGTAACGGCTACTTCCCGCGCATCGCCGGCAAGCCCGCGGGCTACCTCTTCAACCAGCTCCTCGCGTTTCGGAACGGCACGCGCAAGTATCCGCCGATGAATTACCTCGTGGCGTACCTGCCCGAGAGCTACCTGCGAGAGATCGCCGAGCATTTTTCCGACCTGCGCCCGCCGTTTGCCGCGCGTGAGATCACGCCAGCCGAGCCCGGAGTGATCGCCCGCGGAAAGTCTCTCGTGACCGTGGGAGAGCCAGGGCGCGGGATCCCCGCGTGTGTGGCCTGTCACGGCGAGCGTCTGACGGGAATGGAGCCGGGAATCCCCGGGCTTGCCGGGCTGCGCCCCACTTACATCGTGGCGCAGCTCACCCGTTGGCAGGTGGGCGAGCGACACGCGACCGAGCCCGATTGCATGAAGCGCGTCGCCTCGCGGCTATCGGATCTGGACATCACCGCGGTCGCAGCCTGGCTCTCGCGGCAGGAAGCACCCAGCGATCCCTCGCCTGAATCCCCCAATTACGTCCGCATGCCGCTCGCTTGCGGCAGCCAGCCGCAGCAGCATTGATGCGCAGACGCATCAGCATCGCAGTCGTCGTAATCGTGGCGGTGGTGATCGTCGCCGCGGTCACCGTGTATCTGGTGCGCCCGGGCATGCTGCCGAAGCTCGAGGAGCCGAAACAGAACGCCACGACGGAGATCATCACTCGTGGCGAATATCTTGCGCGGGCGGGCGATTGCATCGCCTGCCATACGGAACCGAATGAAGCGGCGTTCGCCGGCGGTCGCGCAATGCCCACCCCGTTCGGCAACTTGTACTCACCCAACATCACGCCGGATGACGACACCGGGATCGGCCTGTGGACCGCGGACGAGTTCTACCGAATGATGCATTCGGGCATCTCACGCGACGGCACGCTTCTGTACCCGGCGATGCCCTTTGCCTCATACACGTACGTGACGCGCGCGGACAGCGACGCGATCTACGCCTACCTCATGTCCGTGCCGCCGGTCCGCCGTGAAAACAAGCCGCATGAATTGCGCTTCCCGTTCAACCAGCGCGAGCTTCTCATCGGCTGGCGCACCCTCTACTTCAACGAGGGCGAGTTCGTTCCAGACCCGGCGCAGTCTGCGCAGTGGAATCGGGGCGCCTATCTGGTGCGCGGCCTGGGGCATTGCTCCATGTGCCACACCGCCGTGAATCGCCTCGGCGGATCGAGCGAATCCAGGGAGTTCGAGGGCGGCATGATCCCGAACCAGAACTGGTACGCGCCCTCCCTGACCTCGAACCGTGAGGCGGGGCTTGGGGAGTGGCCACTGCAGGACATCGCGGACCTGCTGCAGGTGGGGACCTCAATGCGAGGCGCGGTGTATGGCCCGATGGCAGAAGTCGTCTACAACAGTCTGCAATACCTGACGGATGAAGACGCAATGGCAATGGCGGTGTACCTGAAATCGTTGCCGCAACGGGACACCGAGCCGCGCCCGCCGAGTCAGGCGCGCCTCGTGGAGCCGACGGTGATGGAGAACGGACGCCGCATCTATGAGCGCCAGTGCGCCTTGTGCCACGGGGAGGAAGGGGAGGGCAAAGCCCCCGCGTTTCCGCCGCTCGCGGGGAACCAGTCCATCATGATGGTCTCGCCGGTGAATCCCATTCGCATGGTGTTGAACGGCGGCTACGCACCTGGCACGCGGAAGAATCCGCGGCCATACGGCATGCCGCCGTACTCACATATCCTGAACGACGAGGAAGTCGCGGCGGTCGTCACATACATCCGCGTGGCGTGGAACAACACCGGAACGCCGATCACTCCGCAGCAGGCGAACGAGCTGCGCAAGCTGATTCCCGAATGAGGCATGCCCCATGGAACAGAACGAAGACCGCAAGCCCGACGAGTCCCAACAGCGCGCGATTGAAGACATCGTGGCTCGCGGGCCCCTCGGCGCATTTGCGCTTGCCGGCATCGCAACCGCGATTGTCGTTGCGCTTTACGTGGCGTTCTACTTCTTCGCGTATCTGCCGCGAGGCGCAGTCCAGTGAACGCGACGCCCTCGCATGGCTCGGACGCGGAAGCGGTCGCGGTTGACTCCGAGCGGCGCTGGGCGCTCATCGTCGCCGCCATCATCGTCGTGCTCGTCGGCATGATGATCCTCACGGGGCTGCACTGGGCGGCCATGCCGCCGTCGCGTGTGGAAACCGTTGACGTGAACACGCTGCACGTGAAGGGCGAGTTCGTCGAGAGCAACCTCGGGACCACGCTTGGGCCGGACGGCAAAGTGCTCGTGCGCGTGGTCGCCCAGCAATACTCATTCGTTCCGCAATGTATCGTCGTGCCGGTGGATACGCCGGTGACGTTTCGTGCCACTGCCACGGATGCCATTCATGGCTTCGTGGTGGGGCGCTCCAATGCCAACACGATGGTGATTCCCGGCTTCGTTGCGACGTTCACGACGACCTTCCCCGCGCTCGGTGAACACCTCATGCCATGCCATGAATACTGCGGCACAGGGCACGAGGCAATGTGGGCGCGGGTGAAGGTGATTTCGGCGAACGAGTTCCTCGGCCGGGTGAACCGGGAAAAAAGGCTGAGCTGTGTATCTGGCTAAACGATTGGTGCTGGCCCACTTCTGGGTCGCGTTCATCGCGTTTCTCGGCGCGATCCTGCTCGGGGAGTGGCAGATGTTCGTGCGCAGCCCGCTCAGCGCATGGGTCAACAACCCCGAGCATTACTATCGTTCCGTCACGGCACATGGAACGGTGATGGCCTATGTGATGCCCACGCTGCTGGCAATGGGCTTCGGTTATGCGATCAGCGAGCTCGCGCTCAAGCGGCCGCTGATCGGGTTGCGGTGGGCGTGGGCAGGGTTCGCGATGGTTGTGCTCGGCACCGCGACCGCGGCGACCACCATTGGTATCGGCAAGGCCTCGGTGCTCTACACGTTCTATCCGCCGATGCTCGCAAGCTCCGCGTATTACCTGGGCGTGGTCCTGGTGGTGGTGGGGTCGTGGGTGTGGGTTGTCCTCATGTCGATCAACCTGCGGGCCTGGAAGAAGGAGCATCCGGGCGAGCGGGTTCCGCTCGCGATGTTCGGGAACGTGGCGGGCGCATACCTGTGGGCGTGGACGTCGGTTGGTGCAGCCTCCGAGGTGCTCGTGCTGATTCTGCCGGCCTCCTTTGGTCTCACGGACACGATCAACGCTGGGCTGGCACGCGTGCTCTTCTCCTGGACGCTGCACGCCATCGTCTATTTCTGGCTGATACCCGCTTACATCGCCTTCTACAGCATCGTGCCGCGGGCGATTGGCGGCCGGCTCTACAGCGACACGATGGGCCGCGTCGCCTTCGCGCTGTTTCTCGTGTTCTCGATGCCTATCGGCATTCATCACCTGTTTGCCGATCCGCAGGTGGGGGCCGGCTTCAAGTTCGTGCACGCGGTGATGACCGCGATGGTCACGGTGCCGACCTTTCTTACCGTGTTCACGATTGTGGCGTCGATCGAGATCGCCGCTCGGTTGCGCGGAGGAAAGGGCGCCTTCGGCTGGGTGAAGGCGCTGCCGTGGGATAACCCGGTGATGCTGGCGGTGACTTTCTCCTTTGTGATGCTGGGGCTCGGTGGCGCGGGCGGCATCATCAACATGAGCTACCAGCTGAACGAGACGATCCATAACACGCAGTGGGTCACGGGGCATTTCCATCTGATCTTCGGCGGCACCGTGGTGATCATGTACTTCGTGATTGCCTACGACCTGTGGCCACAGCTCATGGATAGCGCGCCGCTCTCTGCGCGAGCGATGCGGATACAGCTGTGGTTGTGGTTCATCGGGATGATGATCCTCACGCTTCCGTGGCACTGGGTCGGTCTTCTTGGGATGCCGAGGCGCATGGCGTATTACGACTACACCGATCCGGCCCTGCACCCGCAGGCATGGACCGTCACTGCTTCAACGATTGGCGGCCTGCTGGTGGTCGCCTCGGCCGTGCTGTTCGTTGCGATTCTCGCGAGAGCCCGCCGGGGGTCCGGCGAGCCGGCGCCCTACACGTTCAGCGAAGCGGTTCACGCCGTGGCACACACTCCCGCTGCGCTGAATGGCTTCGCCGTTTGGGTAACCATGATGATTGCGCTCACGGTGGTGAACTATGGCTACCCCATAGTCCAGCTGGCTTCGGTGCGCGAAGCATCCGTGCCCATCATTCCCATCGGGAGTCGATGATGGACGGGCGCGACACCCTGGTCAGACGGAGTGTGCTGGCGCTCGTGGCGCTCACCGTTCTTGCGATGTTGGTGGGCTTTCTGTGGCTGCCCTCGGTTCACCCGGATTTCACCGCGCAAGGCATGTGGACGGCGCTTTGCCGGGCCGCCGGCGTTCCCGCGCGATGGGGCGATAGCGCTGCGGACGCGCTCCGAGGCAACAGCACGCGCGTGGTGCTCGACCGATCGATGGCGCGAGCCGCTACGAGTGCTTCGGTCGGGCGCGGGGCGACCCTCGCGCTGAACTGCACGATGTGCCATGGCGCGCAGGGCATGAGCGCGTCCAACTCGCCCAACCTTGCAGGCCAGTATCCGGAAGTGGTCATCAAGCAGCTCGAGGATTACCGCAGCGGCGATCGCGCGAGCCCGATCATGCAGGCGATCGCACAAGGTCTCAGTGATGCGAGCATTCGCGATCTCGCTGCGTACTATGCATCGCTTCCAAAAGCCCGGACGGCGCCGACGACATACGACGAGACCTTGCCCGCGCTGGTGCGGGTCGGGGACCCGCTACGAAACATCGCGCCGTGCATCTCGTGTCATGGCGGCGTGGACCAGAAGTTCGGCGCGCCGTGGCTGGAAGGCATGCCGCGGCAGTATCTCGTGATGCAGCTCGAGGCGTTCGCGAATGGCACACGCCGCAACGATGCGCAGGCCCAGATGCGCAACATGGTCCGGAACATGACGCCGGAAGAAATCGGCGAGGTCGCGACGTTCTACGCCCGCAAGACCGCCGTTGCCGCGCCTGTGACGGCCGGGGTGCGATAGTCGCTGACGGGCCGGGCGGCTGGCTCGACGTCCGGCGGCTGGCTCGACGTCCGGCGGTTGGCTCGATGTCCGGCGGTTGGCTCGAAGTCCGGCGGTTGGCTCGATGTCCGGGCGGTCGGCCCAGTGCTCGGGCAGTTGGCTCGATGCTTCGGGCTGCGCTGGCGTAACGCAGCCCGGTGCCGCGTGGCGCGTCGATCCGGTTTCTCCGCTCCGCGTAAGATGGGGAGAACTGCCCGTTGGTCGCGAATGCCTTCATGCCGCCCACCACACAGACGCCGCAGGCGACCCATGCCGTCGACATGCCCTACGCCCAGCCGATCCAGGCGGTGCTGGAAAGGCTTGGCACCGACCCCAGGCAGGGATTGAGCGAAGACGAGGCCGCTCGGCGCCTCAGGCAGTACGGCCGGAACGAGCTCGCCTCGGAACGCCGGCCGCCGGCCTGGCGCCGTTTCCTCGCGCAGTTTCAGGATCCGCTCGTCATCCTGCTTCTGATCGCGACCGGCATTTCCGCAGCCTTGTGGCTGCTGGAGCGCGATGCCGCGTTGCCTTACGAGGCCATCGCGATCCTCGCGGTGGTGCTCCTGAACGCGCTGATGGGTTACGTGCAGCGCTCGCGCGCGGAACAGGCCGTTACCGCGCTTCGGCGCATGTCGGCGGCGCAGGCCAACGTCAAGCGGGGCGGGCAAAGGCAACGTGTGGATGCGGCGGAGCTCGTGCCGGGCGATCTCATTCTCATCGAGGAAGGCGACACGATTCCGGCCGATGCGCGCCTGGTTTCGGCCACGGCCTTGCAGACCGCGGAGGCCGCGCTCACTGGTGAGAGTCTGCCGGTGAGCAAACAGACCGATCCGGTCGCCAGGGATGCAGGCGTGGGTGATCGGGACAATATGATTTTCAGCGGTACGGCGGCCACCTATGGGCGGGGCGTTGGAGTGGTCACCGCCACGGGCATGCAGACGCAGCTCGGCCGCATCGCCGGCATGCTGCACGCGACGCCCGACGAAGCCACACCTCTTCAGAAGGAGCTCGCGCGAGTTGCGCGGTTGCTGGGGATCGTCGTCATCGTCATCGCGGTGGCCATGATCCTGACGATATTGCTCGTCGAAGAGGTGCACGGGCTCGCGGCGTTGCTGGATGTGCTCATCCTCGGGGTCGCGCTCGCGGTTGCGGCCGTGCCTGAAGGCCTGCCGGCCGTGGTCACTGCCGTGCTGGCTCTGGGCGTGCAGCGGATGGCCCGGCGCAACGCGATCGTGCGGCATCTCGCGGCTGTTGAAACGCTGGGCTCGGCGAACGTCATTGCGTCCGACAAGACGGGCACGCTGACCCGCAACGAAATGACCGTGCGTGCCGTGGTCACCGCCAGCGG
>JBDZVF010000696.1:0-2135 GCA_040255575.1 Pseudomonadota bacterium | reverse complement strand
TCGCCAGCTTCTCGAGGAAGGTCGCGACCGTCTCGAGATAGAAGTCCCGGTTCGCCTTCTTGCGGAACCCGTGCCCTTCATCCTTGGCCGCGAGATACCAGGCCTCCCCGCCATTGGCCCGAACCCGCGCCACCATCTGCTCCGACTCGGACGCCGGCACCCGCGGATCGTTCAGCCCCTGCACCACCAGCAGCGGCCGTCGGATCGAGGTCGAATTGTTGAACGGGGAAATGCGCGAGAAGAACGCGCGCATTCTCGGGTCGCGCTCGTCCCCATACTCCTGCCGCCGCAAATCCTTCCGGTACGGCGACGTGTTGCTGAGGAAGGTGTTGAAGTTGCTGATGCCCACCACATCGATGCCGCCGCGCAGCCGATCGCTGTAAGACACCAGCGCGGCAAGGCTCATGTAACCGCCGTATGAGCCGCCCATCACCACGATGCGATCCCGGTCGAGCACCGGCTGCACACCGATCCACACGAGCAGCGAGCCGATGTCCTTCACCGCGTCTTCGCGAAGCACGCCGTTATCCAGCTTGAGGAAGGTCTTGCCGTAACCGGACGAGCCCCGCACGTTCGGCGCAATCACGGCGTAGCCGAGCTCGTTCACCAGGAACTGGAAGAACGCCTCGTAGCCCGGCCGGTACTGAGCCTCCGGGCCGCCATGAATGTGGATGAGCACGGGATGGGGCCCGGGCGTCTTCGGCGTGTAGAGATACGCGGAAAGCATGCGCTGCTTGCCGCCCACGCGATCCCACGTGGGGTAATGAATGAGCTCCGCCGGCACGAACGTGCTGCTGTCCACCGGCCCGACCTCGCTCTGCGTCCAGCGCTCGAGCGAGCTCCTGGCGAGGTCATATACGTAAGCGTCGCGCGGAGACTGCGCGGCCTCTGCCGAAAACGCGAGCTTCTTGCCACTGCGATCGAAGCGCACTTCCGTGATGCGGCCCTCCGGCACACCGGGCGGCGCGAGATCGAGCTTCATCGTCTGGTCGATGACGGTGAGCCGGCTGCGGCCGTCCTCGTTCATCACGTAGGCGATGTAGCGGCCGTCCGGACTCACGTCGAACGTATCCACGTCCCACTGCGCGCCCTCCGGCGATACGGCGCGCTTCTCACCAGTAACGGGGTCGTAATAGAAGAGCGTGGCGAACTCGCCCGCTTCGTCCGATGCGAGGTAGATGCCGCGGCCGTCCGGCGCGAACTTGGCGCCGACGATCCCCACCTTGCCGTCGTTCTTGCGATCCACCCGCCGGCGCGCGGGCGCGCGATTGCCGCTGCTCCTTCCGTTGTCCCCCTCCGCCTCACCTACTGGCGTGACGATGCCGGTGTTCACGTCCGCGATGAAGAGATAGCTCTCGTTGATGGAGACATACCGCTGCAGCAGAAGCCTCGTGTCGTCGGGCGACCAGTCGAGCGGAAACCAGGTGTCCTGCTTGCCGGCGGAGATGAGCCGAGGCGCTGCGTCGGAGTCGACATCGACGACGTAGATGTCGTAGCTGACGCCATCACGCGCATTGCTATAGAACGCGAGGCGTTTGCCGTCGTGGGCCCAGACCGGGCTGCCGTTGAGCGATTTGCCGTCCGTCAGCAGCCGCGTGCTGCGATCCGCGTTCCGGTAATAGTAGATCTGGGCGTTTTCGTCGCCGCCCTTGTCCTTGAGAAAGGCGAAGCCGTTGGAGTTGGCCACCGCGACGGTGATCGGCTCGGAGTGGAACGTGAGCTGCTCGCGGGTGCCGAGGGGCGCGACGATGCGGTGAACCTGGTCGACCTCGCCGAACCGCGTCGAGACGAGCAGGGCGCCATCCGGCTGCCAGTCGAGGAACTTCGCGCTTCGGCCATTCAGGTAGCGGCCGACCCGCTCGGTCATCGCCGGGTCGCGCGGCGGCACGCCCTCGAGCACCAGATTGCCGCTTTCCCGGCGCAGCGTGACGGGCACCGAGGGTGCCTGCGCCAGCGCGACGGAGGCGAAATCGAAGGCCGAGATGGCAACGACGGCAGCGAGGGCCACGGCGGTGCGGAGGAGCGCATGATCGCGCCGTGCGAGATGTCTGGTTTGCATTTTGCTATGGTGCCCGAAACGCGCGGGCCGACGAAAGCGGGAGCCTCACATCTCTATGCACGAGCCGACGATCACA
>JBDZVF010000185.1:0-11228 GCA_040255575.1 Pseudomonadota bacterium | reverse complement strand
TCCTCGAGAAGCTGGCGAAGAAATAGACATGAAAAAGGCCCGGCGTTGAACCGGGCCTTTTCACATCACATCAACCGGAAATCTCGCGGCTCAGTGCTCCGAGTCGGCCGTGAGCACCGAGCTCGGGCGGGCCTCGCTGTGGAGCGTCGGGCGCTGCTTGGCGTAGTACCGCGCGATCACGCGGATGTCTTCTTCTTTGATCTGGTTCGCGAAGGTGCCCATGATCGGGTTCTTGCGGCCGCCCTTGCGATACTCGATGAGCGCCTGCTCGAGGTAGTCGGCGTGCTGGCCGGCGAGCGTCGGGTACTGGCCCGTGATGCCAACGCCGTTGTCACCGTGGCAGGCGACGCACACGGCAACCGCCGGCGGCGTGGGGCCTTCAGCAGGATTGTTGTCCTTGCTCACCACCTCACCGCTGAAGTACGCGGCGATGTCCGCCATGTCCTGATCCGAGAGGGACGAGGCCTGCGCATGCATCGTGATGTGCGAGCGCTCACCCGAGCGGTAGGCCTGCAGGGCGAGCACGATGTACTCGGGGTGCTGCCCCTCGAGCTTGGGGACGCTGTAGTTCGGATAGGCGTTCTTGTAGCCCGGGATGCCGTGGCACCCGAGGCAGGTGTTGGCGAGATCCTTGCCGCGCTTGGCATCCCCTGCCGTCTGGGCAAAAGCGGTGGAGCACGCCAATGCGGTGGAAGCCAGTAACGCCAGAAAAGCCGCCGAACCCAACCGAGACCGCATTATTTCCAAGCTCCGCCCAGACAAAAACGGGGTCGAATCTTACGGATTCGCCCTCGCAAATGCCAACGGAAGTGCCTGACCGTGCGGGAAAGGCCGCCAGGCTCAAAGACGGTACCCTAAGCGCATGATTGCCCTTATCCAGCGCGTGACCCACGCAGAAGTACGTATTGGAAACCGGATCAGCGGCGCTATAGGGCGCGGGATCCTCGCGCTCATCGGTGTCGCCCGGGGCGATGACGAGACGGCGGCCGACCGGCTCCTGGAGCGGGTGCTGACTTATCGTGTATTCCCGGACGAGGAAAGCCGCATGAAAGCGGACCTCCGCGCCATCGGCGGAGGTCTTTTGCTCGTTCCGCAATTCACGCTCGCCGCGGACACGCGCAACGGCACGAGGGCAGGGTTCAGCACGGCCGCGGCCCCGGATGTGGCGCGCCAGCTCTTTGATTACCTTCTCGAACGCGCCCGCGCGAGACACCCGATCGTGGCCGCGGGCGAGTTCGGTGCCGACATGCAGGTTTCGCTGACGAACGATGGGCCCGTCACGTTCTGGCTGGAGGCCCCCGGCCGGCAGCCGGACACCGGGAGCAATCCACGGTGAAACAAGAACTTTACGAGCCGGCGCGGGCTCTTTGCCCTATCATGGTTGCAGTTTCAAACACTGGTTTTACGCAGGAGTCGAGTCATGGGTGGTATTGGGATGAAAGAGCTTCTGGTCATCCTGGCCATTGCGCTCCTCGTTTTTGGCGCGAAGAAACTGAAGACGATCGGTTCCGACCTCGGCGGCGCCGTCAAAGGTTTCAAGAAGGCGATGAACGAGGGCGATGACGAGGAACAGAAGAAGTCGGAAGACATGAAGAAGCTTCGCAGCGACGCACCGGATGCGGAGTTCGCGGAGAAAGCCTCCGCCGAAAGCAAGGATCGCCAGGCCTGATCGGGCCCGCCACGCGCGCCTGACGCCGCTCCTCGATGTTCGAAGTCGGCTTCACCGAAATCCTGGTCATCTCCGTTCTGGCCCTGGTCGTGCTGGGGCCGGAGAAGCTGCCGCGCGTGGCCGCGCAGGTCGGGCGCTGGGTCGGCCGGGCCCGCGCCATGGCGCGCCAGTTCCGCGAGCAGCTGGAAGAGGAAGTCCAGGTCGTGGAAACGAACAAGACCAAAGCGAAGGAGTCCGAGCGCGCTGAGCAGGACGTGGCAGCGGCCGAGACCGCCACCGCCCCTCCTGCGCCGGACGCGAATGCGCCACACGACGGCGGCACGCAGAACGTGTATAGCGGCGTGACCGGCGAGGACCCTCACTCCAGCGCCGTCGCGGAGAGCGATGCGGCGGCGGAATCCGCACCCGGCGCCACGGAAGCTCCGACCGAGCCCAGCACATCGAACGCCGCGGCAGAAACCGCCCATTCGGATCACAACGGCCCCGCGCCGGAGCCCGAGGCCACTGAGTATCAGCCGCCGGCCTATGCCCGCGCTGGGGCTGCCGGGGAGACGGCAGCGGAAGTCACCAGCGCCGAACCGAGCACCCCGCAGCCTTCCCCTGTAAAGTCGCAGTACGCCCACGACCACGACGATCCACCACGCAAGCCGGGCGACTTCATTACCCAGACGCATGAGCGGGGAATCTGAAAAAGAGAATCTGGCCGAAGGCACGTTGATCTCCCATCTGCTGGAGCTCCGTGATCGGCTGGTGCGCTGCCTGATTGCCGTGGCGATCTGCGCCGCGCCTTGCCTTTATTTCCAGAACGACATCTACGACTTCGTCGCGCAGCCGATCCAGGCGCAGATGCCGGCGGGCGCGAAGCTGATCGCCACGGGTGTCGTGTCGCCGTTCATGGCGCCTTTCAAGCTCGCGTGCGTGGTGGGGCTCCTCATCGCGATCCCGTACGTGCTGTGGCAGATCTGGGGCTTCGTGGCGCCCGGGCTGTACAAGCACGAGAAGAAGTTCGCCATTCCGCTGGTGGTCTCCTCGGTGGTGCTCTTCTACGTGGGCGTCGCGTTCGCGTACGAGTTCGTGTTCCCGGTGATGTTCCAGTACTTCGTGCAGAACGCGCCAAAGAGCACGCAGGTCTTGCCCGACATCACGCAGTACCTGGACTTCGTCATCACGATGTCCCTGTGCTTCGGCATCGCTTTCGAAGTGCCGGTCGCGGTGGTGCTGCTCGTGCTCACGGGCATCATCAGCGTGGAGAAGCTCAAGGCCGCGCGCGGTTACGTGCTCATCGGCATTTTCGTCGTGGCGGCGCTGCTCACGCCGCCGGATGCCATATCGCAGTCCATCATGGCCGTTCCGATGTACCTCCTCTACGAGGGCGGGATGCTGATGGCGCGCATCCTCATGAAGATGCGCCTCGAGCAGCAGAAGGAACAGGCCGACTCCTGAGGCGCGCGCTCGCCGCGCCTGAGATCCTCTTGCACTGGACGACGGAAAACGCGCTCGCCGCCGTCTTTAGTTGAGGCGCGTGCCGTGACCTTGCTGGCCCCCGGGTGCTTCGTCAGACTCGGCGGCCATCGCACCCCTGCGGTGCAGAACCCCAACGGCACGCTGATGACCGATCACACTGCGACTTCGCGACCCGTTCCCGGCAGAAGCGCCGGGCTTCGGCACGAAATGAGCGCCGCGACTTTCCAGCCGCGCGCAGACGGCCCTATCGAACACGGACTGCTCGTGGGGACGGTCGCGGCGCTCTTGCTCGCCCTCGCGGGCTGTTCCGCCCAGCCCTCGAGCGGCGTCGAGGCCGCAAAACCGGAGAGCGCGGACGAGTTCGTCGCCCGTTTCAACCGGGAAAACGACGTGCTCGAGAAAGAGCAGGCGGCCGCGGAGTTCACGCAGAACACCTTCATCAACTTCGATACGCAGTTCCTGAACGCCCGGGCGACGGACCGCCTGCTCGGGTTCATCAGCCAGTCCGCCGCCGAATCGAAGCGGTACGACGGCGAGGCACTCTCGCCCGCCACGGCACGGGCCATCAAGTTGCTGCGGCTCAATGTCTCGGCCCCCGCGCCGGCAGACCCGCAGAAACGCGCCCAGCTCACGCAGCTGATGGCGCGCCTCGACGCCTTGTACGGCGCGGGCAAGTACTGCCCCAACGGTCCTGACAGCTGCAAGAACCTCGACCAGTTGTCGCAAGTGCTCGCGAACAGCCGCAACTACGACGAGCTCGTGGAGGCCTGGAAGGGCTGGCACGACGTGGGCACCTCGATGCGTGAGCCGTACGAGAAGTTCGCCGCACTCGCGAACGAAGGCGCGCGCGAGCTCGGCTTCAAGGACCTGGGCGTCATGTGGCGCTCGAAGTACGACATGTCGCCCGAAGAGTTCGACGCCACCGTCGAGAAGCTGTGGCAGCAGGTGAAGCCGCTCTACGACGAGCTTCATTGCCACACGCGGGCGGTGCTCGCGAAGAAGTACGGCGACGACAAAGTGCCGGCGGGCCAGCCGATCCCGGCGCAGCTGCTGGGGAACATGTGGTCGCAGCAGTGGAATAACATCTACGACGACATTCTCAAGCCGTATCCCAGCGCGAGCATCGAGAGCGCGGATCGCAAGCTGAAGGCGGACAAGTGGGACGCGGAGAAGATGACGCGCTCCGCGGAGAGCTTCTACACCTCACTCGGGTTCCCGACGCTACCGCAGACGTTCTGGGAGCGCTCGATGCTCGTGCGGCCGCGGGATCGGGACGTGGTGTGTCACGCGAGCGCGTGGGACATGGACCCTTCCGTGGACGATGTGCGCATCAAGCTCTGCATCAACCCGACGGAAGAGGATCTCTTCACCATCTATCACGAGCTCGGGCACATCTACTACTACCTGAGCTACAACTCGCTGCCGGGCCTGTTCCGCGGGGGCGCGAACGACGGGTTTCATGAAGCGATCGGCGATACGGTGAATCTCTCCGTCACGCCGGGGTATCTCGCGAAGATCGGGCTCATCAATCCGGTGAAGCCGAGCGAGCAGGCGGTGATCAACCAGCAGATGAAGATGGCGCTCGACAAGATCGCCTTCCTGCCGTTCGGGCGCGTCATCGACCTGTGGCGCTGGAAGGTGTTCTCGGGGGAGATCACGCCGGATCACTACAACCAGGCCTGGTGGGACCTGCGGCGGCAGTACCAGGGCATCGTGCCGCCGGTCGAGCGGACCGAGCAGGATTTCGACCCCGGTGCCAAGTACCACATTCCGGCCAACACGCCGTATACGCGGTATTTCCTCTCGTACATCCTGCAGTTCCAGTTTCACAAGGCGCTGTGTGATGCGGCCGGGTTCAAGGGGCCGCTGCACGAGTGCTCGGTGTTCGGCAGCAAGGAGGCCGGCAGGAAGTTTCAGGAAATGCTGGCGCTCGGCGCGAGCGAGCCCTGGCCCGATGCGCTTCAGAAGCTGACGGGCGGGCGGGAGATGGATGCCGGCGCGATCATCGAGTACTTCCAGCCGCTGATCGCGTGGCTCAAGGAGCAGAACAAGGGGCAGCAGTGCGGGTGGCGGTGAGCGGCATCGCCATGGCTACACGCGGGGCCACCGAGCGGCTCTCAGCCGCCCGGCGATTGAGGGCCTCTTCTCTCAATCCTTCGGCTGCACGTCCCGCTTCTTGATGAGCCACTTGCCGTTCACCCGGACCAGCTCATCGAGTCCGCGCCCCGCGGCCGCCACATCCGGCTTCACCTGCCGTCCGACGCCCTCGAACACCGTCATCCAGTACGAGTGATACCGGGCGTGATCCTTGTCGATGAACTCGATGTGCGAGTTCGTGATGATGTGCCGCATGGGTGGTCGCTTCGGCTCGCCTTTCGCCTCCCGCTCGGCGCGCTGCTTCTTCAGGTCCGCGACCATTTTCTTCAGCGCCGCGCGCCCTTTCGTCGCGGGGATCGCCGAGCCGGAGCTGAACTCACCGTCTTCGGTGTACGCACTCGCATACGCGTCTTCATTGAGCGTATCGAGCGCCCGGCAGTAGTTCCACATGAGCTGCGCGATGTCCGCGCGATCCTTCGCCTCCCGCAGAATGTCCGCATCGGATGCGAATGCAGTGCCCGCGGCGAAGCAGGTCGTGAGCACGAGTGCCACAATGGCGTTCTTCATCGTCATGAGAATCCCCCGTAGTCTTACCAAGGCTGATCTGTGCCGTCGGGCCGCAGGAAGCGGCCCGTGTCGGCCATCGTCAATCCATCAATCGTCTTCACGAGCCTCGTCACGGCGACATCGGTTTCTTCGAGGCCCTTGATGTCGAGGTTCTTGAAGCTCTCGGTCCTGACGCCGCCCGGATGGAAGAAGGCGACCAGGATGCCGTCCGGCTTGAAGTCGACCGAAACGAGGCGCATCGCCTGGTTGAGGGCCGACTTGCTGATGCGATACCAGTAATTGTCTCCGGCACGCGGCAGAACCGACACGGTGCCGGCCGCCGAGCTGATGGAGATGAACTTCTTCAGCCGGCTGCGCTTCACGTTCTCACGAAAGGCCTCCGCGATGCGCAAGGGGCCGGTCACGTTCGTGTGCATGAAATCGTCGAAGAGCGCGTAGTCGAGCGTGCCTAGCTTCTGGTCCTTGTTCGCGTTGGGGTCGGTGATCGGGCCCGTGCGCTTCAGGGCGGCGTTGTTGATGATCATGTCGATGGGCTCGCCCTTCAGCTTCGCGGCGAGCGCATCGATCTCGGCGTGGTTCGTGACATCCATGCGCTCGATGCGCACTTTCGGATGCTGCTTTCTCAGCGCCACGAGATCCTCGGGCTCCCTGTCGCGCCGATGGGTGGCGATCACCGTCCAGCCGCGCGCGGCGTACTGGCGCGCGAACTCGAGGCCGATGCCCTGGTTGGCGCCCGTGATGAGCACGGTTTCCGCGTGGGCGCCGAGTGAGGCGAGCGCCAGCAGCGACGCTAGAAGGATCTTCATGAGGAGCATCCTCGGGCGGAAAAAGACCCGTAGGGTAGCTCGACGGGCGGACGCGCCGTTGCATCCGATGCGAGGGGTGCACGCCGCGGACGGGCTCGGCTCCGAAACGCGCGCGGAAGATCCGGCGTTCAGGCAGTCACGGACTGTTTGCGGCGATCAGGGTACCGATTTCGGGAACACAGGACCCGCAGTTCGTGCCGGCTCGGGTGTGTTCCCCCACCTGGGTCACCGTTCTCAGGCCGTGGCAGCGGATGGCGCTCGTAATGGCCGATCGGCCAATGCGGAAGCAGCTGCAGACGACGGGACCGGCGTCCGCGTTCGCCGCGCTGAGGGGGCGACCGGCAAGCAGGGCGCGCCGATCGTTGTCGTCGATGCGGCGTTTGGAAAGCAGGGTCGCGAGCCACTCGCGCGAGGGCAGCATCTGAGGCCGTGCGGCGAGGAAGACGCAGGCGAGAAGCTTGTCACCCGAAATATGCGCCGCGCGGTAGAGGCCGCTGGCCGCGTCTTCGTAGTCGAGGTAACTCGAATCGGGTGAAGGTGCGCCGAGCAGATTGTGAACCCACGCTTCGCGATACTGGCGCGAGTCGATGCCGGGGCTGAACAGCTTTTCGCGGCCGGCGATTTCGTAGCGCAGGAAGTCCTGGCCGCGCACGCGCGTCCACCAGGTCACGTCGGGGGCAATGGTGTTGTCGGGGTGATCGCGGGTGTAGAGCACACCGTGCCACTCGACGCGCATGGGATCCACGCGCGCGGGAGTGTGCTTGAACTCCGGCTCGCCGGAGATCGGATCGACCACAGCATTCACGAGCGCGCCGAGGCGCGCGTCGGAGGCGTTCGTCGCGCTCCAGTGGATAGGCACGAAGATGGCGCCGCGCGCGATCTCGCCGCTGGTGCGCAATCGCGCAACCATCGACCCCCAGCGGGTGCTCACTCGCGCGAGCTCGCCCTCGCGGACGCCGGCGTTCAGCGCGTCCTGGGCGTGCATGTCGACGTAAGGCTCGGCCAGGTGGTCCGCGAGACGGGCCACGCGGCCCGTGCGGGTCATGGTGTGCCACTGGTCGCGGATACGGCCGGTGTTGAGGACGAGCGGAAAGTCCTCGTCAGGGCTGTTGGCTGGAGCGCGTGGGGGCGTTGGTACAAAGCGCGCCTTGCCATCGGGGGAGTAGAAGCGGCCGTCGACTGCGAGGCGCGCGGTGCCTTTGAGCAAGGAGGCGCTCGGCAGCGCCTTCGGCACGGGCCATTGAATCGGCTCGAGCGTGTCGTACTCCGCGCGGGACAACTCCGCGAGGCCGGCAATGTCGAAGGCGCGACTGCCCTCATTGCGGAAACCTGAAAGCGCCGCATGCTCTGCGAAGATATCGTGCGACGAGCGGTAGTCGAACGCGGCAGCAAAACCCATGCGCCGCGCGACTTCGCAGACGATCCACCAGTCCGGCTTCGCCTCACCCGGAAGAGGCAGGAAGGCGCGCTGTCGGCTGATGCGACGCTCGGAGTTCGTCACCGTGCCGTCCTTCTCTCCCCATGCTGCTGCGGGCAACAGCACGTGCGCATAGGCAATCGTGTCGTTCTTCGCCACGCAATCTGACACCACGACGAGCTCGCAGCGCTCTAGCGCTTCACGCACGCGATCCGCTTCCGGAAGACTCACCACGGGATTCGTCGCCATGATCCACACGGCACGAATGCGCCCATCCCGGATCGCCTCGAACATATCGACGGCCTTGTGGCCAACGTCCGTCGCAATCGTCGGGCTGTTCCAGAAAGTCTGCACCGTGCTCCGGTGCTCGACATCCGCCACATCCATGTGCGCGGCGAGCATGTTCGCCATGCCGCCCACTTCACGTCCGCCCATCGCGTTCGGCTGGCCCGTTACGGAAAACGGTCCCATTCCCGGCCTGCCGATGCGCCCGGTGAGAAGGTGACAGTTGATGATGCTGTTTACCTTGTCCGTGCCCTGTGAAGACTGGTTCACCCCCATCGAGAACGCCGTGACGGTGCGCTCCGTGCGCGCAAAGAGGTCATAGAACTGGCGAATGCGCCCCACATCTACCCTGCACGCTTTCGCGACAACTTCGATGTCATGTGCCTGCGCATGCGCGACAGCCAGCGCCCCCGAAGCACCCGCGGTGTGCTTGGCTACGAACGCGCCATCAACGTGCCCATGCTCGTGCAGGTGCGACAGCAAGCCCGCGAACAGCCACACATCCGACCCAGCACGCACCGGAAGATGCAGCGACGCGATCTCGCAAGTCGGCGTGCGACGCGGATCGATGACAACGACCTGGAGATCCGGCCGCTGCTCGCGAGCTTTCATGATCCGCTGGAACAGGATCGGGTGGCACCAGGCTGCGTTCGAGCCCACCAGCACGATCAGATCCGCAAGCTCGAGGTCGTCATAGCAGACCGGCACGACATCCGCACCGAACGCCCGCTTGTGGCCCGCAACCGCGGAGGCCATGCACAGCCGCGAGTTCGTATCGATGTTCGCGGTGCCGATGAACCCTTTCATCAGCTTGTTGGCGACGTAGTAATCCTCGGTGAGCAACTGCCCCGAAACGTAGAACGCCACGGCCTCACGCCCATGCTCGCGAATGATGCGCGCGAACCCGTCCGCCACATGCGTGAGCGCCTCGTTCCAGGACACGCGCTGCCCCCGCACGGCCGGATACAACAACCGATCCTCGGGCCCGAGCGTCTCCGCGAGCGCCGCGCCCTTCGAACAAAGCCGTCCACGATTGGCGGGATGCGCCGGATCGCCCGCGACCTGAACCTTGCCGAACTGCTGGCTCGCGAGGACGCCGCACCCCACGCCACAGTAGGGGCATGTCGTGCGGACGGCGGCCGTCATGCGGCGTCAGGCCCGAATAACAGGCGATCCCGCAGGCCCGCCACGTCCTCGCCCGCTTCGATGAGTTGCGCGTACCACGGGCCCGCGCTCGTATCGCCGAACAGAACCGCCCCACGCAGTTTGTTATTGCGAACGATGAGCCGCTTGTACACACGACGGCCCGGGTCGCGGAGCACGATGTCCTCCGCATGCTCGCTGCCGTGGAACTCACCGGCGGAGTAAAGATCGATGCCCGTGACCTTGAGCTGTGTGGCCGGCAATGACCCGCGATAGCGCGACACGCCGCGCTCCGCGAGATGCATCGCGCACACGCGCGCCTGCTCCCACAACGGAGCCACGAGTCCGAACGTGATCTTGCGGTGCTGAACGCATTCGCCCACCGCGTAGATCGCGGGATCGTAGGTCTGCAGCGTGTCGTCCACGAGCACGCCCCGCTCGCACTGAAGACCGGCAGACTGCGCGAGATCGGTGTTCGGCCGCACCCCGACCGCCATCACCACGAGATCGGCTTCGATCTGTGTGCCGTCCTTGAAGCGAACGGCGCGCACGTGATCATCCCCCACGAGCTCGGTCGTCTGTGCGGGCATCTTGAACGCGATGCCACGGCTCGTGAGCGAGGCGCGCAGCAGCGCCGCCGCCGCGGAGTCGACCTGCCGCTCCATCAACGTGTCGAGCAGGTGGACGACGGTGACGTCCATCCCGCGCATGTGCAATCCGTTCGCCGCTTCGAGACCGAGCAGTCCGCCGCCGATCACCACGGCGCGACGGCCGCGTCCCGCCCGCTTCAACATCGCGTCCACGTCAGCGAGATCGCGGAACGTGATCACGCCCGGCAGCTTCGCGCCCGGAATCGGCAGCACGATGGGATGTGAACCTGTCGCAAGCAGCAGCCGGTCATACGCCACCTCGACCCCGTTCTGCGACTTCACTCTTCGCCTGCGTCGATCGATGAAAACGACCGGGTCGCCCATGTGGAGCGTGACCCCGTGCTCCACATACCACTCGGGCGAGTGCAGGACGATTTCTTCCTTCTTCTTCTCGCCCGCCAGCACCGGCGAGAGCAGGATGCGGTTGTAGTTGCCGTAGGGCTCCGCGCCGAAGACGACAATCTCCCACTGGTCGGGAGCCTGCTTCATCAGCTCCTCGACCGTGCGCATGCCGGCCATGCCATTGCCGACGAGGACCAGACGACGCTTGCCGTAGCGGCGCGGCTGCGGAGCGCGCACGTCGACCGTCACGACGCCGCTGACCACCTTCGCCGGGAACACATCGACGAACAGCTCCGGATCTTCCTGGCACTGCCCGGTCATCAACGAGTAGTGATGCTTGTAGATCGGCGAGGCCACCACGAGCTCGCCCTTGAGGTCGCCCACGATGCCGCGCGAGAGCACGTTGGCGTCGCTCGCGGGATCGCGATTCGACAGCGCAAACACGGCGTCGCCCACGCGGAACACCGCGATCTGCCGCCCCTCGATGAGCGCGCACACGCCCGCGCCGGGGAGGATGTCGTCCAGGTTGCAGATTGGCTTCATCATTTCACCGTCTCCAGCTCCAGCGCCCGCGCGGGCCGCTTCTGCCCGCGCTCCTTCACGAATCTCACGCCGTCATCCGCCGCTGCGCTGTTCACGAAATGACGGAAGCGCTTCAGCGTCGCGGGATCTTCGACCGCCCTCTTCCATTCGCACTCATACGTCGCGATGACGCGCGCCATGTCGGCTTCGAGCTCCGCGCCGATGCCGGGCTTGTCCTCGCATACGACCTGCTTCACGTAGTCGAG
>JBDZVF010000184.1:0-11245 GCA_040255575.1 Pseudomonadota bacterium | reverse complement strand
CCGTTTCGCCGCCGACGCGGATAGTGCTGCCGCTAAAGAAGTACAGCGCGCGACTCGCCTGCGTATCAGCACGAGGCAGCATCCACTTCGCCTGTGGGTCCATCCTGATCGTCCAGATTGCGAGATCGGCGTCGGCGCGCGAGGCCCAGGAATCCGGCGGCGGTGCCGGCCGTCGTACACGTACCGCGGGCACGGCGGCAGGCAAGTCTTCTGACCGTTCTGCCGGAGCCACTCGATGCAACGAAGGCACCGGTGGCACGGTCTCCGCAAGAGATCGTGTTTTCCGGCGCGCTAACGTCGCAGGAGATGCTGGCGTACGTAGCCGTGCGAATGGCGGAGCGATCAGGCCCCGGCAATACAGAGCTGTTCCGCGCTCTAGTCACTGAGTTTGCCGGGTTCGATGCCCAACTCGCCGAAGAGCTCATAGCTTTTCCGGATGAAGCGTTGTTGGAGCTCCCGGGGAGTCTAGTCTCGCTGTCGGCCAGCGGTGATGCCCTGTGGCGCACTGGCCGATGGTCCGCCGGATGTCATGCTGAGGTGGGCGGGAGCGCAGACGTCACGTGCTGTATGAATTGCACTTGTCCCGACATGCAGGTCGGACCAGCGCGATGCTAGTGAGTGGTTGAAGCGACGCTACTGGCGTGCGTGTTTGCGCAGCATCTTGCCATGGCTGGAGGAACGACGTGCCCGGGTCATCGAGGTTCTGCGCCCCTCGCTCGGTCAACATCTGAAAAGCACAAGCGGCAAAGCGGTACGCACGACTGCCTCGGGATACCGTATCGAGACTTCAATTGACGAACTCGAGTACAACCAGATCCCCGGTCTGGTATTGAACGAGTCCTTCAGACCAAGCGGCGCCCAGCCCAGATTGGCGGTGGATGTCTGTTTCGCCGCGAAGCGTGTTAGCGACAGTATGGCTCACATGCGGCCACCCCGAGGCTCACCACATCCTTGACCTGACGGATCTGATGCAACGGCTGCTGGGCTGACTTCAACGCGCATGTGGCGGCCGTTAGTGTCGTGTGCTACGCGTGCCCCGGTGGCTCGAACTCGTGCCAGGGTAAAGTCGATCTTCCCCCGCTCGGATTAATCCACAGAAGCTGTGAATAACCCTGTGGGTAGAAAAGTAGTGCCGCGACGGGGCCGCGGTGGCAGTGCGCGCGTTTTGGATTGATCAAAAAGTGACCACTGGCCAAGACGATGTGATTGCGCCGGATTCGCGGCGGTGCATAACCGCCGTTCGCGATCGGCACAAGGTTGTTTGCAGATTGGATCGCAATACGAGCCTGGGAAGCAGACGTCGGGGCCTGCGCCGGCCAGCAGTTTCCTGATAGATTTCGGGCGCTCTCGGATTCATGTGGAGCATTGCGCTCAGGACTCACATCCCAGCGCCCGTCGCGTCACGTTCTCTCGGCCCATCCGGAAAGCGGAACTTCGTCGCCGCTCTCTTATCGACCTCACGTCTTCTCACGAAGCGCACGCCGAGGTAATCCGCCGTCGATCTTGATGGCGTGGACCCGGCTGTCGCGTTCAATCCTGCCTCCCTCGTTCGCGTGTCGTTGTGCACTCACCCACAACCCTCTGAGAATTTCTTCACGAGCGCTTTCCTATGAACAGCACCTACTTTGGACTTCTTGCAGAGTTCGGCGAAGCCAATATTCCGCTTGCGCGTGTGGCGCCGAAGTACTTTGGTCTGAGTTTCGAGGAAGCTCGACGACGCGCGCCAGGTAAGCGGCTCCCATGCCGGGTATTCCGACTGGGAGGGCAGAAGTCTCCCTGGCTGGTGAGCGCGTCGGACCTGGCCGAACTCATCGACCGACAGCGTGAACGTGCTGCTCTGGCGAGTCGGCGCTCCAGTGCACTCGCCGAGCTGACGGGTGCACCGTCCTCATCCTGAAGACCGCTCAAGGAGGGGTAGCGAACATTGGAGACCGAGTTGGACGGCGCGTCCACGGAACGAGTTCGCTCGCCGGTGGGCACGGCAGAGTATTCACCGGGACTCGTGCTTCACGCACGACCCTTTCACCATTCTCAAGCGTAATGATCTCGCGCAGATTTTCCGGCCGCAGGTTGGTGTACCGTTTGAGCTCGGTCCAGGACCGATGCAGCGAGAACTGCGCAACCTCTTGAATGTCGTACCCGCGCTCGAAGAGCCGACTCGTGGCTTCATGGCGCAGATCGTGAAAGTGCAGATCAACGATTCCGAGGAACTGGCATGCTTTGGTGAAGGCTCCGCAAACAGTTTTCGGATCGTAGGGGAAAATGTACTCACTCACCCTGGGCTGCTGTTCAACGATCGCCCAACCCTCCGGCACATACTTAAATCTCAGGTGATTTCCTTCCTTGCTTCGGGGATGCTTTGCGTCGCGGACGAGGCCCGTTCGGGCAATCGCATCGTTATCGCTCCATTCCAAGCGGCATATTTCCGCTTCTCGGCGTGTTGAGTAGATCGCGAACCACATGATCGGCCGCATGGGCACGATCGTGCTGCGGTGGCGATCGCGCACTCGGAAGTGCTCATCTAATTTCTGCAGTTCATCGTTCGTGGGACGTCGGTCCCGGCGGGCACTCTTGCCAATGAGTCGCAGTTTCGTGCACAGGACTCGGGCCTCATCAATGACCTCGGGCTTCAGGGCAGCGATCGCGCGGCCTTTGCGGCCTCGATGACCGCGCCAATCCAGGTGAAGTCGTTGCCGACCGGTGGGTCCCGCGACGCCGCTGGTACGTCGCGCCCGCGCGTGGTCGACGAGGATTTCGGTCGAAAGCTCGAGCGCATTGACCTTGCCGATTTCGTGTCGTTCCAGAAATTCGAGTGCGGACTGTTTGCTCCGCTGCCATTTGGAGACGCTCTCGAAGGTATCGATGTACCAGCGGACCAACGAGGCGAGCGACACCTCTCCTTGCCGGGCGGCGGCGAGCGCCCCGGGATTCTCGAGTTCCACTTCGCGTCTTTTCGCCCACTCCTTGGCTGCGCTCTTGGAGGAGAACGTCTTGGTCTCGGCGTGTACGAGCTTGCCACCTTCGTGGATCCTGATGCGTGCCATGTAGCCGGTCGAACCGTCTTTACGCTTTCTTGGTAGGATGGTTGCCATACAAGCACCGTTGGTACATGTGTCTTATGTACCAATTCAATGACCCATTGCAAGGAAAAAACGACTCTGGATTCGCAGGAAACGAGCCGAAACGGAATTGCCAGAAATGACGAGAAATTCCGCAGAAAACACGCTAAATGCCGGCGTGCCGATAGGGCGTCGGATAAGTGTCGCCCCCATGATGGACTGGACGGACGATCCGCACTCGAATAGGCAGATCAGTGACTTATGCCCCGACAAAGCGACCGCAGCCTTTACGTAGCCTCTCCCACGTGCGTGAGATGCGTTCAAGTCGGTCGAGAGCGCATCGATATAGATCGTCGTCGACGCGTGACGCGGCGGACTTGTGCGATCTGCGGCGGGTGTGCTTGAGCGGATCTTGGACTGAAGGTTCGGAGTCTCGCCTGCGCGCCCCAAATGAGGCGAGCCTCGGTCCGTGACTCGTGAAAAAGAAGGGGGTCAAGTTACGACCATTCTTAGAACACCGACATCGATACTTGGGGACTTACCATGCTGGCAACGGCACGCGCGCAGCAGCCCCATCTTCAGCCACTACTCATGGATTCGGCGACGTTTGAAGTCCATCAAGCACTCGCAGTCCCGGAGCCGCCCCCCCCCGGCGAGACCGGATTCCCGACACTGAGCGACGTCGAGCAACGGCTGTATCGCCACATCCGAGGTATTCCGAAAGGGCGGCCGAGCAGGAATTTCTACCGCGCGAGACGGTGGCCAACGCGATTCGGCATTGGCACGAAAGCGAGCCTTGACCGGGTCGCGTGACTCTATCGGTATCCGGCACGGGTTACTTCACTCCGGACCGAAATGCCGGACCAGGCATTCTCTCGTCGCAACCATCGCTCGAGGATTGCTGTGAGTTGAGCAATTGAGGCCTGACAGATCCTCAAGTGACCCGTCGCCGGCGTCGAGGCTGAGTGACCCACCCCTAGCGGCAGCTTTTGTGCCCTTGAGCCTGCTGCAAGGCGCTTTGCCGCGATCCGCAACAGGCGCCCCGTGGAAAGGCGAGAAGAACAATGGTTTGCAGAATGCTGACGTCTTCGGGAAAATGTGTCGGCGTCGGTCAACCTTGCTTCGTGCAAGCGCACCCGATCGGGGCTACAAGTGCAGGCGGTATCACGTTGGGTCTCGGTTGAACGCCAGCTCATACACCGTGCTGTCGTCGAAGTAATAGGTCGTCAGTCCATCCAAAGCGACGGTTTTTGCCAGGTCTGAACGAGCGTAGCGATCTACGATCGCTCGAATTGCGCCGCTTCGCACTCCCTGAGCAGGTACCTCGCCGTTGGCGAATGTGATGACGCGCAGCGCACAGTTTGCTTTCCAGCATTCGATTGAAATCACGTCAAATGGGGCAGCCTCCGGTTGCGAGTAGAAGAAATCCCGAAGCGCCCCTTCGGTATGGAGCTCGTCGGCCGATTCTGCGGTGTGACTGCGCGATATCTCCTTCACGTCCTCGTGTGCGGGCTCGAAATGACCCAAGTGGGTTTCGGGCGTGGAACGCGAGACCGGCGGTTTCTCGGTGTGTGAACCCCGCGGCGTCCGTTTGCAGAGTGCCACCACGCTCGCTCCCGCAACGGCGATCAGGATCAATCCGAGAGCAGAGATTGACGCTTTCATCGTCCCTCACTTGAGACTATTTCGAGGGCGTGCCCGCCGGGCTCACACGAGAGAGGCCTTCGCCCGTCGCATAGATCGCATGGTGGAAAGACATCGTGACGAACCCGGAAGCCATATGGTGTTCACGATGTAACTGCCGCGTCCATGTCGACGAGTTCGAAACAGATGGATCCACATGCTGTTGACACGCCACCCGGATGTCCGCGCAGCCGGGCTCCAGACCGGGAGCTCCGCCTCGTGAATCGGACTTTCCAGTGCGTCTCTTGCGGTGTTCGTAATCACATGCGGCGGCCGGTGTGGCACACACATTGATCGGCAATCGCCGCCATCGACGCTCGGCTGAGCGCTACGCTGCCGGCGGAGTTCCCCCGCCGTGGTCACTCCATTGCATCGATTCTTCTTTCCGCGCGGTTTTACTATCGCGACGTTCGGCCATTCAGCTACTTGCGAGATTGTGTGTTGGAAGTGCACCAGCGCGAGATGCTCATGCCTCCTTGCGCAATGCCTTTTTCGCTCGGGCCCCAACATTGACCACACGCTTCGACGAACAGCGCACGATCCTCGCGCAATCTGGATTCATCAAAATGGGTGGACGTAAGACTCTCAGCTCCAGATGAAACGACTGGCATCAGGAACTTCCGGGAAGCCGCGGCCGAGTACCTGACGAGACATGCTGAACGCCGCGGCATTGGCCGCGATGTGACGGCATTGCAGAACCTCGATTCGTACATTGGTGCGAAATATCTCGACGAGATCTACGACGAGACGTTTCAGCCGTTCAGGGATGAGCGGGCAAAGGAGGGCATCTGTGTCGGCACGGTGGACCGGGACATCGGCACCGCAGCTCGTGTTCTCGAAGAAGCTGCGACGAAGTATCGAGACGAGGTGACGAAGCTGACGTGGCTCCGGGAAAGGCCGTACATCAACTACGCGCGTCCCTACAAGAAGCGGGAACCGTATCCGCTGGATTGGGACGCCCCGGCGGCCACTTCGAACTCCTCCACCCGTGGCCACCCTCGGGCGGGTCAAACTCCCCCACCTGGCCGCGGCGGGACGGTGGTGGTGTTTACGCGTTGTGAGCGCGGCTGGCAACTCGAGCGGCGGCTTCTTTCAGTCGCCAGCTCTTGCCCTCGAACTTCAGCAGGTGCCCGTGATGCATCAGGCGATCGAGTAACGGCGTGACAACGACGACATCGCCAAGCAGCTTGCCCCAGTCGTCGACGGGCCTGTTCGAAGTGATCACGGTAGAGAGTTTCTCGTAGCGGCTCATGATCACCTCGGCGAGCTCATCGCCTGCATTCGCGGGCAGCTTTCGCAGGAACAGATCATCGACCACGAGCAACTCCGCGGCCTTCATCTGCGCACGGTATTTGCGCAGCTCCCCGAGCTCCCGCGCTTCGTTGATCTCTTCGATCAGCACATGCGCCTCGCGATAGAACACCTTGTAGCCGCGTTGCACGGCCAGGTGCGCGAGCGCCTTGGCCACGTGGCTCTTGCCGACGCCGGGCGGCCCGAGTAACAGCGCACCTTCGCGTGCTTCGACGAACTTCAACGTTGCAAGCTCCAGCACGTCGCGCTTGGGGATGCGCGGGTTGTAGGCCCAGTCGAACTCCTTCAGGTCTTTGCGCTCGGGCAGTCCCGAGAGCGTGAAGCGCCGCTCCAGCAGGCGCGAGCGGCGCCGGTCGAGCTCATCCTGCACGAGGGATGCGAACGCCTCGGTGAAGTCCATCTGGTGATGTGCGACCTGCAGCGCGCGGGCCTGCAAGGTGGCGATCATTCCGGAGAGGCGCAGAGCGCGCAGCGCCTGTTCCAGTTCAGTCATCGACATGCTCATCGTGTGCTCCTATGGATCACGGTGGGTGGGTGAGGAGGCATCCGGATCGCTGCGGGAGTACTCCTCCCAGAACGCCCGGTAGTCATCGATCGCGCGGATGTACTGGCCGGCCTGCTGGAGCGAAGCGGCACGCGCGGCGGCGGTGGCTTTTTCAGCAGCGGCGAGCGCTTCGAGCATGCGCTTCACGGCCTGGTAGGAGGGCGTGCTCAAGGTGAGCACCTTCGCGCACGCCGCCTCGATCTGATCACGGGTGTGATGGCGCGGGAGATTGGACAGACCGTAGATTGCGTGCTGCCCGGGCCGCCCCAGGCGCGCGAAGATCTCCTGCGCCAGCTGTGCGGCGTGGGGCCCGATCTTCGCCACCTTGCCGATCAGGCGCGCGGTCTCGCGCGAAGGATTGAAGATACGGTCGGCGTCGGGGATGACGAACGTGCCCTTGCGCGCACTCTTGTCGTGCCGACGCAGGACCTCAGCGTTTGCGCCGAGGATTTCGATCTCGCGCTCGTAGATGCGCACCGTGACTTCACTGTACAGCGGCGCCGGTAACGCCGAGTAGTACGAGCCGCCCACTTGCACGGCACCGGCGTCATCCACGGTGCGTGTCTCCTGCCGGAAGAAGCGGAAGCTCTCCACGGGCAACGGCAGCAGATACGGCGTTTCCTCGGCGAACATCGCCAGCACCTGACGCTTCTTGCGGCCGTGGATGCGCGGCGCCGCCCAGCGCTCTTCCCAGTGCTCGAGCCACTGGTTCTGTTCTTCGATCGACTCGAACTTGCGTCCCTTGAGCGCCGTGTCCTGCGTGTGCTGGATCGCTTTCTCGACCGTACCCTTTCGATCCGGGTCTCTCACCCGGCACGGATCGGCCACGGCGCCGTAATGCGCGAGCACCGCTGCATACAGCGGGTTCAGCCGCGGCTCGTACAGATCGGGCTGGAGGACGCCCTGCTTGAGATTGTCGAGGTTATGTGACCAGCGCCGTTATGTGGCGGCGGCCCGCGATCGGTGTGTTTCCAGGTGGTGGACCGCGCGCGTGCGGGCACATAACGAGCTACAACGAGTTCAGCCAATCGAGGAGGGCCTTGTCATCTCTCCAGACAGCGCGAGAGCGGATACCCGCCGAAGTTCCGCAACTCACCTCGCATGCACGTAAGGCCTCCGCTTTTGCGCGCAATGTCAGCTCGGCGTAACGGTTGGTCGTATCCAGACTGACGTGTCCGAGCCAGCCACGAATCACGTTCACCTCGACGCCTGACTCGAGCAGATGGACGGCAGCGGTATGGCGAAACAGATGCGGGCTGACACGACGCGCCTGCGGGCCGTTGGTGTCCCACGCGCAGGCATGTCGCCGGACGATCTTGTAGATCCCGAAACGGGTCAGCGGTCGGTTTTGCCGCGCGCAGAAGACTGGATCATGCGGTGCTGTCTTGCGCTCGGTGAGCAGCCGCTCAAGATGTCGTGTCGTCTCTTCCCACAACGGACAAGCCCGCCACTTGTCGCCTTTGCCATGTAAGTGCGCCTTGGCCGGTGTCGTGAGGTCGAGATGCTCGATGCGAAGATCCGCGACCTCCTGGACGCGCGCACCGGTGTTGTAGAGAAAGAGCAGTAACGTTCGGTCGCGCAGAGCGAAGTGTCCTTCGCGGGGCAGCGAGCGGAACAACGTCGTCATCTCCTCACGCTCGAGGTAGTGCGTGTCCGGCAACGCGGTGCGCTTCACCGGGATTGCTGCGACTTGCTGACCTGTCGCCAGCATCTCGGGTGAACGCAGGACGAGGTAAGAGAAGAAGGTGTTCAACGCTGCGCGGCGCTGATTGCGCGTGCGAACCGAGTTGCCTCGCATCTGCTCCAGGTGCTTCAGGAACAGCAGCACATGATCGAATGTGAGATCGTGAATCGACAACCTCGCGATCGGGCCACGCTTCTGCTCGGACACAAAGCGCAAGAACAGCCGAAGCGTATCTCGATAGCTGCGGATCGAGCCCACGCGCAAGCCCTTCTGTACCGGCAGATGATCGACAAAGAACGACTGAATGAGTTGACCGAGGGGAGGCGTCATGACGTGGACCCTCCCACGAGGGCGGCGGTGGCAAAGGACTCAAAGCGCTTGTTGGCCTGCTCGAGCAGGGTCGATGTCGTCGTCAGGTAGATGGCAGTGGAGTTGACATCGACGTGTCCCATGAACGTCGCGAGAGCAAGCAGTCGTGTCTGCGGATCCAGACCAAGTCGATACCAACGGGTCAGTGCGCCCACGGCGAAGGAATGTCGAAGATCGTGCAGGCGCGGAGGTGATACGCCCGGCGGGATAGTGAGGCGCAGACGAGGAACGAGATGATGGAACATCTGGCTGGGCGTGCTCGGGTTCATGGGGCGCCCGGCACGGAAGGAAAACACCGGCTGATCAGCCAAAATCCCGACCGGAGACTCTGCTTGCCTGAGGCGCAGATGTACGACGAGCACTACCTGGAGCTTCGGGCCGAAGGGCACGAGCCGGGTCTTGTAGAACTTGGTCTCTCGGATGACGAGCAATCGCCGCCGGAGGTCGACGTCTTTCACGCACAGCCGGCAGGCCTCGCCGACCCGCAACCCTAAGCCATACAGCATGGCAAAGAGGACGTAGTAGGTCTGGCCGCTCTTGGGGAGCGTCCTGGCGAGGGCGAGCAGACGCTCAGCATCTGTCATGCTGAAAATGAACGGTGTTCGCTGATAGCGGGACCGGCGTGGCGGTGATCGCAACGGGTTGTGCGCGAGCTTCTCTTGATCGACAAGGTATGAGAAGAGCCGCCCGAGCGTACCGCGCAAATGGTTATAGCTTCTCGCTCGAGTACGCCGGCGTGACAGCAGAAACTGATCGACGAGAGCTGGCGTTATCTCGGGAAGCGCACTGACACGCTGTTCCCGAAGGTACCTGTCGAGCAGTACGAGCGTCTTCTCTTCCGTGTGGTAACGCCGTCCCAGTGATCTCTTGTGTGCCAGGAATCGTTCGATGTCGGAGCCAAGGAAGCTCTGAAAATGGGAGGACGGCTTCATAGCACATCCTCCCCATCGCCCAGTGCCACCTCGCGCAGCTGTTCGATGGCGATCTTGCCGTAGATCTGAGTCGAGGACGCGTTGCGGTGCCCGATGTAGTCGCCGATCTGCTTGAGCGAGAAGTGAGCGTTCAGCAGGCGCTGCACGCAGCTGTGCCGCAAGGTATGCGAGCCAGGGCGCGGAACCTGAATACCGGCCTTCTGGATGAAGTGGGTGGCGCGAGCGGTAACGGCCGCAGATCCGATGGCGACCACTGGGGCACAGGTGCGCAAGAACACATGCCGATCCGCCGCCACGGGGCGCGCGTTCTTAACGTAGTCGATGATCGCTGCGCCGACGGCCGCCGAGAGAGGATAGGTCGTGGTGTTGCCGCCGGCCTTGCGGTCTCGAATCTTGAAGCGTTCGTTGCGCCAGTCGAGATCATCGAGCGTGAGGCCGGCTACTTCGCAGCCCCGCAGGCCATAGGTCGCGAGCAACAGCAACACCGCATAGTCGCGCTTACCGGAGACCGAGCGCCGATCGATGCCGGCGAGCACCTGCTCCACCTGTTCCCAACTGATCGACCGCGGCACATGGGCGTGTCGATACGACTGTGGAAACTCGACCAGTGAACTCAAATCCTTGATCAACACCCTTTCGCGATGGAGATAACGTAGAAAAACGCGCAATGTGCCGCAAGCATTGCGCAGCGTGGACCACGCGACTCGTGGAGCGTACTGAGTAATGAACGTGCTCAGCATCGCCGGCGACAAGCGCACGAGATCCTTGACGCCGATGCGCTCCAGGTAGGCCGCGAACTGGTACAGGTGAAATCGATACTGCAGCTGAGTGCGCGGACGAAGCCCTTTCTCGTCGACAAGATACTCAAAGAACCGTGGCGCTTGCCGTTCAAACGGGTTATCTGGCTTGTGGGGGCGACCGCGACCGACGTAGCCCGGAATCACCAGGCGCAACATCTGGCGAATGGGGTTGCGCACGCAGTGGCCAACCTTCTTGCGAGCGCGAGCGGAGCTCCCGCCTCTTGAATGTTGACGTACCCACAGCTCGACAAAAGGCTCGACGTGATCAGGCAGCTGCCGAAACTCAGTGACGCCGCGTGTCTTCGCGAACTCGCCGAAGCTCACCAAGATAGGAACACGGTGCAGGACACTACGCTGCGTGTAGCGTTCCTCAGTGAGCCAGCAGACATACCGTTCAATCGCTGATGCGATCCAGGAGCTGCGAATGCGATCGATGCTGACCGGCCGAACATAGTACTTCTCGAGCATGACAATCTCCCCAAGGAAATGGGAGACCACCATGCCATCGTCAACTCGTTATGTTGCCGGAGATCTGCGCGAACGCGCTGCGAATCACGAAGAAACCAGAGCAGCCGCCACATAACGGCGGTGGGCACATAAGCCCGATTTTGTTCCCGGGAACAAAATCGAACACGACGTAGCGCACCGATCCACCGAACACCCGGAAGGCCTCCTCGTGCAGTCGCGCCCAGGTGTGCTGGTCGGCCTTCCACACCACTTTGCGGAACGACTTGCCGGAGTACTTCAGCGTCATCACGAACAGCTGCGGCCGGCGGTACTTGCCGTTCGTGTAGCGCGTGAGTGCACCCTGGCCGAAGTCCACCTGCGCCTCTTCCCCGGGCAGGCTTTCCAGCACGTCGAAG
>JBDZVF010000695.1:0-2144 GCA_040255575.1 Pseudomonadota bacterium | reverse complement strand
TAGCATTTTGGCTTCGTATAGCGGCTTAAATCGTGGGATGTTCGTTGGATCGTTGGCGCTGACCCAATCCGATCCTTCACGTTTGTAGCCCGACGCGATGAGTTGCCCTTCTGTGTGGAACAGGTGGCTGTCATTTGACATGTGGAACATCGTCATGAAGGACATGCCCCATGGGTTCCCCTCTACCCCGGCCGCTTCCAGCATTAGGACAGGAATACGGGAATATATTGATGCAACCAAAGCCGCGTCGGCTTGTGAACGAAATACAGGTGCATTCTTTGTGTTGGGATTGATGCGAGCAATAGCTGACGGTTGCAGCTTGAAGCGGCGGCGCTGATCTTCCAGCTGGGACGGATCAGTAAGGAGGAAGGCAAACTCCGCCTCACGAATATCGTCACCGAGCGTCAGGAGGCAAAATCTGACGCGGAAATATACTTCTGCGAAGATTCGCTCTCTATTCTCAAAGTCATACATGCAGGCAATGCGACTCTGATTCACTAGATGCGCAAAAAACGGAGCAGTAGTTGCATCAGTTGCGATTCCTGTCGGCACAATAATACCGGCACGGCCTGTCTTGCGGGCTAGATTTAGGAAGTGCTCAGTGAAAAGTGCATAAGTGTTCACGTCCCCAGTGCCGGTGAATCCGAAGCGTCCGCCGGAACTTGCTGGCACGCGAGCAAAAGCACTACTTGCTTCTGCAATACGCTTCGCAACTTGAAATGACGTGTAGAGTGCGTGCTCGGCTGTGCCGACTTCAGCGTTGGCCAAGGCGTCGATCATCCGAGTGCGAACTGCTGAATTGGGCGCATCACCGATGTCAGTGCCCGCGAAGAACTCCTTCTCCTGAAGCTTGATCCGCTCCCACGGCGGATTGCCGAGCACGACGTCGAACCCGCCGCCCTCGATCATGATATCGGGGAACGCCAGCGGCCAGTGCAGCGGCCGCGCCGCTTCGGCAGCGTCGATCGCGGTGGCTTCCATCGGCCCGTAATTAGTGCCGCCAGCAAGCCTCCGGCGTACGTCGGCGGTGGTCGGCACCATGTCGCGCCCGCGCGCATCGGGCACCTCGGTCTTGGGCAGGAGGAACGCGGCGATGTATAGGTCGCAGGCGACCTTTGTGGCGTAGCGCGCCGGATCATGCCGCCACGCCTCGAAACGGCGCTTCTTCTCCTCGACCTGCCCCACGGTATCCTCGGGCATGCGCTTGATCGTGGCGAGGTTCGCCGCCAGCTTCTTGGGCGGCATGGCCCCGCCGCCGCCGTGGAAATCGAGCTGGCCCTGACCCTTCTTCGCGTCCTTGTTGAGTTTGCCGTAGTATTTGGCCGCTTCCTTGCTGTCGCCTGTGAGCGGCTTGTAGGCTTCGTCGGGGATCCCCTCCTCGAGCGCGGCAAGCTCGAACACGCCGAGCAGCGCGTCGCCGCAGCGGATGTTGGCGTCGAGGAAGCCGAGCGGCTGGCCCGGGCTGACGCTCTCGATCCACAGCGCCACCTTGGCGAGCTCGACCGCCATCGGGTTGCGGTCGGTGCCGTGGATACAGCGGGAGACGACGTCGCGCAGCGCCGCCTGCTTCTCCTCCTTCCCCGCATCGGGATTGCGCCATAGCGCCACCCGGTCCGCCATCCGGCGCGCCGCGCCGAGCAGGAAGTGGCCGGAGCCGCAGGCCGGGTCGATCACGCGCAGGTCGAGGATGGCCGCAGCCTTGTTCTCCGGCGTCTCGGCGTTCGCCTCGGCCTTCTCCAGAACGCGATCGAGCGCGGAATCGAGCAGCGTCTCCACCAGGCTGTCCGGCGTGTAGTAGCTGCCGCTGGTCTTGCGCGCGTTGCCCCTCGCGCCGCTGTCGAGCACGAATTCGCCGTTGGGCGCGAGGCTGGGGCGGATTTCGAGCAGGCTTTCGTAAACGCTGCCCAGCTCCTCGGTCTTCATGTCGCGCCAGTTGATGCGATGCAGACTGCCCTCGACCCGGATGAAGCCGAGGTTGAACACCGCCTCGAGGAAGCAGCGATTGGGGATGCGCGCGTCGTTGAGCGTCGGCGTGGCGCCGCGCGCGAAGAGCCCACCCAGTGCGGGGAGGCCAAGCGCGGCCTCGCCATGCTCGGGCGCGGCGAGCGTGATCTTCATCCCCTCCCAGGCGTCGTGGTGATGAT
>JBDZVF010000694.1:0-2149 GCA_040255575.1 Pseudomonadota bacterium | reverse complement strand
GGCCGGGCGTCATGCGCGGGGGTCCGCCGGGCGGCGGCGCAGCAGGCCGACGATGCCCTGCGGCAGGAACAGGGTGACGGCGATGAACAGCGCGCCGAGCACGTAGAGCCAGAACTCGGGGAAGGCCTGCGTGAACCAGCTCTTGGCGCCGTTGACGAAGAAGGCGCCGACGATGGGGCCGACGAGCGTGGCGCGCCCGCCCACCGCCGTCCACACCGCCATCTCGATGCTCGCCGCCGGCGACATCTCGCCCGGGTTGATGATGCCCACCTGCGGCACGTACAGCGCGCCGGCCACGCCGCACATCACCGCCGAGATCACCCACACGGCGAGCTTGTAGCGCAGCGGGTCGTAGCCGGTGAACATCACGCGCGACTCGGCGTCGCGGATGGCCTGCAGCACGCGGCCGAACTTGCTCGCCACCAGCCAGCGCGCGAACAGGAAGAAGCCGATGAGCGTGAGGCCGGTGGCGACGAACAGCGCCATGCGCGTGGACGGCACGGCGATCGGAACGCCCAGGATGCGCTTGAAGTCGGTGAAGCCGTTGTTGCCGCCGAAGCCCGTCTCGTTGCGGAAGAAGAGCAGCATGGCGGCGAAGGTCATCGCCTGCGTGATGATCGAGAAGTACACGCCCTTGATGCGCGAGCGGAAGGCGAAGAAGCCGAACACGAAGGCCAGCAGCCCCGGCACCAGCACCACCAGCAGCATCTGCGCGGCGAAGGAATCGCTCAGCGCCCAGTGCCACGGCAGTTCCTTCCAGTCGAGGAAGACCATGAAGTCCGGCAGGTCCGCGCCGTAGTTGCCGTCGCGCCCGATCTGGCGCATGAGGTACATGCCCATCGCGTAGCCGCCGAGCGCGAAGAACACCCCATGGCCGAGCGACAGGATGCCGGTGTAGCCCCAGATCAGGTCCATCGCCAGCGCGCAGATCGCGTAGCACATGATCTTGCCCACGAGCGAGACGGCGTAGTCGCTCAGGTGCAGCGCGCTGGTCTCGGGCACCAGCAGGTTGAGCACCGGCGCGACGACCGCGACCGCGAGGAAGGCGGCCAGCACGCCGGACCAGGCGCGCAGGCTCAGCAGCTTCGGGCGGGCGATCGGCGGGGTGGCGGGAAGGGGAAGGACGGCGCTCATGGGGAAGGTCACAGTGGCCGTGCACAGGTTAGGTGCGGATGAGGCGGCGGCCTATACGCAAGGTGGCGTAGCCCGATGAGTGCCGACGCCTGGATTCCTTCACGCCCCCGATGAACCGCAGTCGCGCCGTCGGCTCGCGGGAAATACCCAAATTGGGTAGGATCATGCCCAATATGGGTAGAACCACCAACCCTCCGGCACAACCCTCAAGCCTGGCTGCGGCGCTGTTCTCCGCCACTCAACAACGCGTGCTCGGCCTGCTGTTCGGCCAGCCTCACCGCAGCTTCTATGCAAGCGAATTGATCGCCCTCGCCGGCAGCGGGTCCGGGGCGGTACAGCGCGAACTGGCACGCCTGGCACACAGCGGGCTCCTGACGGTTCGCATCGTCGGCAATCAAAAGCACTACCAGGCAAATCCGGCGTCACCGATCCATGCCGAGCTGTGCAGCATCGCGACCAAGACCGTGGGCCTTGCGGAGCCGCTGCGTCAGGCGCTCGAATCCCTCGCGTCGCAGATTGGCGCCGCGTTCGTCTACGGCTCGGTCGCCAAGCGCGAAGACACCGCATCGAGCGACATCGATCTCATGCTCATTAGCGACACCCTGAGCTACGGAGACACGTTCTCGGCACTCGAAGCAGCGAGCGCGCAACTCGGCCGACAGGTGCACCCCACCATTCTTTCGCGCGGCGCGTTTCGCAAACGTGTCAAGGCCCAAGATGCCTTTCTGACACGCGTGCTGGCGCAACCCAAGATCTGGTTGATCGGAGGCGAGGATGACCTCATCGTTTGAGAACCTCTGCGGTCCGGGCAAGCCGCTCAGGCTCGAGCCGCCCGACGCCAAGGAATTCGAGGGGCTGAAGCGTTCCGGCCATGCCCGCTTGAAAGACGCCACCACAGCCGCTCTTGCGTTGGAGAGCCGCTTCGACCTTGCCTACAACGCCGCACACGCGCTGTCGCTAGCGGCCTTGCGATGGCATGGCTATCGCGCCGCACATCGGTACATCGTCTTCCAGT
>JBDZVF010000183.1:0-11352 GCA_040255575.1 Pseudomonadota bacterium | reverse complement strand
GCCCAGGGACATATAAGAACAAGGCAACGTGCCATGTATGGTGCGTCTACGAGGGTGCAATGAAGCCCGATGTCGGTATTCGCGTGAATGCGAAAGTGCAGTGGACGGTCACAAAGACCGCCGCTGGAAATTTCGTTGCGGTTTGCGAACCCCTTGGAATCGCCATGGAAGGTTCCAGCCTCGATGATCTCTATGCCAATATCAGTGAGGCAATTCAGCTCGTGCTGAATGACCTACTGCGCGAGGGCGAACTCGATCAGTTTCTAAAAGAACGCGGCTGGACAGCCGTGCCGTTCCCAGGGGGGTCTAAGAAGAATGACGACGGCCCAGTTGCATTTGACGTGCCCATCGAACTTGTGATGGATGCGGCACGTGATTCTGCGCGAACGATTCGTCAATAAGCTCAACGAACTCGGCTACAAGTACAAATCACAGGGTGATCGGGCGCTTCTGTATAAGAAGTCAGGCCGGCCCGGTTACGTGACTGTTCCAAAGCGAGATCGGATAGAAAACCAATACGTCCGGGCGCAATTGCGGCTGACGGGATGCCCTGCGGAAGACATAGAAGCGTTTATTGCGCAGAACCAGTGCAATACTCATTGAGCGCCCCCTCTCGGGTCCCCTAGGACCAGTGCACTTAGGTGCAGTCGGGCTGTTGCTGACTCGGGCACGCCCGCTTGTACTCACCCCGACGCATGACAACGCTGTAGACCGTCCCGCGAGTCAACCCGAGATTGCGGGCGAGCTGGGCCAGCGTCGGGTGCTGCGCCCTCCACGCCAGAAGCGCGTCATGCCACTCCAGGATGAGGCGCACTTGTTCGTCGGTCACGAGGCGCGGGCGGCCGACGGTACTTGCCCGTCTCACAGGTCCCACGGCTTCTTAGCCTTCTGCCGGTCCTTCCATCGATTGCGCTGCCGGCGCTTGCCCTTGCGGCTGCCGTTCGGCGCGTGCTTCTTCCGTCGCTTGGGACGCAACAGCGGCTCGACGTGCCGGAACTTCGCATGCGCCTCGATGGCCTCGCGCTGCTTCGCCAAGGGCTCGTAGACGTGCTCAAGGAGCACTTGGGCGGCATTGCCGGCGAGGGCTTCGTTCTCTTCCCTGGCGAGCGCTGAGGCGGCGACATCGACGGTGGCGCAGATCGTGGCGAGCGCATCGGCTACGTCGATGAGCGGGGTCTGCGGGACTCGGAGCGGCTTCTTCCTGACTGGCATCGCGGCGGCCTTTCTGGTTATCCGACGCCAGAATTTTCGCAGGGTCGCAAGCAACATTCCGCGGGTTTGTTTGTCTACTAAATCATGCGTGAAGTCAGCGGGTTAGAGCTTGGGTGCGTCAAGTATATAATCCCCCAAATTTTCCCAAATTCACGGGCTGCATTTCGGGCGGAATCGCGTCACCATGCGCGCGTTCGAGGAAACAAGAAACCCAAAAGGGAGTGGTCTCATGTCTGTGCAGCGCGAGATGATGTCGGAGGAATTGGAAGAGGAGCGGCCGTGGGAAGCGCACGCCTGGCTGCGCGCCGAAACGCTGGCCGCCTTGGCGGAGCTCAACGAGCAGTGCATCGAGATGCTCACCCTGCAGTTCGCGACTACCAGCGTGCACCAGTCGCCGCTGCTAGTGCGCGAGATCGGCCCGCTGCTGCGGGGGATGGATCCTGATGCGCGACACCGGGCGGCGGCCTGCCCGTATTTGCTGTTCGATGCAGGGTTTGCGGATCAACAGCGGTGGGCTTGGGTGTCGGGTCGCACTGTGAGCGATCTACACCGCAAGGAGCCTGCGTACTTCACCTTGCAGCAGACACGCTCGATGGCGCGTGTCGTGTTCACCTACGCGTGGCATTTGGCGCGTAGCCAGAATGCCGCCGCGCGGTTGCTGCTGGGGATGTCCGCGCATGTCGCGCGGCTGGTGGCGGTGTGCACGCTTCGGCAGATCCATGACCTGGCCGAGGGGCATCCGGAGTGGCTCCTCCCCCGATGGGCCACTCGCCCGGGCTTCTGGCGGGAGCTGCTTTCCAGCGCCAGTACGGGTGATTCCAATGCGATGGAGCAGGCGAGGATGCGGGGGTTGCAGTTGATGGCGGCGGAGCAGAGGGCGTTGTTGTGCGTGTAGGGCCGGGCCTCTGAGGAGCCCGCTGGTGGAGCGGCTCGGGTTGGGGGCGCGGCGCGTGGCCGAACCCCCAGCTCGAGAGCCGGGTGCGGGTGAGGGCGGGCTGCGGTGCGGCACTTTCCGGCAGTGCAGTGCTCACGGCGGCGCGGCACTCACCTCGCCGCGGCTGCGTTTTTGCGTGGGCCGGACGTCGCACCGGCCCGAGCTCGCGCCGCGAGCCGCTCGCCGCGATTCCTGAGCTGTTTTGGCCGTGTCCTGCGCGTATGCCCAGGCGGCCGGCCCCTCGATGGGCGGCCTGCCAGTCAGGCGCGAGCCTCGACGCACACAGGGTGGGTCGGGCCGCGCCGCCAACACGGGGTGGGGTATGCGCACGTCGATCCAACGTTCAATTGGCCTGCTTCCAGCAGCCTTTCTTGTCGTCGCGCTCGGCGCAGCCGGCTCCGCGAGCAGCGCCGGGCCCCTTGGCTACCAAGGGCAGGGTGGCACGCTCGTGGACGGCGCAGCCGGCCCCACTGGTGCAACCGGTCGTTCCGGCATTCAACGGTGCGACAAGCCTTTCGGCGCCATCACCGTCGTCGAGCCACAAGGCTACGTGATGCAGGCACTGAGCCGCCGCGGCCTGCAGTCACCCACCAGTCTCATTCGCCTCATGGTGCAGCAGTCGAACTGCTTCATCGTGGTCGATCGCGGCATGGGCATGCAGAACCTCATGCAGGAGCGCGATCTCGCCGCATCGGGCGAGTTGCGCCAGGGTTCGAACATGGGGGGTGGCCAGATGATGGCCGCCGACTACATCCTGACGCCGACGGTGGTCTTCTCCGAAGACGATGCAGGCGCGGTCGGTGCAGCCGTGAGCGGCGTGATCAGTCGCCGCAATCCGCTGCTGGGCTCAGTCACCAGCGGCCTCAAGTTCCAGGAAGCGCAGACGAGCATGATGCTCACGGACGCGCGTAGCGGTGTGCAGGTGGCGGCCGCAGAAGGCAGCACACGCAAGGCGGATCTTCAGCTCACCACCTCACTGTTCGGCACACGCGCCGGCGGCACGGTCGGTGGCTACGGCAAGACCAACGAGGGCAAGATCATCGCCGCGGCGCTACTCGACAACTTCAACAACGTGGTGTCAGTAGTCCGCGGCGACAGCAGCCTGCAGAGAAACGTGGGCCCTCTCCATGACGAAACCGCGCGAAAGGTAACGAGTGGCGCGGTGTTCAACGAAGGCGACATCGTCACTCCCAAGATCGCGAACGTAAAACTTCTCGCCGCGCCCGCCGACAACGCGGAACCCCTCACAACCCTCCCCAAGACCGAAGAACTAGTGGTCATCGGCGAAGAGCAAAACGGCTATCTAAACGTACAGAGCGGAGCCGCAGCCGGCTGGGTCAGAAAAGTCCTGCTGACGCGGCACTGAGCGAGGTGTGGATGGCCTTGCGGCGCGCCGTGCGCACAGAGGTTCCGCTCGCCGATCTCAACTAGCCCGCAGCACCGCCACGTCCCGCCGCCCGGCCGAGTCCCGCGCCGCGCGGAACATGCCTTCGGTGTTGAAGTCCATCACGATCTCGCCGCGCGAGCCGATGGCGATGATGCCGCCGTGCCCGCCGAGGGCCGGGATGCGGGAATGGATCAGCTCGCGAACGGCAGCCTCCAGAGAGAGGGCGCGGTACTCGACCGCGCTCGCGATGTGGTATGCCGCGACCGCGCGAATGAAGTACTCCCCCTGTCCGGTAGCCGAAATGGCGCAGACGCCATTCTTCGCGTACGTGCCCGCGCCGATGATCGGTGAATCGCCCACGCGCCCCTGGCGCTTGTTCGTCATGCCGCCGGTGGAGGTGGCGGCCGCGAGGTTCCCGTGCTGATCGAGCGCAACGGCGCCCACCGTGCCCTGTGACCCGACTGTCCGTTGCGCATGATCGCGCCGCGGTTCCGGGGGCATCAGATCCGATACACGCTGCCCCTGCTGCTCCGAAGCGAGCTGCTGCTTGCGCTCGTCCGTGCGGAAATAGGTGTTGGGCACGAGCGGAATCCCTTCCTCCAGCGCGAACTCCTCCGCGCCCGAGCTCACCAACAGAACGTGGCGCGATTTTTCCATCACGCGCCGCGCGAGCTCCACGGGATTCCTGACGTGGCGAACGGATGCGACAGCGCCCGCGCGCTGATCCTTCCCGTCCATCACGGCCGCATCGAGCTCCGCCCAGCCTTCGCGCGTGAGCGCCGCGCCGTGCCCCGCGTTGAACAGCGGATCGTCCTCGAGCGCGCGCACCGCGTGAGTCACCGCATCGAGGCTCGTTCCCCCGCGTTCCAGTATCGCGAAAGCCTCATCGATGACGCTCGACAGGCTCGCGCGATAGCGCGCGCCCGCGTCCCGGGCGAAGAGATCAGCGGGCACTGCCCCCGCGCCGCCGTGAATCGCAATGGAATACATGATGAGCGCTCAGGGATTCCTGAAGATGGCCACGTCGCGCCGGCCGCTCGAGTCGCGCGCCGCGCGGAACATGCCGGGACTGTTGAAATCGATGACGATGTGGCCCTCACGATCGAGCGCGATGACGCCGCCCGTGGCATGCATGCTCTCGATCTTTTGGTGGATGACTTCATGCGCCGCCGCATCGAGCGGCACGCGCTTGTACTGAACCTGCGCGCAGAGGTCGTACGCGACGACAGCGCGAATGAAGAACTCGCCATCGCCCGTCGCGGAAACCGCGCACGAAGCATTGTTCGCATAGGTGCCGGCGCCAATCAGCGGCGAATCACCGATGCGGCCGGGCAGTTTGTTGGTCATGCCACCAGTGGACGTCGCGGCCGCGAGATTTCCGTTACGGTCGAGCGCGACGGCCCCCACCGTGCCATACCCCTCGAGCGCCGCTTCGGCTTGAAGCGCGGGCCGCACGACGGAAGGCGAGTTGCCTCGGTCGCGCGTGGCCATTCCAGGTTCCCCGAGGACACGAGCTGTATCGCTTTGAGCGGATGGGTTCCGGTGGCCGCTCACGCTGGCTCCGTCTCGCGGCTGAGGCGTGGTGAACGAGGTGCGCTTCCCCGGCGCCCCAGTCGCCTTTTCTTTGGCCTTCTCCTCCTGCTGCGCCTTCTCGAGCTGCAGCATTCGGACCGATGTGCGGAAGTAGCTATTCGGCACCAGCGCAAATCCCTGCTGAAGGGCGAACTCTTCCGCGCCGGCGCCCGCAATCATCACGTGCGGCGACTTCTCCATCACCGCGCGAGCGAGATCGATCGGATTCTTCACGTGCCTGAGATTCGCCACCGCGCCCGCGCGCAACGTGGCGCCATCCATGATGGAGGAGTCCAGCTCCGCTTCCCCATCGCGGTTGAGCACCGCGCCGATGCCGGCATTGAAGAGTGGATTGTCTTCCAGCGTGCGTACCGCCGCGTTCACCGCATCGAGGCTGCTGCCGCCTTTTTCCAGCACGGCGTACCCGGCATCGCGCGCCGCTTCGAGCCCCGCCCGATACTGCGTTTCGCGCTCCGGCGTGAGGTCCGACCGATTGATCACGCCCGCTCCGCCGTGAATCACGATGGCGAGCGGCGTCCCGTCCTCGGCGCATGCCGGCGCGATGCCGCCTGTCAGGCAAAGCGTGACCGCAAATCCCAGGTGCTTCATGCCTTCCCCTCGATACGGTCGAGGAGGGCATGGTACGCGATCAGCGTCGCTTTCGACGCAGCAGCAGAGTTCCGCCGAGTGCTGCAAGCATCAGCAGATCCATGCTGCCGCCACCGCCACCACCACCTCCGCTGCTGCCGCTGGAAGGCGGCGGCGTCGCCGGCGGTGGGGGCGTGCTCGCGGCCGCTGCGTTGATGGTGATGGTGCCCTTGTCGTTGGATGAGTTCGGGTCGTTCGTCGAATCCACTGAAAGGTTCAGCGTCGTGCTGCCCACTTCCGTGGGCGTGATGGTCATGTCGATCTGGCGCACGTCCCCTGCGGCGAGATTGCCAAGGTTGCAGCCGGCCGTGCCACCGCCGCTCGTGCACGTGCCACCGTTGGCAGCGATCGACTGAACGGTGAGCGTCGTCGGCAGTGATACCGAAACACTTACATTGGAGGACGTGTCGTCGCCGGTAGCGCGCACTGCGAACGACGCGACGAACGCCGTGCCCACCGTAGCCGCGACCGTGGAAGTGGATACCTCGATGCTGGCGTCAGGCGGGTTATACGCAGTGAGACAACTGGCTTTCGCGATGACAGGCGTGATCTGCTGGATGCTACACGCGGAAAACTGATCGCTGCCGTTCAGCTGCGGGGCCATGAGGAAACTGTTGGGCGTCGACGCGCAGGCTTCGTCAGCGTCCCCGTCGTGTGGAGCGCCGAAGTTATGGCCGATTTCGTGTGCGGCAATCAGCGCGGACTGCGTCGTGCCGAAAGTGCTCTGGGACAGGCTCGCGCCAAACTCCGCGCTGCAGAGACCCCGGATGTACGCGATGCCAACGGTCGTGCCATCGAGGTCGCGGCCGGTCATGAGATGTGTGATGCCGACCGCTCTCTGAGCGTCGGATTGTGTGCGGAACGCCCGAAGCTCAGTGAGCAGACCGGACGAGTCCGACTTGGTGAAGGGATCGGAGGCCGTGCGAAACAGCGTCGGCGTAGCGAGCGTCACTTTCACGCCGAGCTGACTCGTGAAAATGCCATCCACCACGTTCATGCGCGCGACGATCGCATCCTCCGGCGTCGACGGTGCCACGAACCGATTGACGAACTCGAAGTCGCCCACGACGCCGATGCGCACCTGTTTCAGCGCCGTCGCGGAGGCTTCCTGGAAGAGGTGCAGCTCGCTCGTGAGCTGCTGGAGCGCATCCGCCGCCGTCTGCGGCGACTGCGGAGTGGGGTCGGGCTTGGCCAGCTCGCAACGCATGGTCTGAACGGGCATCAGCGCGTCGGAGAGGCGATACACGACCGTCCCACCGCTCCCCGCATTCATGGGCTCCACGGAAACCGGCGCGACTTCCGATGCCGGTTCGACGGCATACATATCGCGCCCGTCGAACACCATGCCGCGCAGGCCGCTGGCACTTCGCGTGAGGCGCACCCAGGAGCCCGCAAGCCCGTCCACCGTACCTTGCAGCGGCATGGTGTGGCCCGCGAGGCTCGCGGGCATGCCGCGCCGGATGCGTTCGTTCGGCGCGACGGTGACTTCGAAACGACGGCCATACGCCTCGAAGCTCAGGTGCTCGCTGGCGCCGATGCCCTTGCGAGTGGCGACTTCGACGGCTTCGTGATGAAGCACCCGGTAGCCGTGCGTGGGCGCGGCGACCGCGGTGGCGCTGAATGCGAGACCGGCGAAGAGGACAGTGAGGCGCATGAGTTGGGAAATCCCCTGAATCTGGCCGTTATGTGTAGCGGAGCCGCCCGGGCCGGGCTCATGCGCGTATCACACTAATGCGACGTCCGTTGACGGTCCTGAGCAAGAATCATGGCCTGCATGAGGTCGTGCCGGAAAAGCGTCTCTGGCTAGAGACAATCCTTGAGTGGGATGTCGGGTTCCGAAAGCTTCGCGCGGTCGGGGCGCGCGCGTGCGGCCACGAGCTTGCGGGCCGCCATCTGATCCTTCGGGGAGTTCACGGTGTCCACGGCGATGAGCTCGCCCGCGCTCAGATAACACACACTGAAGCGGCGGGACGCGGGCGAGCCGCGCGTGATGGCTTCGTCGTAGCCCTGGCTCAAGCCCACGATGATCATCTTCAGGTCGTATTGATCGGACCAGAACCAAGGGACCTTGTCGTGGGGCGTGGGGGTGCCGAGCAGGTTCAGCGCGGCAGCCGAGCCCTGCTCGAACGCGTTGTCGACGCATTCGAGCCGAACGTGCCGGCCGTAGTGAATGCTCGGATGGCTCGTGCAGTCCCCGGCCGCGTAGATGTTCGGGTCGGAGGTGCGGCAGTGCTGGTCGACCACGATGCCATTCAGGCATTCGAGGCCAGCGGCCTGCGCCAGCTCGTCGCGCGGACCTACGCCAATGCCGACGAGCACGGTGTCGGCGTCGTAAGAGGAGCCGTCCGCGCACACCACGGTGCGCACGTGGCCGTGGGCGCCTTCCAGTGCGCGCACCTCGGCGCCGCAGATCACCCGAACTCCATGCTTCGTATGCTCGGATTCGTAGAAGGCGGAGATCTCTGGAGCGGTCACCCGACTCAGCACGCGAGGGGTTTGCTCCAGCAGAGTGACCGACAATCCCATCTCGCGCGCCGTGCTCGCAACCTCCAGCCCGATGTATCCGGCGCCGATGATCACGAGACTACGAGCGGAAGCGAGATCGGCGCGGATGCGCTCGACATCGGCGATGTTCCGCAGCAGATGGACGCCGGCGAGGTTCGCACCGGGAGCCGGAAGATGGCGCGGAACGCTGCCCGTCGCTAGCAGAAGCGCGTCGTAACCGATAGCGGTGCCGTCATCGAGATGCGCTCGCTGTTGGCGACGATCGATCTCCAGCACGCGGCGCCCGAGGCAGGTCTGCACGCTCCGCTCCGCATAGAAATTCTGCGGGCGAAACAGCAGCTTCTCGCGGTCCATTGCACCGGACAGAAATTTCTTGGACAGCGGCGGCCGCTGATAAGGCAGGCACGGTTCTTCCCCCACCAGCGTGAGCTGGCCGGCGAAACCCTTGCGTCTCAGGGTGTCGATGGCCTGGATGGCCGCCTGTCCGGCACCGACGATCAGGATGTGATTGACCATTTTCGAGGAGCATATCCCACAGCAGCGCGCCCCAAGGCGGGGCAGCGGGCGCAGGCTGTGCGCCCGAATGGTGCAGCCCGGCCGCCCGGTCCAGTATCATTCGCGCGAAAACCCGTGATTTCACAGCACGAGCGAGTCCGTTAGGTGATGGCATGAATACTGCAAAATGCCCGTGCCTGTATGTGCCTGCGTATGTGCCTACACACGTGCCTGCATAATCCGAGCAATCAAATTTATAAAGTGCAAGACCCGACGGGAGCTCGCTCATGAAACTGGTCACCGCGATCATCAAGCCATTCAAGCTCGACGACGTGCGCGCCGCGCTGTCCGACATCGGCGTCTCGGGCATGACGGTTACGGAAGTCAAAGGCTTCGGCCGCCAACGCGGCCACACCGAGCTCTACCGGGGTGCCGAATACGTCGTCGATTTCGTGCCCAAGACCAAGATCGAAGTCGCCGTGCGCACCGATCTGGTGGATCAGGTCGTCGAGGCCATCCTGAAGTCGTCGAAGACCGGCAAGGTGGGCGACGGCAAGATCTTCATCACCGATATCGATCGCGTCATCCGCATCCGCACGGGTGAGACGGACGACGCCGCGCTCTGAGATCCCGCGGGAAGCCCAAGATGGCCGAATCCGGGGCCTGCGCTCGCACGCGCGGGCCCCGAGTCGTTTAGAGTCCCCGGGATGACTACCGACGAATCGCTGCGGAAGATCCTCGATGAGATCAAGGTTGGGCGCTCGCGCCGGCACGTGTTTCTGTGCGTGCACGGCACCTGTGCGCCTGTGGAGCAGGCCCAGGAGTCCTGGAAGTTCCTGAAACGACGGCTGAAGGAGGTCGGGCTCGCCGATGCGGACGGCGGCGTGATGCGAACCAAGGCGGACTGCCTGCGCATCTGCCGGGAGGGGCCCATCGTCGTGGTGTATCCCGACGGGGTCTGGTACCGGCACGGGACGCCCGAGAACCTGGAACGGATCATCCAGGAGCATCTGATCGGCGGCCGGCCGGTCGAAGACCTGATGTTCGCGAAGGCGCCGCTGCCCGGCTAGTGGAGCGGCCGGCCTCGAGCCGGAGCCTTCCGGAAGCCTTTCGGTGAGATGGGCACAGGCCGGAGCGTCCCGCAAGCGGCGGGCCGGCTGACGCGGCAGCGCCCTGTGTCGCGCGCCGTTACCCCGGGCTTCTCAGGCCACCACCGGATCCTTCTCCGGCGCCGCGGCCGCGACCTCATCGCTCAGCGCCACGGCGAGCACCTCTTCCAAAGGCCGAGGCCGCCCGAAGAAGAACCCCTGCGCGCAATCCACCCCCAGCTCCGTCAATCGATCCCGGACGGCTGCCGTCTCCACACACTCGGCGACCGTCTCGATGTTCATCCCGCGGCCGAGCTGCGCGAGCCCGCGCACGAGCGACTCCGATCGCGGGTTCGTCAGCAGATCGCGCACGAACGAGCCATCCAGCTTCAGCATGTTCACGTCGAAGAACTTGAGATAGGCGAAGGAGCTGACGCCCGTGCCGAAATCGTCCAGCGCGAACTCGACGCCACGCGCTTTCAGGCGCCGCATGAGCGCCTGCGTCTGCGCCACATTCGCCACCGCCGCCGTCTCGGTGATCTCGAACTGCAGCCATTCCCCCGGCACGCCGCCCCCGCCGATGTGCGTGCCGAGCCACTCGATGAAATCCGGGTCGCCAATCGACGGCCCCGATAAATTCACCGAGAACCGCAGATGCTTCTTCGCCAGCGCCGCGCGATGCGTGTCGAGCTTGTTGAAGATGTGCTGGAGCACGGCCCGATCCAGCTGCGGCAACATGCGATAGCGCGTGGCCGCTGACATGAACCACGCGGGCGACAGATGCGTGCCCGCGTCGCCAATCAGGCGCATCAGCAATTCGTAGTGGGCGCTCGAAGTCTCCCCGTGCAGCCGCACGATCGGTTGCGCGAACACTTCCACACGCCCCTGGTCGAGCGCATGCCGGAGGCGATCGGCCACCAGCACGTCGTCGTTGCGGCGGACGATGCTGAGGTCCGCATCCTGATACACCTCGACGCGCCCGCGGCCGCGGTCCTTGGCGGCTTTGCACGCCGCTTCCGCGGCGGCGAGCGCATGACTCAGGCCGCCTTCGGTCGAGGGGATCATCGCCACGCCGAACGAGATCGAAAGCGGGTTGGGCACCGAATGCACTTCGACGGACAGGCCGCTCACGCTCTTGCTGAGCTGTTCGGCGATCCGGCGCGCCTGCGCGAGCGTCGTGTACGGCACGTAGACGGTGTAGCGATCTCCGGAGAGATGGCAGGCGCAGGAGCCGGGCGGCAGTTGCGCGGTCTGAAGCGCGGCGCCCACTTCCGAAATGGCGCGATCGCCGGCCGCGAAGCCCGCGAGCTTGTTGATGACGTGCAGCTGATCCATGTCCCCGTAGATCACACAGCCGGGCAGCCGATCGCCGGATTCGGTCTTGCGGATCAGCCGCTCGAACGCGCTCCAGTCGAGGAGCGTGGTGACGGTGCAGGAAATCGAATCTGCCAGATCGGCCGCCTCGAGCACGGGCGGCTGCGGGATCGCGGTCCGCGGCGGCGTCAGCGCGG
>JBDZVF010000693.1:0-2153 GCA_040255575.1 Pseudomonadota bacterium | reverse complement strand
CGTCGAAGGTAGAGCCGGCCGAAGCCTTGAGGTACGAGTAGCGTGGCGTACGAGCTGCTCATCGGCACGCGACACCTGCGCTCGACCCATCGGCGCGGCTTTGTTTCGTTCGTCGCGCTGATCTCGGTGATGGGCCTGACGCTCGGCGTCGCGACGCTCGTCGTCGTGCTCTCCGTGATGAACGGCTTCGAGCGCGAGCTGCGCTCCCGCATTCTCAGCGTGACCTCGCATGCCATGCTGATGGGCATTCACGGCACCATCGATGACTGGCGCGACGTTCAGCAGGCCGTCGAGCGAGAGCCAGGTGTGATCGCTGCCGCGCCCTACATCGAGGAGCAAGCTCTCGTCGCCAACAAGCGAACCGTGAAGGGCGTGATGGTTCGCGGCGTCCTGCCGGTGGAAGAAGCGCGAACCACGAGTATCGGCAAGCACCTCATCGGCGGCACGCTTTCCGATCTGAAGGATGGTGCCTACAACGTGATTCTTGGCGCCAATCTCGCGAAGGAGCTGCGCGTGGGTGTTGGGGATGACATTGTCATCATCGCGCCCGAGGGAACGCCGACACCGAGCGGCGTCGTGCCCCGCATGCGGCGCTTCCATATCGTGGGCACATTGCTGTCGGGCATGTTTGAGTACGACAACACGCTCGCGCTCGTGCATATGCAGGATGCCGCTCGTCTGTACCGGCTCGGCGATGCGGTCACAGGCGTGCGCATGACGCTGGAGGATCCGATGCGCTCGACCTCCACGCTCCTCGACTTGATGCGCAAGCTCGGCCCCGACCAGTTCAACGGCACCGACTGGACCCGCACGCATACCAACTTCTTCCGCGCGATCCAGACGACCAAGTCGATGATGTTCGTCATCCTGCTGATGATCGTCGCCGTCGCCGCCTTCAATATCGTCTCGACGCTCGTGATGATCGTGAAAGAGAAGCAGACCGACATCGCCATACTGCGCACGATCGGTGTGGGGCCGAAGAACGTGCTCGCGATGTTCGCGGTGCAGGGCGTGCTGATCGGCCTCGCCGGAACGGCACTCGGCGCAGGGCTCGGCATCCTGCTCGCGCACAACATCCAGAACATCATCTCGGGCATCGAGCGTGCATTTGGCGTGCAGTTCATGGATGCGAGCGTCTATTTCATGAGTGAGCTGCCTGCCTACGTCGAGGCGGCGGACGTGATACGCATCTGCGTCGTTGCGTTCATTCTCTGCTCACTCGCTACCATCTATCCCGCTTGGCGCGCGTCGCGAACCGCGCCGGCCGAGGCTTTGCGGCATGACTGAATCTGTTCTCGAGGCACGCGATGTGGCCAGGCAGTTCCAGCAGGGGCCTGTCACGCTGGAAGTGCTCAAGTCCGTGAACGTGTCGATCCTCGCGGGCGAGCGGTTGTCGATCGTCGGCGCTTCGGGGTCTGGCAAGACCACGCTGCTGCAGATTCTGGGCGGGCTCGACAAACCGTCGAGCGGGCAGGTGCTCGTCGAAGGCAAGGACATCCATGCGCTCGGTGAGAAAGAGCGGGGCGATCTGCGTAACCGCGCGATTGGGTTCGTCTATCAGTTCCATCATCTGCTGCCGGAGTTCTCCGCGCTGGAGAACGTCGCCATGCCGCTGCTCGTTCGGCGGATGAACACGGCGGAAGCGAAGGATCGGGCCAGTGAGATCCTGAAGCGCGTGGGGCTCGGGGAGCGGCTCACGCATCGTCCGCACCAGCTTTCCGGCGGCGAGCGACAGCGTGCCGCCGTCGCACGCGCGCTCGTCACGCAACCGAAGCTCGTGCTGGCGGATGAGCCGACCGGCAATCTCGACGGCCGGAATGCCGAATCGGTGTTCGAGCTGATGCTGGAACTGAATCGCGAGCGGCGCACGAGCCTCGTGATCGTGACGCACGATCTGCGCATCGCCGCGCGCATGGATCGTGCGCTCGAAATCGAAAACGGATCTCTGCGCGAAGTCGACGCGTTACGGCGTTGACGGCTCGCGGCGGTTCCGGTACCTCCGTCTGCGGACGTTCCACCGCCAGAACACTTCGAGCGCCGCCCATCCCGTGATCCCGACCAGGATCGAGCAGATGAGGCACCCCAGCAGGAAGGGCTTCCACACCGGCCCGAGGCCGTGCTCGAGCCATTGAAAGCTCAGCTGAAAGTGGAAG
>JBDZVF010000692.1:0-2159 GCA_040255575.1 Pseudomonadota bacterium | reverse complement strand
GCGTGGCGGTGGGCGGCGGCCGCCGTTACGCGATGCGCATCTGGCTGGACCGTACCGCGCTTGCGGCCCGCCAGCTCACGGTCGCCGATATCGAGAGCGCGCTTCGCCGCGAGAACGTGCAGCTGCCCGCCGGCCGCCTCGAATCCCAGACGCGGGAGTTCTCCCTGCGCACGACCGTCGGGCTCGACGAGGAAGCCGATTTTCGCGCGCTCGTGATCGGCCGCAGCCCGAACAACCAGCTTATCCGTCTCGGCGAAGTGGCCGACGTGCGCCTCGCCGCCGAAGACGAGCGCTCCATCATGAACACCGACGGCAAGCCCGGCATCGGCATCCAGGTGGAAGCGCAGTCGAAGGCGAACATGCTGGATGTCGCCCAGGGCATGAGGAAAGCGATCGAGCGCGTGCGCCCGAGCTTGCCGAAGGGCATGTCGCTCGTCGTGAACATGGACAACTCGGTTTCCATTCAGGCGGCACTGCATGAGGTGGTGATCGCGCTGGCGCTGGCGTTCATTTCGGTGCTGATCGTCATCTACGCATTCCTTGGAAGCCTGCGCGCCACGCTGATTCCGGCCATCACGATTCCGGTGTCCATCGTCGCGACGTTCACCGCAATGTACGCGCTGGGTTACACCATCAACGTGCTCACGCTTTTGGCACTGGTGCTCGCGATCGGTCTCGTCGTGGACGACGCCATCGTGGTGCTCGAGAACATCTTCCGCCGGGCGGAAGAGGGCGAGCCGACGGTCGTCGCGGCCGTCAATGGATCGAAGGAGATCGGCTTTGCCGTTATCGCGACCACCCTGACGCTCGCCGCGGTGTTCGTCCCGATCTCGTTCCTGCCGGGCGACATCGGGCGGTTGTTCCGGGAGTTCGGCCTGACGCTCACGCCGATGCTGGCCTCCAAGGCAAACCTCGACAAGGTGAAGCACAACAAGGTCGCCGAAGCGATCGACCGGTTCTTCACGCGCGTGAGCGCGGCGTACGAGCGCCGGCTGCGCAGCCTGATTCGCCGGCCGTGGCTCATTGTTGCGGCCGTGGGTGGCCTCATGGCGGCGGGCGCGCTGACGTTCCACTACCTGCCCACCGAGTTTGCCCCGATGGCGGACGTGGGGCGCACCGTGGTGTTCATGGAAGCTCCGGAAGGCGCGAGCTTCGATTACACGACGAGCAACGCCGCCAAGCTGGAAGCCATCGTCGAAGCCGAGCGCCGGCAGTACGACGACATCGAGCGCGTCATGCTGCGCCTGCCAGGCAACTTCAGCGGCGGCGGCGACGTGAACTCCGCGCGGATCTTCCTCGTGTTGAAGGACTGGCGCGAGCGCACGCGCTCCGCGCAGCAGATCGGCCAGTCCATCGCCCGAAAGGCGAGCGCGATTCCGGGCGTGCGTATCAATACGTTCTCGCCGGGCGGTCTCGGGCGCGGCTTCGGCAAGCCTGTGCAGGCCTCTCTCGGCGGCCCCGATTACGAGCAGCTTTCGGTCTGGTCGAAGCAGCTGATGGAGCTCGCGCAGCAGAACCCGGGACTCATCCAGGTCGACACGAACTACAAGGAGCGCAAGCCGCAGATCCGTGTGGCTGTGGATCGCAATCGCGCGGCGGATCTCGGTGTGTCACTGCAGACGATCGGCAGCACGCTCGAGACGATGCTCGGCTCCCGCATCGTGACGACGTACGTCGACCGTGGCCGCGAGTACAACGTGATCCTCCAGAGCCGCGCGGATGAGCGCGCGACCACCACCGACCTCACGAACATCCAGGTGCGCTCGGATCGCACCGGCCAGCTCATTCCGCTCTCGAATCTCGTGACCCTGCATGAGGTCGCGGGCGCCATGGCGCTCAATCGCTTCAACCGTATTCGCAGCATCGAGATCTCCGCGGGCCTCGCGGACGGCTACACGATGGGCGAGGCGGTGAAGTGGTTCCAGGACACCGTGCGCGAGAAGCTGCCGGCCGGCGCCTCGCTCGCGTTCAACGGTGAGTCGGGTGAGTTTCTGAAGAGTGGCGGGCAGCTCTACACGACGTTCATGTTCGCGATCGCGATCGTGTTCCTGGTGCTGGCGGCGCAGTTCGAGAGCTTCATCCATCCGGCGATCATCATGGTGACGGTGCCGCTCGCGCTGCTCGGTGCCGTGTTCGGGCTGAAGCTGTACGGCTTGAGC
>JBDZVF010000182.1:0-11396 GCA_040255575.1 Pseudomonadota bacterium | reverse complement strand
GCAATCACCAGGTGCAATTGCGGAGGAAGGTGGTCCAGCAGGAAGGTCAGCCCATCGTGCACATCGGGCGCATCGATCAGGTGGTAGTCGTCGAGCACCAGCACGACATCGTGCGGGATAGTGCCGAGCTCGTTGAGCAACATGGGCAGGACGGCCGCGATCGGAGGAGGCTGGGGCAACTGGAGGAGCGTGAGCGCGTTCGCGCCGACCTCCGGCACAGCGGTTTGCAGGGCGGCGACCAGGTGAATCCAGAAGCGCGAGGGATGGCTGTCAGCTGCATCGAGGGATAGCCACGCGGTGCCCCGGTGATCGGCCGGGGTGGCTGCCAGCCACTCGGCCAGGAGCGTCGTCTTGCCAAAGCCGGCGGGCGCCGAGATAAGCGTGAGCTTCGACTCGACGCCCCGGTCGAGGCGCGTGATCAGCCGGGGCCGCCGCACCTGCCGCACCTGGCACACGTGCACCCGCTGCCGCGCCGGCAGCGTCCGGCGCACCCGCAGCCCGCGCAGCCGCGCCCGCGCCATCAACCGCAGTCCCGTCGACACCAGCGCCCGCTCACTCACCGCCCGCGCACTCAGCGCCTGCGGCGGCCGCCCACACTCCCGCGCCCGCCCCTTCGGCGACCAGCGACTTTGGCCTCAACGCCGACGCCATCCGCAAGCGCCAAGCGGCAGCAAACCCCGACACGCCGAAGGAACCCGACCAGATCGTCGCGCGCGTCAAAGCCGTCGCCAGCAAACCCCGTGGCGAGTACCGCATCACCCTCGAAGATGGCCAGGTCTGGGAGGAAACCCAGCACTCCTCGAGCAACCTGCCGCCGGATGTGGGTGAGACCGTCACCATCAAGCGCGGCCTGCTCGGCTCCTACTTCCTCTCGCGCGCGACCGGCCTCGCGTTGCGCGTAAAGCGCATCCAGTGATCGCGCTCCCCCCACAGTCACCGTGATGCCGCGCCGGTCTCGAATCTGGGAACCGGCGCGCGTGCACGCGCTAAGTTGGCAGACGTTCGTCTCCGCTCCATTGCAGCGACACCTTCTGTTCGCACGATAACGATTTTCCCGCGATTTTCCGGCGTGTAATCGAACCACTCGGGCCGCTCATCGGCTGCAGGGCGGATGACATCAGTCCGCGTCGTTGAATCGACGAAGCCACACGTCGCCATAATCCCGCCGCGCTTCGATCCAGAACCAAGAGGTTTTCCGAAGGAACACACACCCGCCGACATTCAAAACATTCACGGTATTTCATGATGGGGGGACCGCATGAATAGCTTCCGTTTGACGAGGGACATGGTGCCGCAGAGCTCCAGTGCCACGGATTCGAGCTTCTACCGTACGCTCAAGGCCGGCGCGCTCTGCGCGATCGCTCTTGGGCTCGGCATCACCACCAGCGCCTACGCGCAGGATGCCGCCAGAACCGACACGAGCGAACAGAAGAACAATCCGCTCACGCTGGACGAGGTGACCATCACAGGCACCCGCATCAGGCAGCGCGAAGACTACGTCTCGCCGAACCCGATCCAGACAATCGACTCCACCGAGATGCAGCGCCTCGGCATCATCAACGTGTCGGAAGCGGTCACTCAGGTGCCGGCGAACGTCTCGCAGTTCACGCCCGCCAACACCGGCGGCAGCGCGTTCTTCATCGGCTCGACACTCGCGAATCTGCGCGGACTGAATCCGTTCTTCGGCACGCGCACGCTGACACTGGTCGACACGCATCGGTTCATCCCGACGACCCAGGGCGACAGCGTGGATCTCAACTTCATTCCGTCGAACCTCATCGAGCGCACCGAAATCGTCACGGGCGGCGCCTCCGCGGCCTACGGCTCCGGCGCGATCTCGGGCGTGGTCAACATCTTCCTGAACCACAAGCTGAATGGCATCAAGTTCGATGCGGATTACGGCCAGACCGAACGCAACGACGGCAAGAATTATCACTTCGGCATCGCCGGCGGCACCGAGCTCTTCGGTGGCCGCGGCCATATCATCGCCGGCGGCGAGTATCAGAAAGAGGAGGCGATCCAGAGCTGCTCGGATGCGCGCGACTGGTGTGCCCGCGGCCTCACGGGCTTCGGCAACGACACCGGTTTCAGTTTCGCGGCCGGCCTGCCGTATACACCGAAAATTCCCGGCCAGCCCTGGAGCATCATCACGGACAACGTCCGCTACAACCAGTTGTCCACCACCGGGGTCATCTTCAACAACACACCCGACGCGACGAGCACCTTCCAGTTCACGCCGGACGGTGCGGGCGTCACGCCCTTCGCCGTGGGCCTGCAGGGCTACCGCGGACCTGGCGGGTCACCGAGCTCCTCGACAGCCATTGGCGGTGATGGCGCGCCCACGTTCAAGAACCTCTCGCTCTATCCCGAGGTCGATCGCAAGACGACCTACGCGCGCATGAGCCTGGATCTCACGGACAACCTGGCCGGATTCATCGAGGCATCCTGGGGGCAGGTGAAGGGCATCAATCATCAGTGGTCGCCTGGCCAGAACAGCGCGAACAACTGCGTGCTGCCGGACAACGCCTATATCCAGGGCAATGCGACGCTCATCAACGCGTTGAACGCTCGCATGGGCAACGCGCCCTTCGCCAACTTCCCCAACGAGTTCTGCTTCGGGGGCACGGTCATCACGAAAGACTGGTCCGCGCAGAACGACCAGACCGTCACCACAGACACGAAGGTCACACGTGCCGTGGTCGGGCTGGAAGGCAGCTTTGGCGCCTCGAGCTGGACGTGGGAGGGGTATTACCAGTACGGCAAGACCACTCGCGACCAGATCGGCCACGGTTATCGCGCGAACTGGCGTTACACGCTCGCGAGCGATGCCGTGATCGACGATCGCCCGCAATCCCCCACCTTCGGCAAGGTGGTGTGCCGCGTGACTCGCGATGGCGTGTCTCCCTTCGCGACGTACGACCCGAGTCTGGCGGTGGGCTGTCAGCCGCTCAATCCATTCGGAACGAGTGGCGCTTCGCCAGCAGCACTCGCCTATGCGTTCGGCGATCTCACCGAGCACGACGACATCCGCCAGGACGTGGTCGCCGGCAGCGTGACCGGCCAGCTATGGGATGGCTGGGGTGCGGGCCCGCTCTCGGCCGCGGCAGGCCTCGAGTGGCGACGTGATCAGCTGGAGAACCTTGCCGGCCCGCTGCCATTTGCCCAGCGCACCGACTTCGGCCTGCAATACGGTGACCCCTTCGCCGGCAAGACGACCGTCGAAGAAGCCTTCCTGGAGCTTGAAATGCCGCTGTTCAAGGACGCCGCACTTGCCCGGCGCGCCGCGATCAACGGCGCGGTTCGCAAAGCGCACTACAAGAACGAAGGCGGCCTCGGCACGAACGGGGAAACCGGCAAGGTCGACATCACCACGTGGAAAATCGCGCCAGTGTGGGAGCCTCTCGACTGGCTGCGACTTCGCGGCAGCCGCTCGCACGACATTCGCGCGGCGAGCTTCCGCGAGCTCTATTACTCGCAGAGCATTCCGGCGGGCGGCATCTTCGGTAGCGTGATGAACTCGAAGATTGTTCCGGATCCGAACATCGGTCTCACCGCGACCGACGCGGCGGTGCTGGTGCTCTCCGGCAATCCGAAGCTCGCGCCGGAAACCGCCAACACGACGACCGCGGGTTTCGTGCTCTCACCCGGCGGCTGGGCCGACGGCATGCACTTCTCGGCGGACTGGTACAAGATCAAGCTCGAGGGCGGCCAGGCACTCGAACAGGCGCAGAACGTGGTCAACCAGTGCTATGACGGGTCCGATCCGTCGAAGTGCGGGCAGATCACGTTCGGTGCGCCGCTGCCGGGCCAGGACGCTCAAAGCAACATCACTCAGGTGCGTGCGGTCTATATCAACCAGTCGCCGTACGAGACTCAAGGCGTCGACATCAACTGGGACTACCTCATGCCGCTGGACAAGGTATTCAGCGGTGCGAAGGGCAGCGTCTCGTTCCGCCTCGAGGGCACCTACTCGCTGAAGACGCTGATCGTCACGAGCGGCACGCAGAAGGACATCTCGGGTCAGACCGGTGGAGATCAGGGCTTCCTCTCCGACTTCGCTGCGGCCCCGAACTTCGCGGGCAACCTGACGATGAGCTACCTGAACGATCCGCTCACCGTGACGTTGCAGACACGCTGGGTGAGCGCGGGCCGGCTCGACAAGCAGAATCCGAAGCTCGGACCCGGTGATGCGGGCTACAACCCGAACCTCACCTACAGCGTTTCGGATTGCACGGTGCCGAGCTACTACGTGCTCAACCTGAACACGTCGTACAACCTCAAGTGGTTCAATCTCGAGAACCTCAACGTCTGGCTCAACATCGCCAATCTGCTCGACAAGGATCCGCCGTACTCGGCAGGCACGGTGGGCGGCGCGAACGCCGTCTACTTCGATGCGTTGGGAAGGGAGTATCGCGTAGGCGTGCGCATGGCGTTCTGACCCACCCCTCGGTCAACGCCAGGCAAAAAGGGCCGCACCGCTGGAGTCGGTGCGCCCCTTTTTTCAGGTCCCGCTGCCTGGCTCGGGCCGAGCTATCCACCGCGCAGCAGTTGCATGATGCGCGCGCGGATCTTGCCGTAGTTCCCCGCCTTGAGCGGCCCCAGGATGCCGTGCTTGTCCGCGGGAAGATGCGCCAGCGGATGGCCGTTGGCGCGAAAAACGTAGTGATCGAAGAAGGCCTTCCATGCGTTGCGTTCCGCCGCGGGACGCTCGGCGATGGTGATCATGCTGAGGAGCAGGGCGGTGTAGGGCGCATCCGGCCCGATGCTGAACGCGTCCCACCAGTAGTTGACGAGTCCGTTGAACGGCGCGGTCGCCTCGATCTGATGCCACCAGAGCTTCGGGATATAGAGAGCATCGCCGACGCCGAGCTCGGCCACCAAAGCCTTGTCCCGCACTTCGCGGAAGAGCGGAAACTTTTCATCGTCCGACGATGAGGCCGCGAGGCTGACAGGCTGACCCGCCATCGTGTTGTCGATCGGCCCCACGTACAGGTTGCCGATCGCGTCGGGTGGAAACAGCGTGAAGCGGCGCGTGCCAGCGACCACGCAGGCAACGTTGTCGAACGCATCGTAGTGCGCGGAGACATTCGAGGCGTGCCCCAGCCAGATTCGAGCACCGATACCTGGCGGCAGAATGGGCAATGGGTTCTGCAGCGAGAAGCCGGGGAGACACTGATCGACCGGCACCGAGCCGATGTACATCGTGGGCGATTCGGGCTGATCCACCGTCGCGATGAGGGTCTCGAGCGCCTCGCCGAAGCGCATCCTGCGGCGCTCGAAATTGAATCCCTGCAGGTTCTCGCCGTAGTAGTACTTGCCGCCGATGCCGGCTTCGCCGACGAAGGCTTCCACCTGCTCCCCTGCATCGAACCGCGAGAGGTAGTCGCGGAACGCCGCAGGCGAGCCGATGCCGTGCTGAACGAGCGGCCAGTCGCGCACGAGACCGCGCAACACCACGGGCCGGCAGGGCTCCAGGACCTCGCTTCGGAAAGCGTCCGGCCCCGCGAGGGTCCGGGCCGCGATTTCTCGCGGCCCGACGCTCATCGAAGCAACCGGCTGTTCTTCTTCTGCGCGAGCACCGGGACCTGCTTCAGCGAGGCGATCATCAGATAGATGAGTTGCAGGTAACCGCGGCGGAAGAGGTCCAGCACAGTGGCGTCAGGCAGCGCGCGCAGCGCCTCCTGATCGATGGTGTAGAGGCCGATGACTTCGCGCCGGGTGCCATCGTCGAACGCCAGGTCGAGTGCGAGCGGGGCGACGAGCTTCAGTTTCATCAATGTATCGATGAACACTGTCGTCCATTCCTTCCCGGCCCGGAGATTGCGCAGCAGCTCCACGATGCTGCTGAGATAGTCGGTGGGCTTGCCGTTCTCGTCGAACAGCGCCTGCCCGTCCGGCGCGCCGGCGCGTGGATGATCCAGATCGATCGCGATATCCGCGCCAGCGGTGCAGAACGGGCCGCGTTGCAGATTGAGAGGACGGTAGACGTTGCGGCCATCCTCCAGAAACAGATTCTCGCCGTCGTCGAAACCCAGCATCACGCCGCAGTAGAAAGCACCCGTTTCCGCGTCTTTCGACAGCAGAATGGGGTAATGGACCACGGCGAGCGAGAACTCATTGACTCCCACCGGCACGAAGCGGCGGTCGTCTCCGTAACGCGCGGAGGGCTCCGCCTGAACGCGCAATGTGCGGTGAGCCTGGCTGTCGAGAAGGGCAACGCGCGTCACGATGGTGCTTTCATATGGGCTGCATGCCGTGATCCCGGATCTTCCGCAGCAGCTCGCGATTCTTCGGCAGCTGCGCCGTCATCTGCCTGGTGATCGCGACATTCTCCTTGAAGAGCTTGGTGGCCATCGATTGGCTGCCGACGATATCCAGCGGCTCGACTTCGGTACGGAAGCCCATGCCATAGAGCACGTACTGGTAGCTCGCGGCCGGGAACACTTCCTCCAGCCGGTCGAACTCGTCGAACAGCCAGGGCGAGCGATACTTCCACAGCTCGAGCAGATTCTGCAGCCGGCCGGGGACGGTCTCGGGGGCGACGTTATCGGTCCAGAATTTGTGGTCGGTGCGTTTCGTCAGCACGTAGTGCAGCTTGAGGAAGTCGATGATCCGCGCCCAGCGATAGCCGGTGACGTCGTTGAAGCGCGCGGCGATGAGGCCCATCACCTCGCGGTTGGCCGGCATCTGCTCGGCGATCAGCTTGGCCGAGAGCTCCGTGAGCACGATCGCGGAGGACTCGAGCGGCTCCAGGAAGCCCGCGGCGAGGCCGATCGCCACGCAATTGTGCTTCCAGAACGTTTCTCGGTGACCCGGCCGGATGGGGATCCTTCGCATCGGCAGATGCGCATGCTGCCGGCCGATGTAGTTCAGCAGCACCTCACGCGCGTCTTCGTCGCTCTGATGCCGGGTGGAGTAGACATACCCCGTGCCGCGCCGGGTGGGCAAACCAATGTCCCAGATCCAGCCCGCCGACTGAGCCACGGAATTGGTTTGCGAGCTGATCGGCGATTCGGGTGAGTCATACGGCACCTGCACGGCCAGCGCAGCGTCGCAGAACAGAACATCGCTGCAGTCTTTGAACGGCACGCCCAGCGTCTTGCCCAGCAGGAGCGAGCGGAAACCGCTGCAATCGACGAAGAGATCAGCCGCGATCTCGCCAGCCTGCTCGGTGGTCACACTGCGTATGTCACCGGCGAATCGACCTTCTTCCACACGATTCACGCTCGTGACGTTGGCGAGCACGTGACGCACACCAAGCTTTTCCGTGCAGTGCCGCTGCAGGAATGGCGCAAACTTCCCGGCATCGAGGTGATACGCGTAGTTCGCGATCGCCTTGTACTCGGGCGTGGTGATGGTCTTGGGAGAGAGCCCCGCGTCGCAGAGACTCCCTTGCGGCGTGACGTAGTCGCAAAAGCTGTGGCTGTTGCCGTTGCGCAGCCAGTGCGGCACGAGATTCAGCTGCGAGAAGCCCTGCGGAAGCATCAGCGGATGATAGTAGGCGTCATCCTCCGCGCCGGTGGTCCAGCGCGCGAACTTTGCACCCTGCTTGAACGCGGTGTCGCATTGACGGAAGAGCTCTGTCTCGGAGATGCCCATCTTCTCGAGCGTCGTCCGAAGCGTAGGCCAGGTGCCCTCGCCGACCCCGATGATCGGCACGTTGGGCGATTCGATCAGCGCGACGGAGAACGCGCCAGCCTTGATGCGCGCCTGATGGCGCGCGGCGATGACTCCAGCGGTGAGCCAGCCCGACGTGCCGCCCCCCACAATGACAACGGATTGGATCGGTTGGGTCATGATTCGATGCTAACGCGGAAAAAAGCGGGCCGCGAGGGTTACTCGCGGCCCGCGAGGGGTCACGGGTCAGATCGTCGCTTCGCGTTCTACAACCGCACGTGGAAGCCCAGCGTGTAGCTGCGTCCGAAGTCCACCACGTCGAGGATCTGCTCCTTGTAGCGCCCGTGCGTGCTGTACGTCTCGTCGGTCAGGTTCAAGGCCTCGAAGTACACGTCGAAATTCGGCGTGAACCGATAGCTCGTGCTGAGGTCGAGCGTGGTCGAGGAGTTCACGAAGGTCGGCTCCGTGCCGAACCGGCCGCCGTTCTGCTGCTGGCCGAAGTGGTCGAGGTATTCGTCCCGCCAGTTGAGCGCGAGGCGCGCCTCGAACCCGTACTTCTCGTAGAAGCCGACGAGGTTCGCGGAGTCGGCAAGGCCCGTGACCGCGAAACCGGAGGTCGACGTGTCGTTCGGGTTGTACGGTTTGTTGGTATCCACCTTGGTCGCGTTCGCCTGCACGCCGAAGCCCGTATCGCCAAACATGTGCTGGATGGCGAGCTCGATGCCGCGCACCTGGGCGGAGGGACCGTTGAGCCACTGCGTGACCGCGAACTGCGCGAGCGAGCCGGTGGTCGGATCGATCACGTCGTTGATGGTCTGCGTGCTCGTGCCCTGGACGATGAAGTCCTGCACTTCCTTCACGAAGCCGCCGACGGACAGGTACGAGTTCGGCGCGTAGTACCACTCGACTCCGAGATCCAGGTTGTCGGAGAGGAACGGCTGCAGCTTCGGGTTGCCGCCGGTGGCGGTGAGCGCGCCGACGCGCGGGTTCTGAGGCACCGCCAGCACCGGTGTGAGGTCGATGAGGCGCGGGCGCGTCAGGGTGCGCGACGCATCCAGTCTCACCCGCCATTCATCGCTCACCGCGAGCACGAGATCGATGTTGGGCAGCAGGTGCTGATACGAGTTGCCGGTCGACACGGGTTGCGTCGGCGTGTACGTCACGAGGAATGCCGTCAGGTCGCCTGGCAGCTGGCTGAGCCCGGTCGGCAACTGTCCGATGCCCGCCGAATCCACCTGAGTCTTCTCGGCTCGCAGTCCCACGTTGATGCGCAATGGCATCTCGTTGAGCTTGGCCTCCGTCGACAGATTCACGAAGCCGGCGGTGGTCTTCTCTTCGACCAGCTGCGCGTTGGGATTGAACGCCAGCTGCACCGTGCGCCCGGTGGTTCGTTGCAGGTAATCGACCACCGCATACGGGTCGAATACGAGCACGCGCGGTGGCAGGTTGCCGTTGTTGCGGAAGCCGTTAATGAATCCGCTGGTGCTGAAAGATCCTGTGAACAGATCCTGGGGCAGCGCGTAGCCATTGGCGTTGTTCGATGCCGGGCCATAACCCGCGAACGCCTGCCAGTCGTTGTTCACGAATGTATCGAACTGCTTCAGGTCCTGGTGATCGCTGACGTACTGCACGCCGTAATTGAGCTGCAGATTGTCTTCCTTCCAGGTGCCCATCAGCTTGAACTGCCGGACGATGTCCTTGTTCTGGTTGCTGAGGATCGGCAGCACGTGCGAGCCGATCAGTCCGTTGTTGATGAAGCGCGCTGCGTCGCCGTTCGGACCGATGCCGGTGGGGTAGGGCAGCTGGTTGGAGCCAATGCCGGTGATGCCGAGGGTCGTGCCATTGGTGCCGCCGGGCCCCGACGGACCGTAGCCCACGTCCATGTCGAGCGAGCTGATCTCGCCATTGGGATTCAGCTCCGAGACCGCGTAGGCGGCATCGAGCTCGAAGCTCTGGTGCTCGGTGGCGTCCCACTGCAGGTTGATGCCCGCGATGTTGTTGCGGATCTTCGAGGCGTTGATCTGTCCCTGGAAATCGGTGGGCGTGTCGGGCTGGACGAAGTCGACGACGGTGCCGTTCTCGTTCAGCTGGATGTTCTGCATGTTGCCGGCGTTGAACCACACGCTGTAGCCGAACTGGTCCTGCTCGAGGGTGTTTCTCGAGAAGTTGTCATCGACTGTGACCAGCCAGCTGTCATTCGGACGCCACTGGAGCACGACGCGACCGTCGATGCGGGTATCTTCCGTGTGCTCCTGATAAATGCCCCAGTCCTGCGAGAACCAGGCCGGGATCTTCGCGACCGCATCGTCCGGCGCCACGAACGCGCCGAGCGAGGGCGCGAACGGTTGCCCGTTCCAGCCCTGGTTGTTGATGTGGTTCGCGCGCGTTTTGTGACTGGCATACGTCACGCTGCCGAGCACGCCGAAGGTGTCGCCCGCGAAGGTGTCGCTGAAGAGGATGCCGCCGTTCGGTGTGGCCTTCTCTTCATCCGCCGCATAGGACGTCGATCCCGAAGCCGCGACGCGCAGGCCCGGGTTGTCGAGTGGCTTCGGGAACTTCACGTTCACCGTCGCGCCGATTGCGCCGCTCGAGAGCCGCGCGTCGGGCGTCTTCATGATGTCCACTTGCCCAACGAAGTCGGCGCCGACGGCGCTGAAGTCGAACCCGCGGCTCGAGTCGCCGCGCGCGTTACGACCGAGCGCCGTGGGCATCTGGCGCCCGTCATAAAGCGTCGTGTTGAAACTCGGGCCGAAGCCTCGCACGGTGATCTGGGTCGCCGCGCCGGTGGAGGTGGGCACGCCGCCGAGCGCGCTCGCCCCGCGGCTGATCGAAACGCCCGGCACGCGCTGAATGGCGGCCGCGAGGTTCGAGTCCGGGAACTTGCCGATGTCTTCCGCCGAGATCGCATCGACGACGCCGAGCGATTCTTTCTTGATGTCGAGACTTTTCTGCAGGGACGCGCGCAGTCCGGTGATGACGACTTCCTGCAGCTCGTCACCTGATGCGTTGGCCTGCTGCGCTTCCACAGGCGCGACCCTGATTACGGATCCCAGAATCGCGGCGACGGCGACGGCCACCTTACTGCGCTTATCCATCGGCTCCTCCCCCTAATTTCGAGTTGATCGACCCACTGAGGTGTCAAGGCGCTCCGGCCGCTGCGTGTGGCAGGGCGGGGCGTAAGGATTCGTCGAGTTCCAGCGGCAGCGATGCGGCGGGCGAGGGGCGCGTGGAAATGACATCGCTGTCAATTCACGGTGGCCGTTCCTGTTGTTCTTATGGCGTGACAAGAGGAACTCCCCTTTGGTACCGCTATCATGCCTCGCCCATAAGATGATCCACTCGACGATTGTTTGCAAGTCCCTCGGGAACTACGTGGAGATCCGTGCGGCGCGCTGAACGGGGGAAATGCTTCGCGTTGCAGGCATCTGTTGCGCGCACGCAGCGTTTTTCACCCATCTGGGCCAGGAATGATGAGCCCCGCGTCGGATGCGCAATGTCTTTCGTTGGACAAGAAGTGCCGCCGCGCCGAGGCGGCTGTCCGCGTATTGCGCCTTGGCTAGTGGCGGCGCTGTGGTAGGATGCGCGCCCCGCTTCGGGGGGTACGGCTGGCCGCTGTCCCTCGGCGCGGAATCCTCAGGCAGGAAGCCGGAGTCAGGGTTAGCCGAAATCCGTGAGTGCTCAGAGGCTTGCTGCCACTCGCCGCCGGCCTGCCGCTTCCCTGTCAGTGCGCCCGTAGCTCAGTTGGATAGAGCGCATGGCTACGAACCATGAGGTCGGGA
>JBDZVF010000691.1:0-2162 GCA_040255575.1 Pseudomonadota bacterium | reverse complement strand
CGAAGTTCGGCATGTTCCGCCCGGGGCGCGCCGGCGTCTCCTTCGATGCCACGGGGATCGCGATCTTTCCTTTGCTCTGCGCGAAAGCGTTCGCGCGCTTCATCACGTCGGCCTTCAGTGAGCTCATGGACTTGAACACACCGCCCGCGGAGGTCTGCGAGATCATGTAGGTATCAGTTCCCATCGGAACGATGTCGGCGGTGGCGCAGGCTGCCAGCAATGCGGCCATGACGGCAGGCAGGGCCAACTTGTTTGTAGGCAAGACACTGTCTCCCTGTGAATCGATGGCCCTGAAATTCTCGCGTCGGCGCCTCGCTCTCGCCCGTGAACCGACCGAGAGAATCGAGGATGATTCTGTGATCTACAGCACAGGACAAGAGCTGAAGCAGCGAACCGGCGCGGGTCGGGTAATCGGGAGTCCCAAACGGGTTTGCGCCCTCTGGCCCAAATGCGGTGGCTGCTCAAGGCGCAAAGAGCAGGGACGGGTTCCTCGTGTTCGCGCTGAGATTGCCGCCGTCGAACTTGGACAGCGGATCTTGTCGGGCGACGATTCGTGATCGAAGGAGGTGATGCGACCTGAACGAGGAGCGCGAACAGCGTGAGCGCGATGATGCTCGGCGCATGAATACGCGGGGCAGCGCATCCGCTGAAAACACGCTGCGGTAGTGCCTGATTGAGAGGGGCGAGCAGAGGATCGCCCCCTCTCATCCCCCCGCAGATGCGTGTCCTCGGTTACGCCCTCATTCCGATATGAGTCCATCCGCCAACAACAACGAGCCACACTTGCGGAGCCGCGCGTCGTCGGCCAGGTGCGGCTCTACGCCGTGATCCGACGGTCGAGCCAGTACCGGTATCAGCAGCGCTCGAAGAATCCCTTCGAGGTGCACTTCGGCGATTACCCGGGCGGATACTGCGTGTTCGGCAATGACAACCAGTATCGCATCGAGGATCTGCGCTTCTACGTGAAACTCGGCGAGCACTGGAGGGCACCGTCATGAGGGCGCTCACCGGCCGTCCCGACGGCGCGCGACGGCACTGCCGCGGCGGCTCGACGAACCCAACACGACAGAGTGGAAGCCGGGCGACCTCGTGATCCCAGAGGACGACGCGAAGCGACCTGACATGCTGATGGTCAACCTTGGACACAGTAAGGCCGGTGTCTACGCTACGCCTTCCCGGCACGACAGCCGAAGTCCTGGCGCAGGAAGGTCTGGCCCAATACGGCAGGAGAGCTGCACGACCCGCGCCGCTTCGGAATCCATCTCAGGGAGAACCCCGCCGCACCACTCAGCATCCACACCTTGCGGAAGGCCGCTTAAACGAGTGACGCGACCAACGAAGCGGTCAAGCGACGACGCGTCATGCCAACGGCGCGTAGAGGCAACTGCACCGGCGAGCGGCCAGGAGGCTGAGACAAGGCAGGTCTCAGGCCCCTGGCTCGCGCCGGCTCAAATCCTCAAGCCGCGTTAGCCACGTCTTCTGGATCGGAAGACCCATCGCCCGGAGTGCCGGTGGACGAATTGAGCAATTGGGTCTCGTAGAATTGAATCGTCTTCATTGCGTTGACGACAGACGCTCGCCCAATCTCGTTTACAGTCGCGAGGTCGGTGTTTGCACGAAGCGCGTCGATGTAGTCGGCCCAGCTCTGCATCATGGCGCGACGCTGGGGCAGGTACTTCGCATGGTTGTAAGCCTTCCTGACCTTGTTGTGATCGGAATGGGCGAGCTGCATTTCGATCCACTTGTCATTCCAACCGAGCTCGTTCAGTTGGGTCGATGCCAGAGCCCGGAAGCCGTGCCAGCTCATCTCCGCACCGCTGTATCCGATAGCTCTTAACGCAGCGGTAATGCAGTTTTCCGACATAGGTCGGTCACGATGGCGCACTTGAGGGAAGACCCATCGCTCGCCCGCCGAGAACATATGGATTTCGCGCAGGATGGCAACCGCCTGGCGTGACAGCGGGACAATGTGGGGCTTGCGCATCTTCATCCGCCGCCAGGGAACTCGCCATTCAGGCGTTGGGCCGTCGAGAATGATGTGCGCCCACTCCATCGTCCGAAACTCGATCGGACGGGGAAAGATGTAGGGCACGAGATTCATGGCGAGGCGCGTGAGAGGTTCGCCTGCATATCCCGACATCGCACGCAGGAGCTGACCAATC
>JBDZVF010000181.1:0-11448 GCA_040255575.1 Pseudomonadota bacterium | reverse complement strand
GGAAGCAGGCGAAAGCCAGTCTTCGAGGGGCACGCGGGCTGCGAGCGCGCGCCAGTTGATATTCGAGTCGTCGGCAATCGATGCAAGGCTCAGCGGCGCGTTCGCGGTGAGCTGCGCGTGTGCATGCGACGCCTCGCCCGAGGCGAACTGCGCAGACGTCTGCAGCGGCTCGCCCGAGGTGGCTTGCGCGGACGCGCTCGGTGGCTCGCCGGCAGTGAGCGGCTGCAGGCTCTTGAGCTGGCCACGGGCAGCAAGGTCGCCGGCCGCGGCGGCGTCGCCGAGCAGGCGCAGCGCCTTGGGCCAGTCCTGCGGCATGTGCGCGCCGGCCGCAGTCAGGGCTGCGACGCGCGCCAGCGCTCGCGCATCGCCCTGGCGTGCGGCCTCCGTGATGAAACTCAGCGCATGGGGAATCAATCGCGGCGCGCGGTCGCCAATGAGCAGGCGATGCCCCAGTTCCGACATGGCCTGCAAATCACCGCTGCGAGTCGCCGTTGCCAGCGCGTTGATCGCGTCGGTATGCCGGCCCGCCGTGTCGTGCTCGCGTGCCGCCAGCAGCGCTGCCGATGTAGTCGCCCCCGTCACGATGCCGCCCCTTCTACGTGTGGCTTCCAACCGAGCATCAGGCGCCGAAACGCGCTCCCCCCGCAGGGCCTCGGCGGTTCACGCCGTCGGGGCCCTGCACTTATCACTCACTGGCCCGCCTTCAGCACCTCGATCAGCTCGTCGCCGAAGTAGCCGGCCGCGATCGTCCCCTGCTTCATGAACTCCAGGTGAAAGCGCTGCTCCGAGAACTTCTCGCCCAGCGCCTCCCGCGCCCGCGCGCGCAGCGCCAGGATCTGGTCTTTGCCGATGCGATACGTGATCGCCTGCGTCGGCCAGCGCGAATAGCGATTCACCGCCGCCTGCGCAGACTCGCAGCTGGCGCGCTTCGCCGCCTGCCGAAGTACCTTCGCATCACTACACGAGCCCGGCAGAAAATCGACCACTTCCGAGAACAACGTAACCGCATCATCGAAGCCCAGCTTGCCGGTGTGCAGCCCCGTGTCGATGCGCACACGCAGGTCCCGATACAGCAATCCCCGTAGCTGATAGAGCCGCTCCTCGGGAAGGTAGAAGCCTTCGGGCGCGCCCCGCTGCGGCTCGGCGACGAGCCCTTCCGCGTACAACCCCCAACCTTCGGCGGCCATCGAGTCTTCCCACATCGATGAGGAATCCTCGACCGCGCCCGGCGTGAGCCACCGCACCGGCGAGATCTGATCCCGATACTGCGACATCACCTTGTAGTGCCAGTCATGCCCCGGGAAACCCTCGTGCGCAGCGAGGTCCGCGATGGCGTATCGATTGTGTTCCTGTTCCAGCGCCTCGACATTGTCGCCAGTGGGCGTGACATAGAACCGCCCCACTCCAGTCGACTTGAATGGCGGCGCCGGATAGTAAGCCGCGCCATCAATCCCCGATCGCAGCGGCGGCGGCGTCACAGTCACATCCAGCTTGTAATCATCCGGCACGTCGAAGAGTCCGGTGCGCCGCGCGTAATCGACGAGCCGCTGCCCCACATCCACATAGTTCTGGATCATTTGCGCGTCGGTTTTCGGCGCCTCGCCACTCAACTTGTCGAACACGATTGCCACGGCATCGTGACCGTCGACGGCGACTTTCCAGTCATGAGCCGCGGCGATCTGCGTTGCGAGCGCGACCATGTCATTGCGCGTGTGTTCGACGATGGGCCACGAGGCTTCATAAAGCTGATCCGCGGTGTCGCTGAGGCGAAGGTTGTTGCGGAGGGCCCAGTTGTACTCTTCCTCACTCATCGCATACCGGTCCTCGCGGAACGCAGGCTTCAGCGCGGAAGCATCCGTCTTCTTCGGATTGTCGAAGAACGTCTTCGCGACATAGTCGCGAAACCCGAGATACGCATCGGAAGCCGCCTTCCCCGCTGCCCGCAGATCCCCGAGCAAGCGCTCCCGCTCGGCACCGGTGAGGTTCTGCTCCGCGATGCCCGGCAGCGTCCTGGCGAAGTACTCCGCATCCGCCACGGGAATCTCAATGCCGGACTTGATGAGCATCCGCCAGTCCGCCGTGTTCTTCGCCTGGATGCCCGCATCGAGCTGCGCCTTCGCCGTGTCGAGATAAGCCGGCACGGCGCGTGCGCGATCGATCACGCGTTGCCACTCCTCGGTCGTGCCCGATGTGTTCGACCCCGTCGAGGTCATGCCCTGGATCTGCCAGTCGACGCCGCGGAACGGCTCGTCCATGTAGCTATCGACAGAGCGCTGCTGATAGCGCCGCACCGAATGCTCACGCAACAGGAACTCGATCTGCGCGAGCGCCACGCTCTTGTCGATGCGACGTCGGGGGCTGAGGTTCGCGTCGTCGAGCGCAGCGAAACGCTCTTTGAACTGCGTGAGCGCGGCGTCTTCCTCGGTGAGCGCGGCGGCGGAATAGTCGCGAAGCTTCGCATCGATGCCAGCGAGCGCCGGATCGAACTCCGAGCCGCCGAGATACGTCGCGACAACCGGAAAGCGCCGCATGAAATACACCACGTACTCATGCTCGAGCGTCGCAAACGCGGAGTCGCCAGACGGCTGCGCGTTCGCGGCCTTCTGCTCAGCGGGCGGAGAGGATTCCGGGCTGCACGCGCAGAGAAGACAAAGGGCAAAGATGCCCGGCAGATATCGGTGCCTCACGTACGTATCCCTGCTTGGAACGAGGTGAGGCGTATTCTGCCTTCAAAACCGGCTCCCGGGCGGCGTTTCGCACCGCCCGGGAGCCCCATCGCGCGGGATCAGAACGCGAGGCGCAGACCCAGCGTGTAGTACCGACCCATCGTGTCGTACAGCGTCGAGTTCGTCTGGAACCCGATGAGCGATGCGCCCGGGATCAGCGGCGGATCGCGGTCGAGGACGTTGGAGATGTTGAAGAACAGCTCCGGCCCGCCCGCGACGGACTCGACACGGTAGTGCGCCCCGACGTCGATCGTCAGCACGCTCGGCACGTCCGTGAAGCGGGGGTCGAGATCCCCAGGCGCATACGTCGTGTTGAACTTGCCGTCGCTCACGAATCGAGCGATCAGGTTCCCGCCGATCGGCCCACGGTCATAGCTCGCCGTGCCGCTGAGGAGCCACTTGGCATAGCCGAGACCCATGTCCCCGACGCGGTCGCGGTACGAGGAACTCGCGCCGCCCGTGGCCGTGAAGCTCGGCGTCGTCGTCGACTGCTCGAGCAGGCGCGTGCCGAGCAGACGGAACACGGCCGTGCCGCCTGCAAGGCTCGTGCGATAGCTCGCATCGATATCGATACCGCGAGTCTCGGCCTGGCTCAGGTTCTGCGTCGGCAGGCGCACGACAGTGAGCGCGCCGCTGTCGTTGCGAATCAGAAGATCGCAGAACTGCTGCTGACCGAGCGCGCAACGATCGATCGTCTCCTGCGCACCGACCGCCTGCAGCACGTCCTTGATCTCGATGTCGTAGTAGTCGACGGAGAGGCCGAATCCCGTAAACCAGCCCGGCTGGTACGTGAAGCCGACCGTCGTGGTATCCGCCTTCTCGGGCTTCAGGTTCGGGTTGCCGGCGAGGGCAGTCGGCACACTCACCGATGGCGCGCCGGCCGCCACGCGATCCGTGAGGATCACGTTCGGGCTCAAGCTGTCCTTGGAGTACAAGTCCCCAATGCCCGGCGCGCGGATATCGCGTGACCGCGTGGCGCGCAACAGCAGCTCGTCGATGGGTCGGTACGTGAGACCCACCTTCCACGTCTCCACCGTGCCGCTCTGTGAATAGTCGGTAACACGGCCGGCTGCGTTGAGGTCGAGCGACTTCGCCCAGGACTGGTCCTTCGCGAGCGGAACCAGCGTTTCCACGAAACCTTCCTTCACGGTATAGGAGCCGCTGGTTTCCAGCAGGTTCGTGGTGGCCCAGCCGCCAACCTTGGTCAGCAACGAATTGGGCACGTTGCGCACGCCGGTGAAATCCATCGTGCTGTGCGAGACGTCGTCGGAGCTCGTCAGGCCCTTCAGCCTGCGCCACTCAACGCCCGCGCCGACCGAGACCGGGCCCGCCCAGGAAGAGAACGGCTCGCCGCTGACGCTCGCGGCGGCGTTGTCCTGCTCCATGATGTTGTAGTTCCAGGGCGTGCCGCGGATGTAGTCGAGCGCTTCGGGCGATGCAGAGTTCGCGCCCATCGGATTGAGCGGCACGCAATCGCCGTAGCGCGCGGGATCGAGCAGCGCGCTGTAACACGCAATCGAGCCGTCCGGCGCACGCACGGCATCGATCGCGCGGTACAGATTCCCGACGTTGATCTGGTTGCGGTAGATCACGTTGAACGCCGTGCGGCCGTGCTCGTAGTGCGCGTCCCAGTTCCAGGAGTCGCCAAAGCGGCCTTTGAGACCCGCGAGCGCTTCCCACGTCTCGTACTTCGTGTCCGTGGCGATGACGCCCCAGGACTTCGGCGTGATGTTGAGGTCGAATCTCGACACGGCGAGGTTCGTCATCTGATCCTGAATGGCCGCCGGGATGAACGGGTTATCACTCTGGATCGTGAGCGGCGAGGAGCCGTAGAAATACGGCGGTGTCTGCGCGTAGAGCGACGAGGCGTGACTGACCGTGCCTTGCACGAACGCCTCCACATCATCCGTGAGCTCGAAGGACAGGTGCGCGAAGCCCACCTTGTTGTCCATCGGCGTGATGAAGTTGACGACATCACCCATCAGGTTGCCGCTGCCGCCCACCTGCAGGTTGGTGCTCTTGTTCTGCCCATAGACGAACGGAACGGGATTGCCGTTCGAGTCGAAGCTGATGCCCCGCGTCGGCGTGACGAGCGGACCGGAGATGATCGCGCCCCCGTAAGAGGCGTTGGCCTGGGTGACGCCGCACGCGATGGTCTGCCGCGGGTTGGTCGGGGACTGCGTGGCCGGAGTCACTCCCGGGATGGGAATGAGCGCGCAGTTCTGGTTCGCCCAAGTGCGATTGCGCTGGTACGCCGAGTTCGAATGGCGCCAGTCGAAAGATGCGACGAGGTGCGCGCGATCGCCAAAGAGCGACGTGCCGTACGCGAGCGAGGTCTTGTAGGAGCCGCCATCCTCACCATGCCCGGACTGGCCACCCTGCACATCGAGCTTGAGGCCGGTGAACTTCGTATTGAGGATGAAGTTGGTCACGCCCGCCACCGCATCCGAGCCGTACGCGGCAGAGGCGCCACCGGTAACGACGCTGACATTCGAGATCAGCGATTGCGGCAGCAGGTTGATGTCAGTGTTGCCCGCGATATTGCTCGGAACCACGCGACGGCCGTCGAGCAGCACGAGGTTGCGCGTCGAGCCAAGATTGCGAAGGTTCAGGAAGCTTCCGGGGCCGAGCGTGCTGCGACCGCCGATCGATTTCGGCGTGGTGGACGTGCCCATCGAAGGCAGCAAGGCGAGAGATTCGGCGACGGACTGCGGGTTGGCCTGAAGCAACTCCTCCGCAGTGAGCGACGTCACCGGCGTAGGCGAGGACATGCCTTCGCGAATGATGCGTGAGCCGGTGACGACCACCGACTGGAGCTCATCTTCCCCGGAAACCTGCTGTTCCTGCGCCTGCGCGACCGCGCTCCCCAGGGCGGCCGCGACCGCAAGGCTGACCAGCCAACGTGCGGACGACTTCATCAGGATATTGTTGTGCAATTGATACATGACCCCTCGATGTGAGCGAATTTTCCCGGCGCGGTTTATAAACCAACGTGTCGGTAGCTTCCTACTCATTTACACGAACGTATGAAGGGAGCGCCGCCTGCTGGAGCGGCGAACATTTTGAAACACCGCAGGGTGGAGAGTTACCGCGCGGGACGCACGCGCTGGAGCGGATAGAGAACGAGCGTGGCGAGCACGAGCGCGAGTGTCAGCAGCAGCATCTGAGTGCCCGAAAGAGCGATGACGATGAGGCTCGCCAGCGCCGCGACCGCTGCGATCACGCGGTATGTCCGTAGGCCTTCGAAGGGCGTGACATTTCCGTAATGCCAGAGTGCCGCTGCCGAATACACATAGATGAGCAGGCAGAGCACTACCGACACCTCGATCAGCTTGCTGAACTGCTGACCAAGCGTGGGAGACATCGTCGCGAACACCGCGGCCGTCATGATCAACGCCATGATGACGAGGTTCAGGATGGGAATACCGTCGCGATCCGTGCGGGCGAAGAGCTTCGGGAAGTTGCCGCGTTCCGCGCCGGCCTTCCCTACTTGCGCGGTCAGCAGCACCCACCCGCAAAGCGTGCCGCTGGCCTTGAAGCACGCCATCAGCGCCACGAGGCTTCCCGCCGCGGGGCCAATGACGAAGCGAGCCGCGTCCGCAAACGGCGCCGTGGATTTCGCAAGCTCCGGCGCCGGAATGAGCCCCATGATCACCGTGCACGATGCGATGTACACGATGCCGGCGAGCAGCACGCCCGCAATGGTCGCGAGCGGCACATTGCGGGAAGGATTTTCCACGACCGCCGTGCCGACCGAAGCACTCTCCAGCCCCACGAACGCCCAATACACGAGCACGAGCGAGCCGGGAATCGCCTGGCGCGCCGGCTGCCCACTCACGTTCCACGACTGCCAGAAAGTGTCCGCGTTGAACCAGGCCCAGCCGGCCGTGGCGACCAGCAGAATCGGAATGAGCCCCGCCAGGAGAGTGAGCGACTCCATCTGACACGCAAAACGAGGCCCGAAGACGTTGATGAGCGTGACGAGCCAGATGATGCCCGCTGCGGCAATCGCCGAATGCAACGGGGTCGCGAGTGCCGGAAAGAACGTGGCGAGATAACCCACCGCAGCGAGCGCGATGGCGATGTTGCCCACCCAGGCGCAGATCCAATACAGAACCGTGGCCTGGAAGCCGACGTAAGGCCCGAGCGCATTGCCCGCGTAGGCCACCGGGCCGCCCGCCTCCGGTGCCACCTGACCGAGCTTGGCCAGGACGGCGGCAATCACGAGCGCCCCCAGTGTCGCGAGCACCCAGCCAACGATCGTGATGCTGCCCACGCTGGCAAGAGTGGCGGGAAGCAGGAAAATGCCGGAGCCGATCATGTTGTTGGCCACCAGCAGGGTTGCCAGGACCGGCCCGATCTTCCGATTGCGGATCATCCCTTGGCGCCCCCTCGCACGGCCGGCACGCTACTATGCATGGAGGAGATCACCACGCATGAACGCTGCAGAACTGCCACGCTCAGTGTATCCCCACGAGATCGGGGAAGATGACGCATTCAGCCTGCCCGCGTGGATTTATCACGACCCCGCTTTCTTCGAGCTCGAGAAGCAGCACGTCTTCCGAACGGCGTGGCATCTCGTGTGTCACCAGAACGATATTCCGAAGACCGGCGACTATCACACGTTCGAGATCCTGGGCGAGTCCGTCATGTCCGTGCGCGGGGAAGACGGGCTCATCCGCAGCTTCCACAACGTGTGCCGCCATCGCGCCTCGCGCCTGCTGGATGGGGCAAAGGGCCAATGCGGGCGGCGGATCACCTGCCCCTACCACGCGTGGACCTACGCGCTCGACGGCCGGCTGGTGGGGGTGCCTTCGAAGGACACGTTCCGCGGGCTCGACATGAAGACGAGCGGGCTCGTCGCGCTCGATCAGGAAATCTTCATGGGCTTCGTGTTCGTGCGCTTCGCGCCGGGGCTGCCGAGTGTGCGCGAGATGGCGGCGCCCTACCTGCACGAGCTCGAGGTGTATCGCATGGAAGAGCTCGTGCCGCAGGGGCGCGTCACGCTGCGCACCCGGCACGTGAACTGGAAGAACGTTGCGGATAACTACTCCGACGGGCTGCACATCACTGTCGCGCATCCGGGGCTCACGCGATTGTTCGGCAACGGCTACGGCATCGAAGCGCAACCCTGGATCGACAAGATGTGGGGCGCGCTTCGCGACGTGCCATCGAGCAACTGGTCCGAGCGCATGTATCAGAAACTGCTGCCCGCGGTGCCTTCCTTGCCGCCGGAGCGGCAGCGGCTGTGGACGTACTTCAAGCTCTGGCCGAACGTCGCGTTCGACATCTATCCCGATCAGATCGATTTCATGCAGTTCGTGCCCATCTCGCCCACCGAAACGCTCATCCGGGAGATCGCCTACGTGCACCCCGACGAGCGGCGCGAGATGCGCGCCGCGCGCTATCTCAACTGGCGCATCAATCGCAAAGTGAATCTCGAAGACAAGGCGCTGATCGAGCGCGTTCAGGCGGGCATGGGCTCGAGCAGCTACACCGTCGGCCCGCTGAGCGAGAACGAAGTCTGCCTGCGCAGCTTCGCGCGCCGAATGCGCACCCTCATCCCTGAAAGCCGCTACGCCCGGAACCCCGCCGCGGGCGGCAACATTGCCTCGCGTGCGTGAGGCTTTCTCCCGTTTTGTTTGAAGTGGAAGGCGACGAATGAAGATTGCTGTGATGGGCGCTGGCGCTGTGGGTTGTTACTACGGCGCAATGCTGGCGCGCGCGGGTCACTCCGTAGTGTTGATTGGGCGGCCTGCGCTGGTGGATGCGGTGAAGCGTGAAGGGCTGTTGCTGGAGTCGAAGCAGTTCACCGGCCGGGTGCCGATGCAGGCAGATACTTCGCCGGCAGCCGTGAAAGGTGCCGAGCTCGTTCTGTTCTGCGTGAAGTCCGGCGACACGGAAAGTGCTGGCGCGCTCATCGCGCCTCATCTGTCGCCGCAAGCCTCCGTGCTCAGCATGCAGAACGGCGTGGACAATGCGGCGCGTCTCTCGAAGGTGATCGGTCGCCACGCCATTCCGGTGGTCGTTTACGTTGCCACGGAGATGGCGGGGCCGGGTCACGTGCTCCATCACGGTCGCGGTGACCTGTCAATTGGGCCATCGGACTCGAGCGCGAGGATCGCTGAAATGATGACCGCCGCCGGGCTTCCCAGTGAAGTCTCCGAGCGGGTGTTCGACGCCCTGTGGACCAAGCTGATCATCAACTGCGCTTACAACGGCCTTTCGGCCATCGCGCAGCTTTCGTACGGGGAGCTGATACGCCAGCCCCAGGTGCTCGAGACCATGCGCAGCCTGTATGACGAGTGCGTCGCCGTGGCCCAGGCGGATGGGATCACGCTCGCCGCCAACCTGTGGGAGCGGCTGCTCGACATTTCCGTGAACATGGGCGCCCAGCGCTCATCCACTGCCCAGGATCTCGCCCGCGGCAAGAAGAGCGAGATCGAACACCTCAACGGCTACGTCGTGCGCAGGGGAACCGAGCTGGGCGTCGCGGCGCCGGTCAATCGCGCGGTGCTGTGTGCGGTGCTGCTGCTCGAGCAGAAACGCTGACTTCACGCCCGAGGCCGGCGCTGTCAGTCCGCGGTTCGTCGCGGGCCGCAGGCCGGCCGTCACGAGCCTGACCCACGCTCCGCGGATCGATCCCGCCTCCAACGCGTTGTTGCCTGAAACCTCAGGAGGCGGAAATGGTGTCCCGACTCGTTCGTCTGCTGTGCTGCTCTGCCGCGTTGATGCTCACGGCCTGCGCGTCGACTTCGTTCGTTTCCACCTGGAAGGCGCCGGATGCGCAGGTGGTGGATCCTTCCGGCAAGAAAGTGGCCGCCGTGTACATGACCAAGGATGTCAGCAGCCGCCGTGCGGCTGAGGACATTCTGGCCAGGAAGCTCACCGAAAGGGGCGCGCAAGGTGTGCCCTCCTACACGCTCATCGACGACTCGGCCCTCACGGACGTGGAGCGCACCAAGCAGCTGTTATCCGAAGCTGGCGTGGACGGCGTGGTCATCATGCGTGTGCTCGGCGAGAAGGAACGGACGCGGGTGACCTACGGCGGCTCACCCTGGGGCCTCACGCCGTACATGCGCTTCTCCAGTTACTGGGGCTGGGGATGGGGCGCCACCTACTCACCGACCGAAGTCTCCTCCAGCACCGAGGTCAGCATCGAGACGCTCGTGTACTCGCTAACCCGGGACAAGCTGTTGTGGGCAGGCACCAGTCGCACGACCGACCCGGGCAAGATCGCAAGCCTGGTCGACGAGGTCGCGGACTCTGCCGCGAAGGAAATGACCCGGCAGGGACTCCTGAAGGGCAACAAATAGTCTCCGGGCACATTCCACCCAGAGCGAAATCGACGGGCCATCGCATTGCACTCATAGTCGATTTCGCTCCGCCCGCGCCAAGGCTCCTGCCCGCAAATCCATACAAGGGCGTTTTCGGCTGAAAAATAAGCTGTTCCGACAGCGTCTCGAAATGGTCGGCGCCGCGCGGGCCTGCTAAATTGCCATCCCGCGCGCTCATCCGCGCGCTCCAATTTGAAGAACAAGGGGGATGGGTCAATGAGGTCAATCAGGTCAGAACGCGCCTGCGCCAAGTTGGCATGCGCAGCCGGCGGAGCGGTTGCTCTGTTCGTCAGCCACGCCATCTATGCCCAGGATCAGGGCGGCCTGCAGGAAGTAGTGGTTACCGCGCAACGCCGCGAGCAGAACGTGCAGGACGTGCCGATCGCGATCTCCGCCTACACCGGTGAGATGCTCCAGCAGAAAGGGCTGAACGACATCAAGGCGCTGTCGAACATCACGCCGAACGTCAACCTCGACTCCGGTGCGCCCTTCTCCGGTGACAACTCCGTGCTCTCCGCCTCCATCCGTGGCATCGGGCAGGACGACTTCGCCTTCAACCTCGATCCCGGCGTCGGCGTCTATCTCGACGGCGTGTATCTCGCGCGCACGATCGGCGCGAACCAGAATCTGCTGGACGTCGATCGCATCGAAATCCTGAAGGGCCCGCAAGGCACCCTCTTCGGCCGTAACACCATCGGCGGCGCCATCAGCATCGTCACGCACATTCCGAGTGCGGAACGGCGCGTGATTGCGACCGCAACCACGGGCAGCTTCAGCCGGCGCGATCTCGCGTTCACGGCAGATCTTCCTGTGTCGGAGAACTTCCTCACCTCCATCAGCGTGTCGTCACAGGTGCGCGATGGTTACCAGAAGGTGATCCCGTATCCGACCAACTCGCTGCTCGGCTCGACACCGTGGGTCGTGGATCAGCAGACCGCGTTTCCGAAGGCGGGATACGAAACGTCCAGTGCGAATGGCGGCCAGAACCTGAAGGTCATCCGCGGCAAGGCGCTGTGGCATGTTTCGGATACGGTGGACGTGACGCTCGCGGGGGACTGGTCGAAGCAGGATCAGTCTGCGTATCCGACGACGGTATTGGGCGTGTCGACGCCGCCGTACTCGAACTCGACGGACCCGGCGACCGTCGCGGGCGACGCCGTGGCCACTTTCCCCGGCCCGGCATTCGGCTTCATGGGAGCGCTGTATAACTTCTGTATCGGCACACCCGCCGGCACACTCAACGACGGTGCGTTTTTTGGCGGCCTGTTCAACACCTCGTTCGGCCTCTGCGGTCCGCGCGGCCAGGGCCTGAATCTCGCCGCCGGCGGTTCCGCGCTCGGCGGCGTCGGCTACGTGAGCGGCCCGGGCGGCAACAAGCTGCTCAC
>JBDZVF010000690.1:0-2171 GCA_040255575.1 Pseudomonadota bacterium | reverse complement strand
GCCGCACGCGAGGCGCGCGACATCGTGCCGAAGCTTCTCGCCGAAGTCGGCTCGGTCGCGAGCGGCTTTTCAGGCGCGAATCTCGAAGCCGCCTCTCGCACGCTCGAACGATTCGAAGTGCGCGCACAGCGGCTGCAGCTGGATGTGGGCGCGCTCGCCGCCGGCGCCGCGAACCCGAGCCAGGTGGCGCAGCGGCTTGCCGAGAGCTCCGACTACATCGGCCAGGTGATCAAGGGATTCCAGGGCACGGATACCGGCCTCGGCTTGCCGAAGGCGACGGGCGCCCAGGCGACCTCGCACCTGCAAACGATCAACGCGCTTTTCACGGACCTCAATGCGGCCGTCCGCAGCGCCGTGAATGCCGCACCGGCACTGCCCGCCGCGCAGGCGGCAGCGCAGTCAGTCGTCGATGATGCGCAGTCGCTTGCCACCATTGCCGCTCGTGCTGCGCCGATGGCAGGCGCGGATCCGATGGCGTTTCTGCCCCTCGCGCTCGCCGCAGCGGTGCTCGTTGTCGTGCTGCTCATCTGGGCGGGCATCCGGAAGCTTCGGGACACGGTGGATCGTCACCGCCTCGCGCTCGAAACCCAGCGCAAGGAAACGGATCGCAACCAGCAGGCCATCTTGCGGCTGCTCGATGAGCTCTCGAGCCTCGCGGATGGCGACCTCACCGTGCAGGCGACGGTCACGGAAGACATTACCGGTGCGATCGCGGACTCTATCAACTACGCCGTGGATGCCTTGCGTGGTCTGGTGACGACGATCAATCAATCCGCCATTCATCTCGATAGCGCAGCCCGCCAGACGCAGGCGCTGTCTGCGCATCTCGCCAAGGCCTCCGGCGCGCAGTCGAAGCAGATCGCCTCGGCAACCGAGTCTGCTGGCGGCATGGCTGCCGCGACGGAGGAAGTTTCCGGCAACGCCGAGCGCGCGGCGGACGTCGCGCGGCATTCGGTCGAGGTCGCGCACAAGGGCGGTGACGCCGTGCGTCGAACCATCGACGGCATGAACACCATCCGCGAGACGATCCAGGAGACGTCCAAGCGCATCAAGCGCCTGGGCGAGAGCTCGCAGGAGATCGGCAACATCGTCGAGCTGATCAACGACATCGCCGAGCAGACCAACATTCTCGCGTTGAACGCCTCCATCCAGGCCTCGATGGCGGGCGAAGCCGGCCGCGGTTTCGCGGTGGTCGCCGACGAAGTGCAGCGCCTCGCAGAGCGCGCCGCCAACGCCACGAAGCAGATCGAAGTGCTCGTGCGCACCATTCAGACCGACACCAACGAAGCCGTGGTCTCGATGGAGCGCTCGACCACCGACGTGGTGGGCGGAGCGCTGCTCGCCGAGAACGCGGGCGCGGCGCTGGAAGAGATCGAGCAGGTGTCGAACCAGATCGCGAGCCTGGTGCAGAACATTTCGAGCAGCTCGCGCCAGCAGACGACCGCGGCGCAAAGCATCGCGCGCAACATGCAGGTGCTGAAGGAGATCAGCGCGCAGACGGCAGACTCCACCAACGCAACCTCCGCAGCTATCGCGAAACTCGCGGAGCTGTCGTCGGGCCTGCGTAAATCCGCGGCCGGCTTCCGGCTGCCGGGCACGACGCAGGAGCCTGTTCTCAGTTCGACTGCGGGCACGGGCACGTTCCGGCGCGTCGAAGAAAAAGCGCCCGCGGCGCGACCGATTTCGGTGGCCGGCGGTAGCTGAGGCGACTAGATGCCTGACGTGGCTTCTCAGACATTCGATTTTGTCGGTCGCGAGCTGAACGCGACCTTGTCCGAGGCACGCACGGCGCTCGAGAACTATGTCGAGCAGCCCGAGAACCTCACGCTGCTCGAACGGTGCAAGCAGGAGCTGCACCAGGTGCAGGGCGTTCTGCGCGTGCTCGAGATCTACGGCGCAGCGCTGCTCGCCGAAGAGATGGAGCAGGTAACGAGTTATCTGCTCGCCACCGCCGCCGAAAGAAAGAATCAGGCGGAGAGCCTCGACGCGCTGATGCGGGCGATGGTGCAGCTCCCCGGCTATCTCGAACGGGTGCTCGCGGGCGGGCGCGACCTCGCGCTCGTGCTGCTGCCCCTGTTGAACGACCTTCGCGCCGTCCGCGGGAGCGCGCTGCTTTCCGAAGGCACGCTGCTGCTGCTGAACCTGAAGTCGGACAAGCAGGCAGCCCCCGT
>JBDZVF010000180.1:0-11513 GCA_040255575.1 Pseudomonadota bacterium | reverse complement strand
TGATGCTCGCCATCGGGGCGTTCGCGTTCGGCCCCGATGCCTTTGCGCAGGCGGCGTCGGCGACTACCGGCGCCAGCGCCATTGGCGCGATCCCCGCTCTCACCGTTCAGGGCGGCGCCGCGAACGGCCAGACGTATTCCCTGACCCTGCAGGTTCTGCTGCTGATGACAGCGCTCACGCTGTTGCCAGCCATCCTGCTGATGATGACCTCGTTCACGCGCATCGTGATCGTGCTCGGCATCCTGCGCCAGGCACTCGGCGCCGGCCAGACGCCGCCGAACCAGGTGCTCGTGGGCCTCTCACTCTTTCTCTCGCTGTTCATCATGTCCCCCGTCATCGACAAGGTGAACACCGACGCCGTGAAGCCCTACATGGCCGGCCAGATCGAAGCGACCGTCGCGCTCGACCGCGCGACCGTGCCCCTCAAGAAATTCATGCTGGACCAGACGCGCGAGTCAGACATCTCCACCTTCGTGCGCATCTCAGGCGGCAAGGGCTTCGCCGCCCCGAGCGACGTGCCGCTGTCGATCCTGGTGCCCGCCTTCGTCACGAGCGAACTGAAGACCGCATTCCTCATCGGCTTCCTGATCTTCATCCCGTTCGTGATCATCGACCTCGTCGTGGCGAGCGTCCTCATGTCCATGGGCATGATGATGCTCTCCCCGGTGCTGATCTCCCTGCCCTTCAAACTCATGTTGTTCGTGCTGGTCGACGGCTGGTCGCTGGTCATGGGCACACTTGCCGCGAGCTTTTACACATGACCCCCGAAATGGTGATGACCGTCGGCCAACACGCGCTCCAGATGACCCTGCTCCTCGCAGCCCCCCTGCTGCTGGTGGCACTCGTCACCGGCCTGGTCGTCGGCGCCTTCCAGGCCGCCACCCAGATCAACGAAATGACCCTCTCCTTCATCCCGAAACTGATGGCCACGGCCACCACCCTCGTGATCGCAGGCCCCTGGATGCTGAAACTCCTGGTCGGCTACACCCGAGAGCTCTTCCAAAGCATCCCGAGCCTGATCAACTGAGCCGATCAACTACAACGACCCGAACGACGCCCCAACCGACACCACGAGCTTTGGTCATGAACGCCGCAACCCTCAAAGGCAGTGGACTGTGCGAAAGGAGCCCTGTCGGGGGCTTCAAAATGCAGGGACGCATTTTGAAGAGCGCCCAGGGATGGCTCGCAGCGTCCCCCGACAGGGCTCCTTTCGCACAGGCCGCTGCCCGCGCAAGCGCCGATCGTTCGTGACCAAAGCGCCCCAACCGTAACGACGCCCACATCGACGTCACCCATGATCACGATCACCCAGGCACAACTCGAAGGATGGCTGAGCCAGCTCTTCTGGCCCTTCATCCGCGTGGGCGCGTGCTTCATGGTGGCCCCCGCATTCGGCGCACTCTTCATCCCCCGAAGAATGCGCCTCGTACTGGCCGGCGCAGTCGCCTACCTCGTAGCGCCTCTGATCCCCCACCCCACAGGCATCGAAGTGTTCTCGATCGCAGGCTTCGTAGTCACGATCCAGCAAGTGATCATAGGAGTCGCACTGGGCTTCGCCCTGCAAATCCTGTTCGACGCCGTCTCCATGGGCGGCCAACTGCTCGCGAACAGCATGGGCCTCTCCTTCGCCTTCAACGTAGACCCCATGCGCGGCACAGGCACCCCCGCCCTGGGCCAGCTCTACGCGCTGCTCGTGATGCTCACCTTCCTAGCGCTCGACGGCCACCTCGCCACCATCGAAATGCTCGTGGACGGCTTCCGCACACTCCCCATCGGCACCACCGGCCTCACGAACGAAAGCCTCTGGAACCTCGTCGCCTGGGGCACCCAGATTTTCTCGGGCGCGCTCGCCGTCGCCCTGCCCGGCATCACCGCGCTCCTCATCGTGAACCTCGCCTTCGGCGTGATGAGCCGCGCGGCGCCGACACTCAACCTGTTCGCGGTCGGCTTCCCGATCTCGCTCGTGTTCGGCCTCGTCATCGTCACCGTCGGCCTGCCGGCCCTGCAGTCCGCATTCGTGGACCTGCTGGGCAAGGTCTTCATTCTCCTGCGCATCGTGCAGGGAGGCTGACATGGCGGAGAACGACGCCGAACGCACAGAACAACCTACACAGAAGCGCCTCGAAGAGGCGCGCAAGAAAGGCCAGATTCCCCGCTCGACAGAGCTGAACGCGGCTGCGGTGGTGCTGTTCGCCGGCGGCGCGCTGCACTTCCTGGGCCGCAACCTCGGTAATAATCTCTTCGAGATGATGCGTGGCGCCCTCACGCTCACGCGCGAACAGGCGCTCGATCAGTCGAGCGCCGTCTCGATGTTCGCGTCGTCCTTGCAGCACGCGCTGCTCGCGTGCGCGCCCATCCTGGGCCTCACGCTCATCGCCGCGTTGCTCGCGCCGCTCTCGATTGGCGGATGGAATCTCGCGTTCAACACGCTTGCGCCGGACTTCTCGCGCCTGTCCCCCATCAAAGGCCTCGGCCGGATCTTCTCGATGCGCGGCCTGGTCGAGCTGGTCAAGGCGTTCGCCAAGTTCCTGATCGTCGCGCTGATCGCAGTGCTGTTCCTGTGGATGAAGACGGACGAGATGCTGCAGCTCGGCGCCGAACCGACCGCCGAAGCGATCGGGCACGCCATCACATTGAGCGGTCACGCGCTGCTCGCGATATCAGCGGGGCTCGCGCTCATCGCAGCGATCGATGTGCCGTTCCAGCTGTTCCAGCACATGAAGTCGCTGCGCATGACGCGCCAGGAGATCCGCGACGAATTGAAGGAGTCCGAGGGCAACCCGGAGGTCAAGGGCAAGATCCGCCAGCTGCAGCAGGAGCGCGCTCGCCGCCGCATGATGCAGGAAGTGCCGAATGCCGACGTGGTCGTCACCAACCCGACCCACTTCGCCGTGGCCCTGAAATACGACGACAAGCGCATGCGCGCGCCCGTCGTGGTGGCCAAGGGCGTGGACGAAGTCGCCGCGAAGATCCGCGAAGTCGCAGGCGCCCACAGCGTGCCGATTTTCGAGGCGCCACCGCTCGCGCGCGCCCTGTTCCGCGCGGTCGATCTCAATGAGGAAGTGCCGGCGCGGCTGTATGTCGCCGTCGCGCAGGTGCTCACGTACATCTACCAGCTCAAAGCCGCGAAGCGCACCGGCGCCGTGCCGCCCGCGCCGCCGAGCATCGACCCCTCGGTCGAAACACCGATCAGGCATTAAGCCATGGCTGAAGCATCCAAACCCCCGGCAATCGACTTTCGCATGCTGCTGAGGACCGGCCTCGGCGTACCGCTGGGCGTGCTCGGCGTGCTCGCGATGGTGGTGCTGCCGCTGCCGCCGCTCGCGCTCGACGCGCTCTTCACGTTCAACATCGCGCTGTCGATCGTCATCGTGATGTCGGTGTTCTACGTGGCACGCCCCGTCGAGTTCGGCGTGTTCCCGACGATCCTGCTGATCGCGACGTTGCTGCGCCTCGCGTTGAACGTCGCCTCGACCCGCGTGGTGCTGTTACACGGCCACAGCGGCTCGCACGCCGCCGGGCACGTGATCGAATCCTTCGGGCAGTTCGTGATCGGCGGCAACTTCGCCGTCGGCGTGGTGGTGTTCATCATCCTCACGATCATCAACTTCGTGGTCGTGACAAAGGGCTCGGGCCGCATCTCGGAAGTGAGCGCCCGCTTCACGTTGGACGCCATGCCCGGCAAGCAGATGGCGATCGACGCCGACCTCAACGCCGGCCTCATCACGCAGGAGCAGGCGAAAGAGCGGCGCGCGGAAGTGCGGGCCGAAGCGGATTTCTACGGCTCCATGGACGGCGCCAGCAAGTTCGTGCGCGGCGATGCCATCGCGGGCATCCTGATCCTGTTCATCAACATGATCGGCGGACTCGCCATCGGCATGCTCGGGCACGGGCTGCCGTTCGCGACCGCGGGCCGCACCTACACCTTGCTGACGATCGGCGATGGCCTCGTCACGCAGATTCCGGCCCTGCTGCTCTCGACCGCGGTCGCCATCATCGTCACCCGCATGTCTGGATCTCAGGACATGGGCGGGGAAATGAAGCGGCAGCTGTTCCGCTCGCCGAAGGCGCTCGGCGTCGCGGCGGGCCTGCTCGGCGTAATGGGCCTCATCCCCGGCATGCCGAACTTCGCGTTCCTCAGCATGGCGGCGCTCGCCGGCTACGGCGCCTTCGCGATCAAGCGGAAGCAGGACGCCGCTGCGAGCGAGCCCGATGAAAAAGCCGCGGCGGCCGCCGCCGCTGCCGCGCCCCCGCCGCCCGAGCAGCGCGAGCTTTCGTGGGACGATGTGCAGCCCGTCGATCTTCTGGGCCTCGAGGTCGGCTACCGCCTCGTGCCCCTGGTGAACAAGAACCAGAACGGCGATCTGCTCGCCCGCATTCGTGGCGTGCGCCGCAAGCTCTCGCAGGATCTCGGCTTCCTCGTGCCGGCCGTTCACATTCGAGACAACCTGGATCTGAGCCCGAATGGCTACCGCATCAATCTGGGCGGCGTGCCGGTCGGCGAGGGGCAGGTGTACCCCGAGCGGGAGCTCGCCATCAATCCGGGACGCGTGTTCGGTCAGTTGAAGGGCATTCCCACGAAGGATCCGGCATTCGGCATGGATGCGGTGTGGATCGAGCCCTCCACCCGCGAGCACGCACAGACTCTCGGCTACACCGTGGTGGACGCGAGCACAGTCGTCGCGACTCACCTGAGTCACATCGTGCAGATGCATGCGCACGAGCTGCTGGGGCACGAAGAGGTGCAGCACCTCCTGGACACGCTCCAGAAGAGCGCGCCCAAGCTGGTGGAAGACCTCGTGCCGCGCGTGATGCCGCTTTCGTCCGTGGTGCGGGTGTTGCAGGGCCTGCTCGCCGAGCGCGTGCCCATCAAGAACATCCGCGCGATCGTCGAAACTTTGGCGGAGCACGCCCCGCGCACGCCGGATCCGGTCGCCCTGCAGAACCAGGTGCGCATCGCCCTGGGCCGCCAGATCGTCCAGGACATCGCCGGAATCGGCGGCGAGCTGCCGGTGATCACCCTCGAGCCGGAGCTCGAACGGCTGCTGACCCACTCGATTGGAGGCACGTCACAAAACGGTGCAGCGAGCCCCGGCCTCGAACCGGGTTTGGCAGAACGTTTGCAACAACGGCTGGCAGAGTCAGCGCAACGTCAGGAGCTGTCGGGGGAACCGGCGGTGCTCCTGGTGGCGCCCCAGATTCGGTCCACCCTGGCCCGCTTCATGCGCGCCGCGGTGCCGGGGATGCACGTGCTGGCCTGGAACGAGATTCCCGACAACCGGAAGGTTCGATTGGTCACGGCGGTGGGACGCTGAGGGCCGGCTGGGTAAGACATGAAAATTACGAGACATACGGCGAAGGACATGCGGCAGGCCCTGCGGCTCGTGCGCGAGCAGCTGGGGGCCGATGCGGTGATCCTGACTTCCAAGCGGACGCCTTTTGGCGTGGAGGTCACCGCCGCGGTGGATTTCGATGCGGGGCAGATCGAGGCGCAGGTGCCGCCTGCGCAGCCGCGCACGTTTCGGCCTGAGGAGTTTGCGCCGCCGACGGCGCCTGCGCAGCAGCCCGCTCCGGCGTCGGCGCCTCGACGGGAAGATCCGTACACGATTGCTGATGAGTATGCGCAGGCTGAAGAGGATGTTCAGCAGAGCATGTATGCGCGCATTCAGGCGGAGCTGCTGGAGGCAAAGAGAGTTGCCACGACCGGGCGCGATCGCAACAGCGACGTGAAGGCAGCAGTTTTACCGGCATCGGCGCGCGCTGTTGAAGAGCGAAGCCGCGCTGGGCAGGTAGGCCAGGGGACTGCTGACACTGCGGCGTATTTCGGCCGCGAACATGCTGGCTCAGCGCACGCTGGCTTCGCGCACGCTGGCTCCGCCCCTCTTAGCCGCCCGGCGACTGAGGGCGTAGCGTTTGTCAAAGCCACCGCCGTTCAGCACAAGCCACCCCACGACGAGATCCACTCCGCTCTGGAGTCCGCCATCGACTCCTGCCTCGGCGCGAGCAACGCCGACGACGACGAAGCCCTCATCTCCGCCGCAGTGGCCAGCGCAAGCCGCGCGACCGCGGGCGCACGCGGTGGCGCGAGCGCCATGGCCAGCGCAGGCGTCAGCGACAAAGCCCCCGATGCCGACGACGCCATGCGTTCCGAGCTCGCCGCCATGCGCCGCATCCTCGAAACGCAGCTCGCCCAGCTCGCCTGGAACGACCTCACACGTCGCGCCCCCATCCACACCGAAATCCTCACCGACCTCACCGAGGTCGGCCTCTCGCAGGGGCTCGCCGGCCAGATCGTCGCGCAGCTCCCAAGCGGCACGGACATCACAAAAGCCCGCCGCCTCTCGATCGCGCTGCTCGGCCAACGCATCAACGTCACCGGCGATCACTGGCTCGACAACGGCGGCCGCGTCGCGCTCATCGGCCCGACGGGCGTCGGCAAGACCACCGCGCTTGCGAAACTCGCCGTGCGCTGGGTCCTGCGCCACGGCTCGCGCAGCCTCGCACTCATTTCCGCGGACGGCATCCGCATCGGCGCGCACGACCAGATGCAGGCCCTCGGCCAGATGCTCGACGTGCCGGTCTATGTCGCGGACGACTTCTCGGACATCCCGAACGTTCTCGAAGAGCTCAGCCAGCAGCGCCTCGTGCTGATCGACACGCCCGGCATGAGCCAGCGCGACGCGCAGCTCACCCCGCGGCTGGAACAGCTCGCCACCGCCGGCCACGGCCTCGAAACCACGCTCGTGCTGAGCGCCAGCACCCAGGCCGGTGCCATCGAAGAAACCGTGAAGCGCTACGCGAAAGCGCAGCCCGCCAGCGCCCTGCTGACCAAGGTCGACGAGGCGGCAAGCCTCGGCGGCATCCTTTCCGTGCTCGCCGACACGGCGATGCCGGTGTCCTACGTGAGCGAAGGCCAGCGCGTGCCTGAAGACCTGCGCCCCGCCCGCTCACTCGAGCTGGTCTCGCGGGCGATACAACTTGCCAAGGCAACTGGTGCCGCGGCCGACGAAGACCTGTTGAGACGACGATATGGAGAAGTGGCGCATGCCCTCGCGTGATATGCACGTGATACACAACACCAAGATGTCAGGCCTCTCGAATCCAGTGCGCGTGATCGCCATCACCGGCGGCAAGGGTGGAGTCGGAAAAACCAGCGTTTCGGTCAACCTCGCGACGGGCCTGGCGAACGCGGGCCGCCGCGTGGTGCTGCTCGACGGGGATCTGGGCCTTGCCAACGTCGACGTGCTGCTCGGCCTCTCGCCGCGCTACACGCTGGCGCATGTGCTGAACGGTGAGCGGACGCTCGACGAGATCATGGTCACCGCGAAACAGGGTTTCAAAATCGTGCCAGCCGCCTCGGGCGCCGCCGACCTCGCGGGCATGGGCGGCGCCGGCCACCTCGGCCTGGTGCAGGCCTTCAGCAGCATCGCGACGCGTCTCGATGTGCTCCTGATCGACACCGCGGCGGGCATCGCCCCAGGTGTGCTCCAGTTCTCACAAGCCGCCCAGCATGTGCTGGTAGTAGTCACCGATGAGCCCGCCTCCATCACCGATGCATACGCGCTGATCAAGGTGCTGAGCCGTGACCACGGTGTGCGCCGTTTCCGTGTGGTGGCGAACATGGCTCGCCTGCTGGGCGAAGGTGAGACGCTGTTCAACAAACTGGAGCGAGTGACTTCACGGTTCCTTGACGTGCTTCTCGAGTACGCTGGGGAAATCCCGGATGACGAGCACATGCGACGCGCCATCAAGCTGCAGCGCCCCGTGCTGGACGCGCATCCCGCGAGTCCCGCGGGCCGTGCATTCAAGAAATTGGCCGCTGCCGCCGATACATGGCCTGTGCCTGCCGGCCCGCGCGGGAACCTGGAGTTCTTCGTGGAACGGCTGGTGCGCCGACCGGCGGCGCAACTCGAGGTCGTGCAGTGAACGCGGCCGGCGCCTATAGCGCCGTGCGCGGAGGCCCGTCGAAGAGCGATGCGCTCGTGACGCGCCACGCGGAGTTGGTGAAACGTATCGCCTACCATCTGGCCGGTCGTCTGCCACCCTCGGTGGACGTCGCCGACCTGATCCAGGCCGGCATGCTCGGTCTACTGGAGGCGGCGTCGAACTATGCGGCGAATCGCGGGGCGAGTTTCGAAACGTATGCGGGCATCCGCATCCGGGGCGCCATGATCGACGCGCTACGCAAGCTCGATTGGGCGCCGCGCTCGGTCCATCGCAAGGCGCGCGCGGTCGCGGCCGCGATGCGCGAGATCGAAAAGGAGACCGGGCGGGACGCGAAGGACAGCGAGATCGCCTCGAAGATGGGTGTCGGGCTCGGGGAGTACCACGCCATCGTGCAGGACGCGGCGACCTGTCGCCTGGCGAGCCTGGACGACGCCACGGCCAGCGCCACGGCGCCGGACGACAACGCGGACCCGTTCCGCGAAGTGGCCGACGAAGGCTTCCGGGCCTCGCTGGCGCAGGCGATCGAGGCGTTGCCGGAGCGCGAGAAGCTGGTGATGTCGCTGTACTACACCGAGGGCCTGAATCTGAAAGAGATCGGCGCGGTGCTGAAGGTGACGGAGTCGAGGGTCTGCCAGTTGCACGGGCAGGCGCTCGTGAGATTGAAGGCACGGCTCGCCGAATGGCGGGAGCCAGTGGCTGAGGAGTGATGACGTGAGCAAAGACATGAAGTTCCTGGTGGTCGACGACTATTCGACCATGCGCCGTATCGTGAAGAACCTGCTGCACGACCTCGGCTATGCCAACGTGACTGAGGCCGATGACGGCAAGACCGCGCTGCCCCTCCTGCAGAACGGCAGCTTCGACTTCCTCATCACGGACTGGAACATGCCCGGCATGCCGGGGCTCGACCTGCTGAAGGCCGTGCGCTCGAACGAGAAGCTGAAGAAGCTGCCCGTGCTGATGCTCACCGCCGAAGCCAAGCGCGAGCAGATCGTGGAAGCCGCCCAGGCGGGCGTCAGCGGCTATGTGATCAAGCCTTTCACGGCGGTCACCCTCAAGGAAAAGATAGACAAGATCCTGGGTGCACAGGCGGCCTGAGCTCGCACCAAGCGACGGCCTGAAAGAACAACGCACAATGAGCACACCCGCCGCCCTTCGCGAGCCCACCCCACGCGCCGACGTGCCCGCGCCGGATCTGCTCGCCCAACTGCAGGACCTCACGTGCAACCTGCAGAACGCGCTCGATCGCTTCCGCCTCGACTCGCGCCTCACGCGGCTCGCGGAGAAGGAAGTGCCGGACGCGCGCGAACGCCTGCAGCACGTGCTGAAGCTCACCGACCAGGCTGCGCATCGCACGCTCGACCTCGTGGAGCAGTCGGGTCCGCCGGCGGATCGCACGGCGAAGGAAGCCGCGTCGCTCGCCGAGCCGTGGTCGCGGTTCCGCGCCGGCACGATTACCGTTTCCGATTACTGTGACCTCATCACCCGCATCGACAAGTTTCTGCTCGCCTCGCGCGCCGACTCTGAAAAGGTGCGGGCGAACCTCAACGAAGTGCTGCTCGCGCAGGACTACCAGGATCTCACCGGCCAGATCATCCGCGGCGTGATGACGCTGGTCTCGGAGGTCGAGGTGGTGCTCGTCGATCTCGCACGACTCGCCGGCGCTGACGCCGGGAACCATGGCCCAACGGCAGAGGAGTTAGCCCGCGGCACCGGCCCGGTCGTGCCGGGTGTGGAACAGGGAACGGCCGTCGTCAACGGGCAGGCGGACATCGACGCCCTGCTCTCCGATCTCGGCATGTAGGCCGTGAGCGGCCCACGTGCTTAACGCTCGAGGACGAGCTTGGACATCTTAAGCATCACCGGCCTCACACTGGGGCTGCTCGCTGTGATGGTGGGTGCCGTGTTGAAAGGCGCCGGCCTGCACGCGCTCATTTCCGCCGCGGCGTTCATGATCGTCGTCGTCGGCACGGTGGCGGCCATCTGCGTGCAGACGCCGCTCGGCGTCATGCGCCATGCGCTACGCATCTTCCCGTGGGTGATGAAGCCGCCGCCGCTCAATGGCGAAGTGCTCATCACGAAGATGGTCGAGTGGAGCAACATCGCGCGCAAACAGGGCCTGCTGGGGCTCGAGCCCATTCTCAACCGGGAGGCGGATCCCTTCGTGCGCAAGGCGCTGCAGCTCGTCGTCGACGGCAGCGAACCCGAGAGCATCCGCGCCATCATGGAAGTGGAGCTGCAGACGCGCGAAGACGCGGACACGCGCGCCGCCAGGGTGTTCGAAGGCATGGGCATCTATTCCCCGACGCTCGGCATCATCGGTGCGGTGCTCGGCCTCATGGCGGTGATGCAGAACCTCGCCGACCCGAGCAAGCTCGGGCACGGCATCGCCGCCGCGTTCACCGCGACGGTGTATGGCATCGGGCTCGCCAACCTCTTCTTCCTGCCCGTGGCCTCGAAGCTGAAGGGCACGATCCACTCGCAGACGCAGGTTCGCGAAATGGTGATCGAAGGCATGCTGTCGATCGCCCAGGGTGAGAACCCGCGCAGCATCGAATCCAAGCTCCAGGGCTACCTCCATTAGCCATCGTGGCCTGCCATTACATGCCACGAAAAAGACGACGTGAAGAGCACATGAACCACGAGGCGTGGGCCATTCCCTACGGCGACCTCGTGACGCTGCTGCTCGCGTTCTTCGTGGTGATGTATGCGATCTCTTCGGTGAACGAGGGCAAGTATCGCGTTCTCTCGGACTCGCTGTTTGCCGCGTTTCGCGGCGCGCCGCGCACGCTGCAGCCGGTGCAGGTGGGCGAGAAGCAGGTGGGCTCCGGCGCGGATGTGAAGACCACGCTCGTCGAGCAGGCGATGCTCGAAGGGCAGCCGCGCTCGATGCTGGCGGTGGTGCCGGTGAAAACCGGGATGCCCGACCCGAAGCAGGCGGAAGCCGCGCTGATCAATGCGCGCCAGAGCGCGCGCGCCAAGGCGCTCCAGCAGGTGGCGGATCAGGTCGCGCGCGCGATGGATGACCTCGTGAAGGCGAATCTCGTGATGGTTCGCCGCACGGATTTCTGGATCGAGGTCGAGATCAAGACCGACATCCTCTTCCCCAGCGCGAGCGCGCAGCTCGAGCCGAACGCGGTGGGTGTGATCGAGAAGCTGGGCGAAGCGCTGGCGCCCTTTCCGAATCCGATTCGCGTCGAGGGGCACACGGATAATCGGCCCATCAAGACGGTGGCGTTCATCTCGAACTGGGAGCTGTCGGCGGCTCGCGCCGGCAGTGTGGTTCGGGTGCTGGCGAGCAAGGGGGTCGAGCCCGGCCGGCTTGCCGTGATCGGCTATGGGGACAACCGGCCCACGCATTCGAATGACACGCCCGAGGGGCGCAACAGCAATCGGCGCGTGGTCGTGGTGATTTTGTCGACGGATACGGGGTCGGCACCGGGTTCAGAGCCTGGATCGTCACCGTCCGGCAGAAACCCGGACGTGACTTCGGAGGGCATGCGGCCGGCACCTTCGCCGGAAGGCACCGGAGCGTCCGCCGTTGCGGCACCCGACTCGCCGGGCAT
>JBDZVF010000179.1:1792-11596 GCA_040255575.1 Pseudomonadota bacterium | reverse complement strand
GATTGCGCAGGTCGACCAACCGCTCGCCGCGCTCATCTTCGATCCAGGCTTCGCGAACGTTCCATTCGTTCGGCACTTCCCAGTCGAAGGCCGGAGTGCCGGACGGCACTTCCGAAAGCGTCAGGGGAACTCGCGCGGCCACAGCATACAGGGTTTCGCGCGCTCCGGCGCCGGTGATGCTTCGACAGATCGGATACAGCTTCTCCATGAACGCCCACGCATCCTCAATGCGCTCCCGGCAGGCCTCGAGCGAAGCGAGCCGATCCAGGATGGCCATCACGTCCCTCCGCAGCTTCGGAGGAATGCGGCCGGATCGAAGTCCGGATAGTTCCGATCGCGATCGTGCAGCAGGAGATCGGTTTCGAGCGGCCAGCGTATGCCGAAGGCAGGGTCGTTCCACCGCGCGCCAAAACCAAGTTCGGGAGCGTAGGCATCCGTCATCTGGTAGCAGACCTCCGTGTTGTCCACCAGCGTTTGGAACCCATGCAGCATGGTCGGGGGAATGTACAACGCATTGTGCGCCTCGGCGGTCAGCTCGACGCCGAAGCTCTGCAGGAATGTGGGGGAGCCAGGGCGGGTGTCGACGATCACATCGTAGATGCGCCCGGCGATGCAGGAGACGAGCTTACCTTCCTGAGAAGGCGGAAGCTGAGTGTGCATGCCCCGCACAGTCCCGCGGCGCAGGTTGTGCGAAAGACTCGCCTGGACGAGCCGATCCGGCAACCCGTGCTCAGTGAACTCCCGCGCGCACCACGTGCGCGTGAAATATCCACGCGCGTCCGCGTGCGGCTCGATCTCTATGACGAACGCACCACGCAGCGGGGTCTCCCTGAAGCGCATGTCACTTCCAGAAGAACTGGGAATCGATCTGTTGCGTGGACTGGAGGTATTTGAGCTGCTTCAGGCGCGTGAAAGCGCGGAATTTGTAGATCTCTTCGGGCATCTGGATGCGCTCGAACAGCTGACGCAGCTGGCGTGCGCCATCCGCGGCCGTGTAGCTGCACTTGAAGCCGGGTAGCTCGTTCGTGATGCGATCAAAGTTCACCCGATAGCTGCGGTTGTCGCCACCCGAAGGACCGGTGCTGACCTCGCAGCCCGGGAACTCCGCTGCGACGATCGCCGCGATCTCGCGTACGCGATAGTTCTCCGAGTTCTGGCCCACGTTGAAGATCCTGCCGCGAACGGCTTCTTCCGGAGCGATCAGGGAACGGTAAATGGCCTCGCAGATGTCGTTCACGTGGACGAGCGGACGCCAGGGGCTGCCATCGCTGACCATTGCGATCTTCTTCGTTGTCCAGGCAAGCGCCGACAAGTCGTTCAGCACGATATCGAAGCGCATGCGCGGCGAGGCGCCATATGCCGTGGCATTGCGCAGGAATACGGGTGCGAAATCGGCGCCCGCCATGGCGCCGACGTCGCGCTCGACTAGTGTTTTGCATTCTGCATAGGCGGTCTGCGGATTCGGCTTGGCGCTCTCATCCAGGAAGTCGCCGGCCCCAGCGCCGTAGACGCTGCACGAGGAGGTGTAAACAAAGCGGCGGATGCCCTTTGCCCGCGCGAGCTTCGCGAGATTCACCGATGCCTTGTGATTGATCTGGAACGTGACTTCGGGGTTGTTCTGGCCCAGGGGATCGTTCGACAGCTCGGCGAGGTGAGCCACCGCGTCGCAACCCTCCAGATCGTCCGCGGTAACCTTGCGAAGATCCTTGTTGAGGGTGCGGGGCGTAGTCGGAAGGTTGCGATCGTCGCTGTAGAGCCAGCCATCGCGGTAGTACCCGGTGTCAAGGCCGACGACGTCGATGTCGCGGCTCATCAGGTAGGGGGCAAGCACGGCACCGATATAGCCGTGGACACCAGTCACGAGGACTCGCATGGCATTAGCTCCATTCAGACAGGTCTGTTCAGTTGAAGGCGTGGATCTTGTGTTTTCGGGGCCGCGCCATCAGGCGAAAGTCTAGGGGTGTGGCCTGCAAAAAACGTTGAACTGGTCGGCGGTTGCGCGGCGGCCAACCGCGGGCGAATAGCCTTGTTTCGTCGTGGCGCAACCGCTTCGCACAGACCTGCCCCACGCCAGTTGGCTCAGGGCTCAGCGGGCGTTCCGGGTCACGGTCTATGCGGGGCGGGTATTGTACGGAGCAGGCGACATTCGTGCTACCGCGTGCGCGCCGGCGGTATCATCCGCACCACGATGATGCTTGCCCTCCATCTGCAGCCCGGGCTTTGGCGGCCACTTGCCTCACAATTGATCCTCCTGGTGCTGCTCTCGGGATGTGGCGCGGGCGGGAATGACAATGGCGGTGGTTCATCCGATGCGGGGGGCACTCCGCCGCCGCCCGGTGCCACGACACTATCCCTGACCGCTGATCCGCCGCGGGTGACAGCCGGGGCGTCGAGCATGCTCACGTGGCAATCTTCTAACGCGACGAGCTGTAATGCGAGTGGCGCCTGGGCGGACGCGAAACCAACGAGCGGCACGGCCTCGACCGGCGCACTCCAGGGCACTGCGACCTATACCCTCTCCTGCGTGGGAGCGAGCGGCGAAGTCAGTGCATCGACGGTGGTGCAGGTGGATGATCCTGCGCCTTCAACATCCCTGTTTCCGCTGCGAACGCAGGCGAGCAAGCGTTATCTGGTTGACGCGAGCGGCAAACCCTTCCTGATTCAGGGCGACAGCGCCTGGTCGCTGATCGCGCAGCTCAAACGTGAAGAAGTGCTTCAGTACCTGGATGATCGCCGCTCGCGAGGCTTCAACACCGTGCTCGTCAATCTGATCGAGCACAAGTTCGCGACGAACGCTCCCCGCAACGCGTACGACGATGCGCCGTTCCTGACGCCCGGCGATTTCTCCACACCAAACGAGTCGTACTTCGCCCATGCCGACTACGTGATTGCTCAAGCTGAGCAGCGTGGCATGCTCGTGCTACTCACACCCGCGTACATGGGATTCAATGCCGGCGACGAAGGCTGGTACACGGAGATGGCGGCAAATGGTGCGGCAAAGCTGCGGACATACGCGCATTTCGTCGCCAACCGCTTCCGCCAGCGCCACAACATCCTCTGGATCAACGGCGGGGACTATGACCCGCCCGACCGCACACTCCTGCGTGCGATCGCGGAGGGCATCCGCGAAGTCGACCCGCAGAGCCTCATCAGCTTCCATGGGAAACGCAATACGGAAGCGCTGCAGTTTCTCGGGTCCGGCGAAACTTGGCTGCAGGTTAACGACATCTACACGAGCGACGATAACGTCGTGCCAAGCGCGCACGCGGCTTACCGGCGCTCCATGATGCCGTTCTTCCTGATCGAAGCCCGCTACGAAGGTGAAACCGTCGACGCGCTGGGAGCACGGCGCCAGGCCTATTCGGCGGTGCTGTCCGGGGCCTGCGGACAATTGTTCGGGAATTCACCGGTCTGGCGCTTCAGCTCGGGCTGGCAGCAGGCGCTCGCCAGCGCGGGCGCGAAGAGCATGATGCAGGTTCGTGGGCTGCTCGAATCCACGCGGTGGAACGAGTTGCAACCAGACGCCACCGGTACGCTACTGACAGGCGGCGTGGGTACAGGTCTTTCACAGGCCGTTGCCGCACTGGCGTCGGATCGCTCCCTGGCGGTGATCTACGTGCCCGAACAGCGTTCTATCTCCGTCGACCTCAAACAACTGTCCGGGCCAAGCGTGAGGATGCGCACATTCGACGTCATATCCGGCCAGTACACGACCGTAGCCGGCAGTCCAGTGGCCGCGAGCAGCGGAAGCCGCGCCATCAGCGCGCCAGTGGGCACGCAATCGCAGGATTGGGTGCTCGTGCTCGACTCGCAGTAGCACTGCGGGGCATCTTCCGTCCGAGGCCGGAATCGATGCAGGGACTCATGCTCCCGGCTATCTTATGTGACGTAGACAACACTATTTGTGCGCCGTGAGACGCGCCGAGCCGGCTCACGGCAAAATGGACCCCTGAGAACTACCAAAATCGGAACCTCATGAATTCCGCCATTGCCCCGAACCGCACCGAGATCCAGCAGCGCGCCGGCGCCAAGAGCTCCGCCTGTCGTTTCTGCGGCCACGCGCTGCGCGTCAGCTTCGTTGACCTCGGGATGTCGCCACCTTGCCAGAACGTCATCCGCGCCGAGCAGCGTCAGCTCATGGAGGCGTTCTATCCGCTGCACGCGTACGTCTGCGAGAAATGCTTGCTCGTCCAACTTGAAGAGTTTGTGGCGCCGGACGACATCTTCAGCGAATACGCGTACTTCTCGTCCTATTCAGATAGCTGGGTCGCGCACGCGAAGCGCTATGCCGAGAAGATGATCGACGAGCTGGAACTGGGTGCCGACAGCCGGGTCATGGAAATCGCGTCCAACGACGGTTACCTGCTGCAGCATTTCGTGGCGCGGGGCGTGCCGGTGGTAGGCATCGAGCCGGCGGCCAACGTCGCCAAAGTGGCGGTCGAGAAAGGCGTTCGCTCCGTCGTGAAATTCTTCGGGCGAAAGACCGCCCAGGAAGTGCGCGCCGAATACGGCACCGCCCATCTGCTCCTCGGCAACAACGTGCTCGCGCACGTGCCGGATCTCAACGACTTCGTCGCCGGCATGAAGATCCTGCTGGATGCCAGGGGCACGATCACGATGGAGTTCCCGCATCTGGTGCGGCTCATGGCGGAAAACCAGTTCGACACGATTTATCACGAGCATTTCAGCTACTTCGCGCTCGTGACGGTCGAGAAGGTGTTCGCCCACCATGGCCTCACGATCTTCGACGTCGAAGAGCTCCCCACACACGGCGGCTCGCTGCGCATCTACGCACGCCACGAGGCCGACACGACCCGCCCACTTACATCGCGCCTGCTGGGCCTGCGCGAGCGCGAGCTCGCGGACGGCTTCGGCAAGCTGGAGCGCTACACGTCCTTCGCCCCCCAGGTCATGGCGACCAAGCGCGACGTGCTCAGATTCCTCATCGAGGCAAAGTCCGCGGGCAAGAAGATCGTCGGTTACGGCGCGCCCGGAAAGGGCAACACCCTGCTCAACTACTGCGGCATCCGCGAGGACTTCCTGGACTTCACCGTCGACCGTAACCCGTACAAGCAGGGTACGTTCACCCCAGGCACCCACATCCCGATTCTGGCGCCCGAAGCCATCCGCGATGCGAAGCCTGACTACATCTTCATCCTGCCCTGGAATCTGAAGGACGAGATCGTCAGCAGCATGAGCTTCGTCCGAGAGTGGGGCTGCAAGTTCGTGGTGCCGATCCCGCGCATCACGATCATCGACTGACGCCGCCGGTGCGTCTGCTCCACTGACCCGAGGACCCTTCGTGAGCCGTGACTCTGAAATCGCTCTCAAAGTCGAGAACGTCTACAAGCGTTTCTCGCGTGGCGAGAAACACGACTCGCTGCGCGACGCGCTGCCCGCCCTCCTCGGCCGCACTGCGCGTCGGCTGCGCTCCCCGACTTCGCTGAAGGACACCGAGTTCTGGGCGCTGCGAGACGTCTCGTTCGAGATTCCGCGCGGCCAGGCCGTGGCCATCGTCGGACACAACGGCGCTGGCAAGAGCACGATGCTCAAGCAGCTGAGCGGGGTGATGCGTCCAACCTCGGGCAAGATCACCGTGAAGGGGCGCCTGTCCGCGCTCATCGAAGTGAGCGCCGGGTTTCACCAGGACCTCACGGGCCGCGAGAATATCTATCTCAACGGCGTGATCCTCGGCATGTCGCGCGCCGAGATCAAACGCAAGTTCGACGCCATCGTCGAGTTCGCCGGCCTCACCGAGTTCATCGACACTCCGGTGAAGCGCTATTCGTCCGGCATGTTCGCGCGCCTCGGCTTTTCCGTGGCCGCGCACCTCGAGCCGGACATCCTGATCATCGATGAGGTACTGAGCGTTGGCGACATCGTGTTCCAGTCGAAGGGGCTGGAAAAGATGCGCTCGGTCGTCAAGAACGGCTCCACCGTGATCTTCGTCTCCCACAACCTGCGCGCGGTGGCGGACCTGTGCCCGCGCTCGATCCTGCTCGACAAGGGCACCGTGCTGCGTGACGGGCCGACCACCGAGGTGATCCATCAATACGTTGAGCAGGTCAATCGCGCGCGCGCCAGCGCGACCGATCAGGACGTGACGATCGAAGCCGTGCACGTTCGCGCGCACTCCGGCCCGCGGAAGGATTTCGCCCCAGGGGACGACATGTTCGTCGACGTGGAAGTGCGCGCAAATCGCGAGTGCCGCAACATGTCCGTGAACATCAAGATCACCGACGAACAGCTCAACGAGGTTTCCACCACGTCCCTCGCGCGGCTCGGCGCCCCGACGCTCACGATGCAGCCCGGTGAGCGAGCCATCTGCACGTTCTCGCTCAAAAACCACCTCGCCACCGGCACGTACCAGGTTGGCGCGTATCTGTACCGATACGACATCAGTCGAACGTTCGACACAGTGCATCCGGCGGCGACCATCTACATCGCCACCGACGAAACCTGTGGCGGCGTGACGCACATGTACCCGACGGTGACGGTCCAGCGCGTGCTCGCGCAGAAGACAGCCTGACAGAGGACTCGAACAGTGATTGCCTACTTTGAACAGCTCTACCGTGCGCGTGAGCTGCTCTACATGCTCGTATGGCGTGACATCCGCGTCCGTTACAAGCAGTCCGTTATGGGTTTCCTCTGGGCCATCCTGCTGCCGACCATTATCGTGATCGCCGGTGTGGGCGTGCGCATCGCTGTCTCCACCTATTCGGGCAAGGGTCTCGAACTCGCCGCGATCGGCGAAGTGATGGTGCGTTCCTGCCCGTGGGCATTCGTGCTGTCGGCGCTGAAGTTCTCGACGGCCAGCCTGACCTCGAACACCAACCTCGTAACGAAGGTGGCGTTCCCCAAAGAGGTGTTTCCGCTCTCCACCACGGTGACCGCGCTCTTCGACATGATGATCGCGTTCATCGCCGTGCTGATCATCCTCGTGATCGCCGGTGTGCCGATGCGCCCACAAGCGCTCTGGGCGCTCCCGTTGCTCGTCGTGATGTTCGCCCTGTGCCTTGGGCTGGGGTTTGTACTCTCGGCCGGGAACCTCTTCTACCGCGACGTCCGCTATCTCGTGGACGCGGTGCTGCCCTTCGCCATCTTCTTCACGCCCGTGCTGTACACGCTGGCCGATGCTGGAAAGTGGGGCAAGTACATCGCCCTGAATCCGATTACGCCCGTGCTCGAAGGCATTTCCGGCGCGATCGTGTTTGGCAGGGCACCGGACGCCTGGTGGACGCTGTACAGCGTCGCCTGGGCGGTGCTGCTGATGGGGGGCGGTTACGCGCTATTCAAGAAGCTAGAAGACAGCTTCGCCGAGAGTATCTAGCGCCGGCGCCCCTCACTTGGCGTGAGGGGTCGCCAACGCGAGCAAAGCTTCGAACTGCCGCGCGAGGTCTGCCTCGGAGCGCTCCACATAGGTGGCAAGATCCCCGCGCACGAGCGCGGCTCTCGCATCGAGCGCGGCGAATGCCGCCAGCAGGCTGGCCTTATCGAAGGTGTGGATGTCCAGGCAGAAGGCGCCCTGCCCCGCCTGCTCCATCTGCGCATTCACTTTCCTGTCGAACGCCAGCGCCACCACGGGGCATGCCAGCCGGTGCGCCAGAATGACGGCGTGCAACCGACTCGCGATCACTACATGACAGGATCGCAGAGCATTCAGCAGCGCCTCGAGCGAGCCCGTCTCTGCTATCTGCAAACGATCGCAGTCGCGAACGGACGCGTCCAGATGGCTCATCACATCATCCAGCGCAACCCTGTCTACGCTGTTGCTGGTGAAAAGCCGCACCGTCCGGCCTTGCGCGAGGAGTTGCTCCACGGAACGCGCCAGCTCGCGGACATACCGCTCGTAAATCGGTACGTTCACAGTTGGCCAATGCACAGAGTGGCCATATACGATCGGCACGACGCCTACTGTGGACAACTCTGCCGCGGGCGGGCCGAGCTCAGCGGGCAACGGCAGGCTCAGCGCGACGTCCGGCACGATGGAAGCCGTCGAGACATTTACGAACGGCGCAAGTAGTTCGCGTGTACCCGTGTCGCGGAAGCTGCGGTAAGCGGAGCGCTCCACCGCCGCACGCACGAAATGCTTCGCGAGCTTGGTTCCTACGACACCCATGCCAACGCTCGCAATCGCCACAGGCACGCCTCGCAAGCGCGCGAGCGCCGTCCACTTGTACAGCACGAAGGGATGCGACCATGGGCCGCCCCACTCCTCGTCGAGCTGCCCACCGCCGGCCACGACCAGCAGATCGATTCGCTCGAGCAGTTTCCAGGCGGCAGCCCAGCCCGCGTGCAAGGACTCGCAGCGAATGCCGTGAATCTCTGCGGTGCGGGCTGCGTTTTCGGTGAGGCCAATGATCTCGACCTGCGGGCACAGAGCCCGCAGACGCTCGATGAAAGCGGTCTGGATGGCGCCGTCGCCGAGATTGCGGCCCGAATACGGCGTCAACAGCGCGATGACCGGCGGGAACCTCGCTCCCAAACTGTGTCCCATCCCCTTGCTGCTGCAAAGGCCCGAATCTATCCTAACCCGGTCGCCAACGCCGCCGGACATGGCTCGAAATCCTCAATGCCCGCCCCAGAAGTCAGCATCGGCATGCCCGTCTACAACGACGAGATCCATGTCGTGTCAGCCATCGAGAGTCTGCTCGGCCAGACCTACACGGATTTCGAGATCCTGATCTCGGACAACGGCTCGACCGACGACACGTCGCGCATCTGCCAGGAATTTGCCGCTCGCGAGGCGCGCATCCGCTACGTGCGCCAGCCGAAGAACCTCGGTGCTACCGCGAACTGGAATTATGTCGCGCGCGCCGCGCAGGGGCGCTTCTTCAAGTGGGCCGCCTCTAACGACATCGTGCCGCCGCGGATGCTGGAGCATTCGGTGCAGGTGCTTCGCGAGCATCCCGGGGTTTCGCTGGTGTACGGACGCACGAAGCTCATCGACGACAACGGCAACGCCTTCGGCGAGCACAGTTCCGATCCGGAAATCCTGGACGCACGCCCGAGCGTGCGTTTCGAACGGTTGCTGAACGAGCTCGTCTGGAACAACGCGCAGGCCGGGCTCATCCGCACCAGCGCCCTCCGCTGCACGAAGTACGATCGCGATTACATCGACGGCGACATGGTGCTGATGGCGGAACTGGTGCTGATCGGCGGCTTCCGCAAGCTCGACGAGGTTTTCCTGCATCGGCGCATCGACAAGGGCTCGGCGACACGCTTTCTCTCCGACGCCGACCGCCAGAACTTCCTCGTTCCCGGTTCGGCGGGGCGTTCGGCTCCGGTGCTGAAACGGCACATCGACCGTCTTCACTCCGTGCTGCGCGCGTCCATTCCGCTGAGCGAAAAGCGCCGGGCGCTCAGTTACGTGCTGCGCGCCACCTACTGGGATCGAAGAAACATCGCGCGCAGCCTCTGGCCGCGTGCGGCCTGAGGTCGATCGCAGTCAGGCGCGGCGCCTGGATTGCAGCAGGTCGGCGATCGGCGTGGCAATCGCATCCAGCGTCTTGCCGAACGCGAACTGCGACGCGTACTCCACACGGGGCGCTGCCCGCTCCGGCGCTTCTTGGGTGGCCTGATCCAGCGCGGCCAGATAACCCGCTTCGTCCTGCGCCAGATAAACGAGTGACGCAATCGAATCCGCTTCGCTCACGCGCGGGGCCACGACGGGCTTGCCCATCGACAGGTACATGAGCCATTTGAAATGCGTGCGCTGCCCCGTCTTTGCACTGCCTGCGTAGTCCTTCACGTTGACCAGCACCAGCGCGGCATCGAAATACTTCACGTAACGAGGCACTTCGA
>JBDZVF010000179.1:0-1782 GCA_040255575.1 Pseudomonadota bacterium | reverse complement strand
CGAGGAAATGCCTCGGCCCCATCAGATGCACGTTCGGCAGCTTGCGCAGCCGTCGCAGCGCCTCCCCCGACAAATCGGGACCGAGCGGATTGTTGTGGTACGGGCCAATGAGCACGATGCTCGCGTCCGGCCGCGCGTGCGCGATACGCTCGACGCGGTCGATGTCCACATAGGCGTCGTGGATGGAACCGACGAAGCCGAGAATCGGGCGCGGCAGGTTCCGCAGGTCGTCCGGGCAGGTCATCGCGGGGTCTTCGGCGATCCGGCGAGCATGATCGAATGAATAGCCGTGCGGAATGACATGGAGACCCTGGCTGGTGCAGAACTTCGCCAGGTGTTTTCGATACGTCTCCGAGACGGCGTAGACGAGATCGCTGCCCGCCACCGTCAGTTCCTCGTCCTTCTCATGGCCCGGCGTGGGAAAGGCCGGATCGACGCAGTAGTACACGGCGACCTCGGCGTCGAGGTTCTTCACGAAGTCATGGTTCGTGCCAAAGTTCAGCACGATGGGCCGCTTCACGCCGAACTCCTCACGCAGTGAGCGCACCACGCGCTTCAGCTCGACTTCATTGCGCTCGCCCGGAAAGAACCGTGGGCTGAGAACGTGCACCCCGTTGTCGAGCTGGCGGACCGGACGCAGCATGCGCTTGAAGTGGCCGCGGCTGGCCCACGGCTTGCGCAACAGACTGCCCACCCACAGCGTCGGCTCGATGAAGAACACGCGCACGTGCCGCGCCAGCTCGTGCGCGATCCAGTGCTTGCTCACCCAGTAGTCACCCCAGAACTGCGGCGAGATGATGACAACATCCCGCCCCTCCAGGGCTTCGCGCAAGCCGCTCGCGGCCGCGGAGTCGGTGTTCGTAACCTTCAGTGCGGTCTGCATTGATGCCTCATGCATGATCGGATGCCGCGAGCCGCGGCGCTTCGGCCTGGGCAGCGGCGCGACGCGCGGCCCACAGGCCCAGCGTCATGAGCCCCCAGCGAACAATAGGCGGTGCGGACTTCAACACCGTCTGCGTTCCCTGATAGTCCAGAATGTCGAACAGCGCGCTCGAGCGCTCGTGCAGAACTTCCGCACAGATCTCGCGCAGCCTCGGCATGGCGAGCCAGCTGGCGAGTGGACCGCCGAAGCCCTGCTTCTGCCGATCGCGCACAGAGGCAGGCCAACGTTCGCGGAACGCCGCACGAAGCACAATCTTGTCGCGTGCTTGCGCCACTTTCAGGTGCGGCGGCAGCGACAAAAGAAAACTCGCGAGCTCGACATCCAGGAACGGCGCCCGTAGCTCGAGGCCGTGCGCCATCGATGTGCGATCCAGCTTCACCAGGATATCGCCTGGCATGTAGTCGAGCGCGTCCGCGAGCAGCGCACCGTTCATCGAGGTTTCGCCTCGCGCCTGCAGCTCGCGCCAGGGCGCACGATCGGCCTCGCTACTCAGCCCCATCTGGGCGAGCGATGAGCGGCTCATGAGGGCGAGCTGCGCCTCGTGAGCTGCCAGCACCGTGGGGAAGCGCACCGCCAGCCCGGCCCCGGACGATTCCACTTCGTCGCGCGGCGAAGCCATACCCAGCTTTCGTTTCATCAACAGCCGCAGCCGTGCCATGAAGAGGGCCGCGGAGGATTTCCGCGACAGCGCCTGCATAGAGGCATGCGGCTGATACCACGCGTAGCCGCCAAACAGCTCGTCGCCGCCATCGCCAGTCAGGACAACCGTGCAGTGACGACGCGCCTCTCGAGCGATCAGATACATGGGAATCGCGGAGGAGTCGCCAAGGGGCTCGTCC
>JBDZVF010000178.1:0-11615 GCA_040255575.1 Pseudomonadota bacterium | reverse complement strand
GATGCGCCCGCCGGGCGCGAGGTGCTCGGTCATGCGCGACACCGCCTCGGCAAGCGCGCGAGGATCGAGGATGTGCTGGAGCACCGTGACACCGAGCACAAGGTCGAATCTGGCACCCGCGTCGAGCTCCCTGAGGTCCTGCGCCTCGAAGCGGCAGCGGTCCGCCACGCCTTCGGCGACGGCGCGCCGGCGCGCTTCGGCGATCATCGTCGGGCTGAGGTCGACTCCGGTAACGTGCGCGCCGCGTGCCGCGAGCCGCCGGCTCCAACGGCCGACGCCGCACCCGACATCGAGCACTGAGGAACCGGGAGGCAGGCGCAACCAGGGACGTAGCGCGAGCCACTGGCACCAGTCGATCACGCGGTTGTAGAGCTCCGGCATGCCGTAGGAGCAAACGGCGGCGAGCCCCTCGCCTTCGGCCGCGAAGCGGCGTGCGCGATCCTCCCAGTAGCGCATGGGCAGATACAACGCTGGTGCAGGGGTCCCGCGAATCGTCATGCAGCTTTCTCCGGCAGTTGGCGCGATGCCCGACGCGCGGCGCGCAGGTTGGCATCGGTTTCATAGTGATCGCGATACACGCGACGGCCGACAAACTGCAGTGTCACCCAGTTCACGAAGCCGACAGTCATCGGCACGATGTGTACCAGCGCGTAAAAGAGATAGAGCGGCACGATCGGCGCGGCGTAGGCACGCTCGGCCTTGGGCACCACGGTGAAGAGCGCCACCACGCCCAGCGCCAGATAGCTGCCGATCGCGGAAACGAAATAGCCTGGATCGGTGAGGCTGCTCTGGGGAATCAGCCGCGAGACGAGCAACTGATCGAAGCCGCTGAAGAGACTCACCAGCAGCAGCACGGCGCTGATCATCTTCGCGAGGTGCAGCCCGAGCGAGAGCACACCGACGTACACGATGAAGTGATAGAACGCGAACGGCGAACGCTTGCTCACGCGCCACACCTCGCCGAATCGAGTCCAGTACACACGCAGCAGCCCGTGATACCAACCGACCCGCTGCGAGAACCAGCGTCCCAGCCTGCCCGGCCCTTCCGTGCTCACCACGAGTCGCCCATCGTAATAGATCGTCTCGCCGCGACTCAGCAGGATCATCGCATTCTCGTAATCCTCCGCGTACACGGACAACGAGTGCGTGGCCAGGGCGGCCTCGAGCGCATCACGTCTGTAAATCGAAACACCCGAGGTGATGCTGTAGTTCGCGAGGCTGGCGCGGCCCACGCGGAACGCCAGCGCGTACTCGTATGCCTGGAAGCGTGCGAGAAAGCCATCCGGCTCGATCATGATACGCGGACAAACCGCCGCCGCGCCGGAACGCTGGAAATCGGAGATCGTCCGTTCGAGATCGATGGAGCTGCCTTCGTGGCGCCCGCGAATGCGAATATCCGGATCGATCACCATCACGGTCTCGATGTGCGGCGGCAAGGTTTCCAGCAGACGCCGGATTGCCCCTGGCTTCTTGCGATTCACGCCATCGTCGAAGATTCGCCAGCCGCCCTGCCGAAGGCGCGCAACGGTTCTGTCCGTCGAGCCATCGCTGATCAGCCAGACGCGGTCGCGCCACGGCCCCCAGTTTTGTGTGAACTGCTCGAGCTGACCCTGCAGGTTGTAGATGGACGCGATGATCGCGTAGGGCCGCACGGGCACGAGCTGCCGAACGCCGTCGGGCAAGGCGCCGACGATATCGAGGGACAAATCCCCGATGTCCGTCTGCGCGAGCATCGTGGCGCGATGGCGCCGTCTCATGAACAGGCGCAGGGCGAAATCCACCGCATCCGTGTACACGATCAGGTTCGCGGCGGCGTAGACGAGCATCGACAGGCCGGCGGCCTTCGCGTTCGCGGCGGAGAGCGCGATCCATAACGTCAGGAATGCGCATACGCCGATGGGCGCGAGAATGCGCCAGCGCTGTCTGCGCGTCACGCGAGCGCGACGGCGGGAGACACCGCCGTCCCCTCGACTGCTGGCAAACGCGCGTGCAGCTCGGCTCGTACCTCCTGTTCGTCGGCAATGATGAAGCCGTGCTCGGCCATGACAGGCAGCGATGCCTGGATCCACAGGAGCGAACGCACTCGGGACGGCAGATGCGCCACTTCGGATTGCAGCAGGAACAAGGCGTCCTCGAATGCGGCTTCGATGCGCAGGATCGCCTCGCGCACGATTGGATCCACCGGCAGGATCTTCGCGGCCTGCTGCCACTCGATAGTCGTGCCGCTCACGCGGCGCTCCGCCATGACGGTGTGCGGGACGAGCTTCGGATCCTGCGCGAACGCCGCGCCCGAGAACGGAATCACGTACGGGTACATCCCGATCTCGCAGCCACGCATGAGCCAGCGATGCGCCTCGCGCAGCGTGGCGGCCACATCTTCCATCGAAGACTGCGGCGAGCTCAGGATGAGATCGAGGAACGGCGTGATCCCCGTATCGAGGGCGGCATCGAGCATCGGCACGATGTGACGGTAGATCTGCGCCTTGTTGAACTCGGCGAGCACCCGGGGCGAGAAGCTCTCGATGCCGAAGCCGAGCACGCGGAAACCCGCGCGGCGCATGGCCTGCAGGCGCTCCACCGACATCGCATCGATTCGATTTGTGCTGATGAATTGCAGCTGTGCCGGAATGCGCCCGCGCGCCTTGGCCGCGACGATGGCTTCACACAGGGGCAGGACGCGACGATCCTTGGTGAAGACGAAGATATCGTCCTGGAAAATGATCGTGCGAACCTGCGGGTGGGCGGCGACGATCCGCTCGATCATCTGCAAGGCTTCGTCAGCGTCCAGGCGTGTAATCGGTGCTACCGCGCCCTGCGACTCGTGCAGGAAGTTCGTAGCGGAGCAAAAAGTGCACCCCATCGGGCAATAGTTCAGCGTGATGAGCCGGACGGAGCGAATCTCCGCAAGCCGAGCCTCGCGCGCGGCCTTGGTCGGCAACGCCCCCACGCGGTACGCGGCTTCCAGGCGCTGCCAGTACGCTTCGTAAGGCATGGCCTCGTAGGGCGTGCTGAAGATCGCGTCCCGCAGCTCTGCGTGATCCAGCGAGCGTTGATGCAGGCGAAGCACGCCGCCGCCGTTCCGCGCGCGCTCCGCGGTACCTGCGATTCCACCCATCGGCAGGCCGTCGCGCAGATGCGCGATGATTTCGAGCATCGGGCGCTCGCCTTCGCCGAGCACGATGAAATCGAATGGACCCAGCTCGAACATGAGCTCTGGGCGGAATGTCGCTTCCATGCCCCCGGCCACGAGCAATGCGCGCGGCGCGACCCGTCGGGTCAGGTGCGCAAGCTCGAGGTCGAATCGCAGCGTCATGCCGGTGGTGGAGACACCCACTACATCCCAATCAGTCGAACGCAGCTCCCGCTCCAGCGCGAGCGGTGGAGGCTCCGTGACACAGTTGGGGTCGAACACGCGCACGTGTGCTCCGCTCTTCTGTAGCACGCCGGCAAGTCGCCACACGCCGAGCGGTGGCGCCAGAAACGTGTACTCGCCGCATTGCGGATCGTACGGACCGACGAGAAGGATGCGGGGCGAGTTGGTTCCAGGCTGCCTCATCGTTATGTATGCCCCACCCTGTTACTGTTATGGACGCGCGCACCGGACGCACCTCGAACGATGCCCCGACAGTCGAGCAACATCCGTTCCTGTGGCGAGGTGGAAACGGTTACCATCTTCGGCCGAAGCGTTGCCGCTTCGAAGGAGATCCGCTCATGAGCATTCAAGGGTCGTGCCTCTGCGGCACCCTGCGATATGAGATCGATGGTCCGTTCTCGATGATGATGAGCTGTCACTGCTCCATGTGCCGCAAACACACGGGTGCGCCCTTCGCCACGTTCGCGGCCGCGCCGCTCGAGGGGTTTCGCTGGATCGCGGGTGAAAACGAGGTCAGGCACTACGCCTCATCCGCGCAGGGGCAGCGTTCGTACTGCCCGGTGTGCGGCTCGGTCGGGCCCACGCTGATGAACGAGATGGGCCTCGCCGTGGTGCCGGCCGGCGCGCTCGAAGGCGAGCCGGGCATCCGGCCGCAGGGTCACCTGTTCGTCGGCTCGAAGGCGCCGTGGTACGCACTCACCGATGCCCTTCCCCGGCACGAGACCTATCCGCCCGAATGGGGCGACCTGCCGTCCGTGGAACGGCCCGTCATCACGGCGGAGCCGGGAAAGACGCTGGGCAGCTGTCTCTGCGGTGAAGTGGCGTACGAGATAACGGGCAAGCCGCTCGCCATGTATCAGTGTCATTGCAGCCGTTGCCGCCGCGCGCGCTCCTCGGCGCACGGGGCGAATCTCTTCTACAAGCCAGACCAGTTCCGCTGGACACGCGGCGAAGAGAACGTGGTGGATTATCAGTTGCCCGAAGCCGCGCGTTTTGGCACGGCCTTTTGCGCAGAATGCGGCGGTTCGACACCGCGCGTATCGCGGGAGCGTGGCGCGGTCGTGGTGCCGGCGGGAGCGCTCGATACCGACCCGGGCATGACGCCCATGGCGCATATCTTCGTCGGCTCGAAAGCCTCGTGGTTCGACATCGCGGACACCATTCCGCAGTTCGCGCAGATGCCGCCGCCCCCGCCCCGATAACGCCGCTTCTTTCGGGCGGCTTTCGAGCGCCTTCCTTTTGAGAGAGACCGGGTTGCGCCCACTGACCGACGCGGCGCGGGCGCGATCGGTCGCACCATGCGCGCCACATTCTTGCGAGAGATCCGCCTATGTTCCTGAGCGCCGTGCTGCAGGCTCACACCAATTCAGTGAGCCAGGCCCAGTCCACCACTCATCCGGCTCGCGCCGCCGCCTCACCCCGCCCGAAGCAGAACACGACTGTCGCGCTGCCTGAGCGGCTGGAAAAAGACCTGACCCGACCGACTCAGGAGCGGCGGCAACCCTTGCCGGTCGCGCACCGCTCGCGCTGGCTCTGAGCGCGAGCGGATCGCTCCGCCCGCGGGTGCACCTATTGCCCGGCGGCCTTGCGCACCGGCAGGCGCCAGCCCGGGCGCACGAAGTGGCAGGTGTATCCATTGGGATACCGCTGCAGATAGTCCTGGTGCTCGGGCTCCGCCTCCCAGAAATCGCCGACCGGCTCGACCTGCGTCACCACCTTGCCGGGCCACAACCCTGACGCCTCGACGTCCGCGATGGTGTCTTCCGCAACCCGCTCCTGCTCCGGGCTCGTGTAGAAGATGGCCGAGCGATAGCTCATGCCGACATCGTTGCCCTGCCGGTTCTTCGTCGTCGGATCGTGGATCTGGAAGAAGAACTCGAGCAGCTGCCGATAACTGATCCTCGCCGGATCGAAAATGATCTCGATCGCCTCGGCATGCGTACCGTGGTTGCGATAGGTGGCGTTCTTCACGTCCCCGCCGGAGTAGCCGACGCGGGTCCTCACGACACCGGGGAGCTTGCGAACGAGCTCCTGCACACCCCAGAAACAACCGCCCGCGAGCACTGCACGTTCTTCAGCCATGACACATCCTCCAGCAAAATTCTCACGACAAGCGATCGAGCGCCGTCACGTCCGCCGCGCTGAGCGCGATGTCTGCCGCGCCGACATTCTCTTCCAGGTGCGCCACTTTCGAGGTGCCGGGGATCGGAATCATCACCGGGCTGCGCTGCAGTGTCCACGCGAGCGCCACCTGGCTCGGTGTGGCCCCGTGCGCCTTGGCGATGCGGATGAGCGGCGAATCCGGCCCGAGCAGCTCGCCGGCGGCGAGCGGAAACCAGGGAATGAAGCCGATGCCGTGCTTCGTGCAGTAGTCGAGCACCGCCTCGCTGCCGCGATCGACCAGGTTGTATCGATTCTGCACGGTCGCCACCTTGAAGACGCGCGAGGCGGCTTCGATCTCCTCGACCGACACCTCGCTCAAACCCGCGTACCGAATGACCCCGTCATCGATGAGCGACTTGACGGCGTCGAACTGCTCCCCGCGCGGCACGCGCGAATCGATCCGGTGCAATTGCCATAGATCAATGCGCTCGACACCGAGCCGTCGCCGGCTCGCGTGCGCCTGCTGGATCAGGTATTCGGGGCGACCCAGGGGCGTCCAGCGATCGGGCGCGCTGCGCACCAGCCCCGCCTTCGTCGCCACCACGATGCCGTTGTATGGGTGCAGGGCTTCCCGGATCAACTCCTCCGAGACGTTCGGGCCATACGAGTCGGCCGTATCGATGAAATTGACGCCGAGCTCGGGCAGCCTGCGCAGCGTGCGCAGCGCTTCGGGCCGGTCCGCCGGCTCCCCCCAGATGCCCGGACCGGTGATGCGCATGGCGCCGAACCCGAGCCGGTGAATCGGCAGCTCGCCGCCAATGTTGAATGTACCCGCGTGTGCGGCGTTAGCCTGCTGAGCCATGAGCGGAACCTCCTCCAGTACCTCTTGCCATGCGCTTCTACTACCATGCGCGCCCCGTCGCTTCGAGACTGTTTTGATCATGTCGAACCCGCCCATCGTTGTACGCCGGTCCAGGGTTCACGGCCTGGGGGTCTTCGCGACCCGCGCCATCCGCAAAGGCGAGGTGATCGACGAATACGTCGGCGAGCGCATCAGTCACGCCGAAGCGAACTGGCGCTACCGTCACCGCGACATCAACGACAGCCACACGTTCCTGTTCACGGTGAGCTCGCGCACGGTCATCGACGCGCGACGCAAGGGCAACGACACCCGTTTCATCAATCACCGCTGCGATCCCAACTGCGAGCCGCAGATCCGCCGCGGGCGCGTGTTCATCGTGGCGATCCGGAACATCCCGGCCGGTGAAGAGCTCGGCTTCGAATACAACATCGGGCGCGAGGACGACGATCCGCCCAATGTGGACGAGATCTACGCCTGCCGCTGCGGGGCGCGCCGCTGCCGCGGCACTATCTTGTGGCCTCCGAAGCGGCCGCCTGTTTCGACACGCGGGTCGGGCCGTACAGCACGCGGCGCTTGAAAACGGCAGCGCCGGAAATCAGTCTTCACGGCTGGTCCCCAGTGCCCGGAAGATGATCCTGTGCCACGCCCCCTCTCCGTCTTGTTCAGAACGCTCGCTCTCGGCCTCGCCCTCAATGGCGCCATCGTGTGTCACGCGGTGGCGGAGCCCCGCCCCGTCGTGCCGCGCGGGCCGCTCACGGCCGAGGAAAAAGCAAATATCGCGCTGTTCGAGAACTCCAAGGCCTCGGTCGTCTACATCTCCACGAGCGAGCGCGTGCTGAACTTCTGGACGCGCAACGTGATGACGGTGCCGCGTGGCACCGGCTCCGGATTCTTCTGGGACGAGAAGGGGCACATCGTCACCAACCTGCATGTCGTCAGCGGCGCGGCCAGCGCGAACGTGCGGCTCGCGGACGGGCGCGACTACCCGGCGCAGCTCGTCGGCGTCAGCGAGGCGCATGACATCGCGGTGCTGAAGATCAACATCCCGTCGAACTCTCCCGCGCCCATTCCGGTGGGCACGAGCCGCGACCTCCTGGTCGGGCAGAAAGTGTTCGCCATCGGCAATCCGTTCGGGCTCGACTGGACGCTCACGACAGGCATCGTGTCCGCGCTCGATCGCTCGCTCACCGGGGAAGATGGCGTCGTTATCCAGCACCTCGTGCAGACAGATGCCGCGATCAATCCCGGCAATTCCGGCGGTCCACTGCTCGACAGCGCGGGCCGGCTCATCGGCATCAACACCGCTATCTACAGCCCTTCGGGCGCCAGTGCCGGCGTGGGCTTCGCGGTGCCCGTGGACACGGTGAACCGCGTGGTCGCGCAGCTCATCGACACCGGGCATTACGCGCCGCCGAGCCTCGGTATCGAAACGGATGAGACGCTGAGCCAGGTCATCGCGCGCCGGCTCGGCGTCGTGGGGGCCGCGGTAGCGCGCGTGCCTCGGGGCAGTGCCGGCGCCAAGGCGGGGTTCCGCGGCGTGCGGCAGGGGCCGCGCGGAAGGGTCGTTCCCGGCGACGTGATCACCGCGATCAACGGGAAATCGGTGGATAGCGTCGCCCGGCTGACGGCCATTCTCGATGACTACAAGCCGGGCACGCGGGTCCGGGTGTCCGTCTGGCGTGACGGAAAGACAGTGGAACTGCAGGCCACCCTGCAGGTGGGCGACTACTCGGAAAACTGACCCGCGCACGGAAAATAGCCTGGCGGGAGCAACCGACGCGGGACGGCTGCAAGCAGGGGGACCAGAGTCGTGCCCAATGTCGCTCCCGCCAGGCGCGTGATGAAGTATTACAGGACTCGCGAAAAACGTTGGAGGTAAGAGATCTCACGAATCGGCAAAGCCGACCGCCGCTCACCGGACAGACGCCGCCGCCGCGTCGAACCCGGCAGACCCGCCGACTAAGCTTTCCAGCGGCGGAAAAACGCCCAGGGGGAGATTCACATGAAGAAAAATACCGTCGCGGCGGCTGCCGCACTGGCCGTGCTCACTTCGCTGTCCGCGAGTTTTGCGTTTGCCGCATCGAAAGCGGCGGATGCGCCGAAAACCTGCGATCGCGCGTGTCTCATCGGCGTCGTCGACACCTATCTTGCCGCGGTCGGCGCGCACGATCCGTCGAAGGCCCCACTCGCCGCGGACGTGAAGTTCGTCGAGAACGTGAAGCGCATGAAGCCCGGCGAAGGATTGTGGAAGACCGCCACCCGCGTGCCGACCACCTTCAAGATCTACGTGCCGGACCCGGTCGCGCAGCAGGTTGGCTTCATCGGCGCAATGCAGGCGGACAACAAGAACGTGGAGCTGGGCCTGCGGCTCAAGCTCGAGAACGGCAAGATTACCGAGGCCGAGCACATCGTCTCCGAAGTGCGTGACACGAGCCTGCCGAAGCTGCAGAAGCCGCGCATGCAGCTCGTCACGCCAGTGACGGACGAAGCCTACCGTGACGCGCGTGGCCGCCTGTTGCACATCGCGGCCACCTACTACGACGCGCTCGACAACAACAACGGCTCACTCTCGCCATTCGCGGACGACTGCGTGCGAATGGAGAACGGCATGCAGACCGTGCGCAACCCGGTGCCGGCAGATCCGTCGCAGGGCTTCGGTCTTGCTGGCGCGCTCGGCTGCGCGAAGCAGCTCGACACCAACACGTTCGAGTACATCGATCGCATCGAGAATCGCCGCGTGTGGATCGCGGATGAGGTGACGGGCCTTGCGATCGGCTTCTCACACTTTCGCCACCCGATGACCAAGCGCGAGTTCCCGGTGTACGGCATTCCCGGTCAGACGGTACGCAAGATGCCGGACCAGAAACCCTTCGACATGCCCGCCGCGCACATCTTCAAGATCTGGGGCGGCCAGATCCACGAGATCGAAGCGGTTGGGGTCGTCGAGCCGTACAACTCGCCGACGGGCTGGGAATAGCGCTCAGGACGCCCGACGCTGGAACAGAAAGATCGAGCTCGTCACCGTGACGAGCGCGATCAAGCCGAGCTTGCCCAGCAGATGCATGAGGGACAGTGCCGAGGCATCTTTGAGGAACAGCCCCTGCATCAGGCGAAGCATGTGCGCCAGCGGGTTGATGCCCGTGACGAACTGCAACCAGAACGGCATGTTCTCCACGGGCGTCGCAAAACCTGAGAGCAGCGCGAACGGCAGCAGCACAGCGAACGCGCCCAGGAACGCCTGCTGCTGAGTTTGCGCGATGGACGAGATGAAGAGCCCAATGCCGGCACACGCCGCCGCGAACGTGAGCACGGACGCGTAGAAGAGCGGGATGCTCCCCCGGAACGGCACGCCATAGAGCTGCGTCACGAGCACGAGATACAGCGAAGTCTGCACGCATGCGACAAGCAGCGGCGGCAACAGCTTGCCCAGTGCAATCTCGAATGGTGTAGCGGGCGAGACGAGCGTCTGGTCGAACGTGCCGAGCTCCCTCTCGCGGCTGACAGAGAGCGCTGTGAGCATCAGTGCGACGCCGAGGCTCAAAGTCCCCACGAGGTTCGGCAGGATGAACCATTTGTAATCCAGGTTCGGATTGAACCAGTTGTTGATGACCACTTCGGGACGCGCGGCGCTCATCGAGGGCCGCTCCCTGTTCGCCATCTCGATCCCTGCGTTCTGGACGATGCCGTTCACGTACTGCGTGGTGATGCCGGCCGCGTTGGAACGGCGGCCGTCCAGCAGCAGCTGAGTGCTTGCCGGGCGGCCTGCCGTGATGTCGGCAGACAGGCCGCTCGGAAGCACCAGAATGCCCATCACCTGCTCGCGCTCCACGTGTTCACGCGCCGCCGCCACACTGGGATACAGCGGCAGGCTCTCGAAGGTCGGCGAGCCGCGCAGCCGCTGCACGATTTCCGCCGCCACCGGGCCGCGATCGAGATCGACGATCGCAAGCTCGATGTTCTTCACCTCCATCGTCGCGGCCTGCGCGAAGATCAGGAGCTGGATGATCGGCGGGATGATGAGTGACATGCGCGCGCGCGGATCGCGAAGCAGGCCGATGAGCTCTTTGCGCATGATGGCGAGGAGTCGTTGCAGCACGGTGCCCTCAATCCACGCGTTTGCGCAGCTTGCGCCACGTGATGCCGAAGAACACGCTGCCCACCGCCAGCATGAACAGCATGTTCGGGATCAGCACGGACCAGACATCGCCGGCGAGAAAAATCGTCTGCAGCGAAACGTTCATGTAACGTGCCGGAACGATCAAAGTGACCGCGCGCAGCACCGCCGGCATCGAATGGATGTCGAAGAGAAATCCGGAAAGCATGATTGCCGGCAGGTAGCCGGTCATGAGCCCCAGCTGGGCCGCGGCGAGCTGGCTGCGCATGGTCACGGAGATGAGCAGCCCCTGCCCCAGCGCCGGAAAGAGGAACACCGCGGCGACCACGCCGAGCGTCAGCATCGAACCCCGCAGCGGCAGGTGAAACAGCACGAGCGCCGTGAGCACGCACACGAGGGTTGAGATCATGGCGAGCAGGAAATACGGCAGTGTCTTGCCGATGAGAATCTGACCGCGCGTGAGCGGCGTGGCGTAGAGCGCTTCGAGCGTGCCCCGCTCCCATTCGCGCGCCACTACGAGCGCGGTCAGAAGCGTGCCGATGAGCGTCATGATCACGGTGATCGAGCCGGGGATCAGGAACCAGCGGCTTTCAGCGTTTGCGTTGAACCAGTAGCGTGGCTCGACGGTGATCGGGGGGGCGGTGCTCGTGCCTGTGACACCTCGTTCTGCGAGGAACGTGGCCCATATCGCGCTGACGTAACCGCGAACGAAGTTGGCGGTGTTCGGCTCGGCGCCATCGACCAGCACTTGCACCTGCGCGGGGTTTGCATCGGAGAGCAGCTGCCGGCCGAACTCGCCCGGGATGATCACGGTGGCCTTCACGGCCTGATCGCGGAGCAGGTTCTTGCCGGCCTGGCGATTGGGCGCGTGGACCACGAGGAACCACCTGGAGTCTGCGATGCGCGCGGCGAAGTCGCGGGCGTCCTGGCCCGAGTCCTCCCGGACGAGGGCGACTTTCACCACGGTGGTGTCGAGTGAGATTCCGTAGCCGAACAGGAAGAGGAATGTGAGCGGCAGGAAGACCGCGATGATCCAGCTGGACGGGTCGCGGGTGACCTGCTTGCCCTCCTTCAGCATGATGGCGTAGAGCTGGCGCCACCAGGCGCGCCAGCGGTGGCGCGTGGACGGGGGTCCTGCGGTCGGCGGTGGGCCGGCGGTCGGC
>JBDZVF010000689.1:0-2198 GCA_040255575.1 Pseudomonadota bacterium | reverse complement strand
TCGGCGTGTTCTCGCCCGACTTCTTCCATGGCTGCCAGCCCGGCAAGTTTCCGCTGCGGCCACTGCTGGAGCGCGCCATCGCCGCGCGCAAGCTGAAGGGCCAGGTTTATTGCGGCGTGTGGCTGGACATCGGCACCCCCGAACGTCTGGCCGAGCTCGAAGCGCGCCTGCGCGGCTGATCGGCCGCGTGGCCGGTCCGGTGCGTGGCTGGCCCGCGGCGTGGTGGCTCGTGGCGAACGACAGGGGCTGAACCCATGGCGGAGCCGCCTTTCCTGGACACCAACGTGCTCCTCTGACCTGCTGTCGGGCGACCCGCTCAAGGCAGATCGGGCGGAGGCGTTGCTCGCCAGGCGGGGCGTCGTGAGCGTGCAGGTGCTCAACGAGCTGGCGAACGTCGCAATTCGCAAGCTCGGGCTCACCTGGCGCGACGTCAGCGACCTGATCGTCGCCGTGCGCGCCCACTGCGCCGTCCAGCCGTTGACCGAGGACGTGCACGATCAGGCCCGAGGGCTTGCGGAGCGCTATCAGCTATCGTTCTACGATGCCGCCATCGTCTCCTCCGCCCTCGACGCCGGCTGTCGCCTGCTCTATTCCGAAGATCTGCAGCACGGCCTCAAGGTCGATCGGACGCTCACCATCCGCAATCCCTTCGTCCGGTAGGCGGGCCGGGCCCCCTCGGGCCTCCTCCTTGTGACGGGCGCTCACGGGCGCGATAAACCGTACAATGCGGCCCATGCCAGAGCTCAAAGGTATCCCCGTCGTCCCGGAGGTCGCGCACCCCCGGAGCGGCGAGAAGTATGTTACGCCTCAAGGGTTTACAGCCATTCGGGATGGCATCAAGGCGCGTGACGGCAACGCCGCCGCCGGCTTCACCCGCAAGCCCCCCTGGCTGCGGGCCCGCGTCCCGGCGGGCGAGGGCTTCACGGCGGTCAAGACCGTGGTTCACGAGCACCGCCTCGCCACCGTCTGCGAAGAGGCCAAGTGCCCCAACATCGGGGAGTGCTGGAACGCCGGGACCGCCACGATCATGTTGATGGGCGCGGTGTGCACGCGCGCCTGTCGCTTCTGCTCGGTCGACACGGGCAACCCGCACGGCTGGCTGGACGCTGAAGAGCCCCAGAACGTGGCCCACACCGTCGAGCTCATGAAGCTCAAGTACGTGGTGCTGACCTCCGTGAATCGAGACGATCTGCCCGACGGTGGCGCCAGGCACTACGCGGACTGCATTCGCGCTATCAAAGCGCGGCGCCCGGAAACCGCTGTCGAAGCGCTCACGCCCGATTTTCAGGGCGTACTGGCCGATGTGGAGACGGTGGTCGACTCCGGCATCGAAGTGTTCGCGCAGAACGTCGAAACCGTTCGGCGTCTCACCCATCCCGTGCGTGATCCGCGGGCGAGCTACGAGCAGACGCTGCGCGTGCTCGAGCACGCAAAAAAGTACAAACCGCAAGTGCTCACCAAGACCAGCCTCATGCTCGGCCTCGGCGAAACCGATGAAGAGATCGCGCAAACCATGGACGACCTGCGCGCGATCAACGTCGACATCCTCACGCTCGGGCAGTATCTGCGGCCGACTGTGAACCATCTGCCCGTGCAGCGCTTCGTCACGCCGCAGGAGTTCGATCGCTATCGCCAATGGGCGCTGGCGCGCGGCTTCCTCGAATGCGTGTCGGGCCCGCTCGTGCGCTCGAGCTATCGGGCGGAGCAGGCGCTGAATCGCAACAACGCCGGGCTCGATAACGGCGCCCTCGCGACCTGAGCGCTTCCGCGATGCTCGCGCGCACGCCCCTGCCGCAGCCCGTGATCCGGCGACTCGGGCTCGTCGATTACGAGCCCACGTGGGATGCGATGAAGCGCTTCACCGATGAGCGCTCCGCGGAAACGCCGGACGAGATCTGGCTCCTCGAGCATCCACCCGTCTTCACGCTCGGCATGAACGCGAAGCGCGAGCACGTTCTGGCACCCGGGGACATTCCGGTGATCCAGATCGATCGTGGCGGGCAGGTCACGTATCACGGGCCCGGGCAGCTCGTGGTGTATCCGTTGATCGATTTGCGCCGCGCGGCGCTCGGCGTGCGCGATCTCGTTACGGCACTCGAACGAAGCGTCATCGACTACGTTGCGGAGCTTGGCGTCGCGGCGGAGTCCCGGCGCAGCGCGCCCGGCGTGTATGTCGATAACCGCAAGCTTGCGAGCGT
>JBDZVF010000688.1:0-2199 GCA_040255575.1 Pseudomonadota bacterium | reverse complement strand
GGCGGCATCGCGCCGATGGACATGATGCACGCCCTGATCACGGAGCGCATGGGCGAGGCGTTCGCAAGGCGCGTCAGCGACTGGTTCCTGCACACCCATGTCGACATGCCGTCCGCGCCGCAGCGCGCCTCGCTGGCGGAACGCTACAGTGTCCACCATCCGGTGCTGCTCGCCATATTGGAGAAGATGGAGACGACGCTGTCCGCCCCGCTCGATCGCGTCGCGATGGCGTCTTTCGCAGGCATTAGCCCGCGCCATCTCGACCGGCTGTTCCAGACGCGGCTACGAACTTCGTTCCTGCATCACTACCATCAATTGCGGCTCGGCCATGCGCGCAACCTCCTGCGGCAGAGCGCGCTGTCGGTCACGGAAATCGGGTTCGCCTGCGGCTTCGCCAGCAGTTCGCATTTCGCACGCTGCTATCGCGCACAGTTCGGCATCACGCCGAGCGCCGAGCGCTCACGGGCCATATAGCCTACCGGCTGCGTCTCCCCGACGGTTCCAGTCCCGGCTCTTCCTGCAAGCGGAAAGAATCGATGTCGCCGGACATGCCCAGCAACTGCCGGGTCAGCCGCTCCCTGAAAAGAACGGTGTGGCGTTGCGCGACCCGGTCGGCCTCGTCCCCGTCACCGGCCTCGATGGCGGCGAAAAGATCCCGGTGATCCTGCATCGTTTGCTTCAGATGTTCGCTCCCGACATAGCCGGTGCGGTCGCCGACGATGAAACATTGACGGGACAGTCTCAACGTTTCGATGGACATGGTTTCATAAAATCGATGCAGGACCGAGCTCGCCCCGGCCTTCGAGACTTCCATGTGGAAAAGATGGTTCGCCTCGCTCAACCGCACCTCGTCGGGCGCTTCCGCTTCCGCTTCGAATACCTGGAGCGCGCGCCACATGGCCGTCAGATGCGCCGGCTGCCGGCGAAGCGCGGCAAGGCGATGCATCGAGCGCGACAAAAGCATCAGGCTCTCGAACACATCGCGCAATTGGGAGATGTCGAAGGAGGCGACGCGAACCTGACGCCCGTCGCGCAGCAGCAGGCCCTCCGACACGAGACGGATGATCGCTTCCCGCACGGGGGTCCGTGAGACACCCGATTTCTGCACGATGGCCGCTTCATCGATCACCGAGCCCGGCGCGAACTCCATCGACAGGATCTTCTCGCGTATCTCGCCATAGATGCGATCCGCGTTCCGCTGTCCGGCGTCGCTGTTTCGAGTGACATTTCCCATGACGAATCAAAGGCCTCTCTTGCTATCGGCATATTCCGGCATTGGTCGATTGACAAGATATCCAAACTGGATACAAATAATATCCAGAGTGGAGAGAGAACGCAATGAGCTGGACCGTCGGTGTCGACGTAGGTGGGACCTTTACCGACTTCTTCCTTTCCGACAGCGCGACGGGCGCCGTCCACGTTCACAAGATTCCCTCCACGTCCGACGACCCGTCGGTCGCCGTTCTCTCTGGGTTGATCGACCTGCGCAGCCGGTTGCAACTGCCCGCAGACGTGTTTGACCGTTTCGCTCACGGCACGACGGTTGCCACGAATTCCTTGATCGAACGGAAGGGCGGGCGCGTGGCCATGATTACGACGGCCGGATTCCGCGACCTCATCGAGATTGGCCGCCAGGTTCGCCCGAAGGTCTATGATCTGAACGCCGATGCGCCGATGCCGGTGGTGCCGCGAGATCGCCGTTTCGAGGTGGCGGAACGCATCGGGCCTGGCGGAGAGATCCTGAGGGAACTGTCGGATCAGGAGATTGACCGCGTTGTGGCGGAAATGGTTGCGGCGGACGTCGACAGTTGCGCCGTCTGCCTGCTCTTTTCCTTTATCAATCCACGACACGAGCAGCGTATCGGGGCGGTGATCAGGGAGCGCTGTCCCGGCATTCAGGTTTCCTTGTCGAGTGAAGTGCAGCCCGAGTTCCGCGAATATGAGCGGTTCTCGACGACGCTCCTGAACGCGTTCCTGAAACCGAAAGTCACGCAATACATGGATCATCTGGCCTCCTCGCTTGCGGGCGAGGCGCCGCGGGCGTCGATCGGCATCAGCCAGTCTTCCGGCGGACTGATGAATATCCACCGCGCCTCGGAGATGCCGATCCGTACGGCGCTCTCAGGACCAGCGGCTGGCGTCGTGGGGGCCGTGGCGGTCGCGGGCCGTTCGAAAAGAAGCGATCTGATCACCCTGGAT
>JBDZVF010000687.1:0-2200 GCA_040255575.1 Pseudomonadota bacterium | reverse complement strand
CGCGTGGCGGGCGGGGCGGCCCGTACGCCGGCCGCACGGGGGGCTCGGTACGAGGTCGGTGGTTCGCAGGGCTCGCTAACTCGCTACGTAGCGATACGTAGGCGGCGCGAGCTGCGCGCGGACAGGGTACGGCGCACCTGGGCGCCACAGACGCGGACGCCGGCCGCTTTCGGCCGGCGTCGTTCGCTCCTCAGCGCGTTGCGCGCTTCAGCCTGCCGCGGCGGTCGGCAAATGAGACATCAGCAACTGATGTTTGAGCCGCAGCGGCTGCGGCACGCGCTCGCCGAGCTTCTCGAACCACTGCATCTGCAGCGCGAGCTCATCGCGCCACGCATCGAGATCGACGCGCGTGAGCGCCTTGAAGGACACCTCGTCCATCGCAAGACCGCGCCAGTCGATGTCCCGGTACCGGGGCATCCAGCCGAGAGCGGTTTCCACCGCGCCACCGCGCCCGTGCACGCGATCGACGATCCACTTGAGCACGCGCATGTTCTCGCCGAAGCCGGGCCACAGGAACTCGCCCGTCTCGCTGCGGCGGAACCAGTTGACGCAGTAGATGTGCGGGCGCTCGGGAAGCGAGCGTCCCAGGCGCAACCAGTGATCGAAGTAGTCGCCAACGTGATAGCCGCAGAACGGCAGCATGGCGAAGGGATCCCGGCGCACCACACCGCTCTTGCCGACTGCAGCCGCGGTGGTTTCAGAACCGAGCGTCGCGGCGAGGTAGACGCCCCAGGCCCAGTTGAACGCTTCGTAGACGAGCGGCACGGTCGTGCGGCGCCGGCCGCCGAAGATGAACGCCGAAATGGGCACGCCCTGCGGATCTTCCCAGCGCGGGTCGATGGAGGGGCACTGGCTCGCCGGCGCCGTGAACCGTGAGTTCGGGTGGGCGGCGAGCCGCCCGCTCTTGCGGCCGATCTCCGGCGTCCAGTCCTGGCCCGTCCAGTCGATCAGGTGCGCGGGAGGCTCGCGGGTCATGCCTTCCCACCACACATCGCCATCGTCGGTAAGCGCGACGTTGGTGAAGATCACGTTCTTGCTGAGCGTCGCCATCGCATTGTAGTTCGTCTGCTCGGATGTGCCGGGCGCGACGCCGAAGAAGCCTGCTTCCGGGTTGATGGCGTACAGGCGGCCATCCGCGCCCGGTTTGATCCACGCGATATCGTCGCCGACCGTGGTGATCTTCCAGCCATCGAAACCCGCGGGCGGAATGAGCATCGCGAAATTGGTCTTGCCGCACGCAGAGGGAAACGCCGCCGCAACGTAAGTCTTCTCGCCCTCGGGGCTCTCGACACCGAGAATCAGCATGTGCTCGGCGAGCCAGCCCTCATCACGCGCCATGTTGGAGGCGATGCGCAGGGCAAAGCACTTCTTGCCGAGCAGGGCATTGCCGCCGTAGCCGGAGCCGAACGACCAGATCTCGCGCGTCTCGGGAAAGTGCACGATGTATTTGGTGCTATTGCACGGCCAGCGGCTGTCCTGCTGCCCGGGCTCGAGCGGCGCGCCGACCGAGTGCACACACGGGACGAAGTTGCCATCGGGGCCGAGCGCATCGAGCACCGCGCGGCCCATGCGAGTCATCGTGCGCATGTTGACGACGACGTAGGGGCTGTCCGTGAGCTCGACGCCGATCTGCGCGATGGGGCTGCCGATCGGGCCCATCGAGAAGGGGATCACGTAGAGCGTGCGTCCCTTCATGCAGCCGCTGAAGAGACCCTTCAGCGTCTTCATCATGACCGCCGGATCTTCCCAGTTGTTGGTGGGACCGGCGTCTTCGCGCCGCGCCGAGCAGATGAAGGTGCGCTCTTCCACGCGCGCCACGTCCGAAGGGTCCGAGCAGGCGAGGTAGGAGTTCGGGCGCTTCTCAGGGTTCAGCTTCTTCAGCATCCCCGAAGCGACCATCTCGTTGCAGAGGCGGTCGTATTCCTCCTGCGAGCCGTCGGCCCAGCAGATGCTGGCGGGCTGCGTGAGTTCGGCGATGTCGGTTACCCAGCGCTTCAGACGCTCGTTGTGCACGTACGCGGGGAAAGGTTTGTGGAGGGTGGGTCGATTGGACATGGCGGCGAGATCTCCGATGCGGAAAAAGTGGGCCGATTCCTGGGTCGGCCTCAGGCGGGCGGGAAAGACGCGCAGCGACGCTGCCAGGCATGCGACAGCCGCCGAACGTAGTTGGGGAAGTCCAGGCCGAAGGCGCGCTTGAGAT
>JBDZVF010000177.1:0-11710 GCA_040255575.1 Pseudomonadota bacterium | reverse complement strand
GCAAATTCGAGGGGCGCCGGATAAGTGCCGAGCACCTCAGCGTACGCGTGCCAGCCGGAGACACGCGACGTCCGAGGCGGGTTGATCGCGATCATCACACAGCCGAGCTCATGCAAGGCGTCGGCGACACTGCCCTCGGGCACATCCTCGAAGAGGCAGCACCTCGGCTTCATCCGCCCGATGACGTTCAGAAGGTTCGCTGTGCCGAGCAGGGTGCTCACCGGCATCGCCGTGGCGCCGATATTGATGGCCGCAAGGATGGCTTCGACGGCCTCGATTCGAGAGCCGCTGAGGATCAGTATGCGATCGCCTGGATCGATGCCGAGGCGGCGTAACCCCGCTCCAAGGGATGCGACGTTCGTCGCGAGCTCCCGCGCCGTGCGAGTCACGCGTGAGGTGGCGCTTCTCACGTGCGTGAGTGCATCGAGAGGGTCGTTGCGCAGAAATATCCTCGTGACGTTCATGTGACTTCCCGGTTGTCGGCACACGAGCAAGATTGCGTGCACGGATCGGCTCATGCAACGTGCTGCCATTCAGATGGAATGGAACGGCAGAGCAGCGCATGGATACGACAGAGTCGAGGCAGGTCGAAGGGACGCTCCGGCGAATCTGGTCGGAGTTGCTCGACGTGCCGCCGGAGCGCATTTCCTCCGACGCGAATTTCTTCGCCCTGGGGGGCGACTCCCTTCTCGTGATTCGCGTGATGGATCGGGTGAATGCGGCGTTCTTCGGGCACCTGCCCGACGGCGGACTTCCGGTCGCCGACTTCTTTACGTATGGAACGGTGCGCGAGCTGACTCGTCGGGTGGTCGAGCGCCACCATGATGAGGCAGTCCACACCGTCGACCGCGGTAGCCTCACCGGGGCCATCGCGATCATTGCGATGGAAGGTCGATTTCCCGGAGCGCCGGATGTCCGTTCATTCTGGCGCGTACTCTGTGATGGAACGGAGACGCTGAGGTTCTTCTCCCCGGAAGAGCTCATCGCCGCTGGCGTGCCGAGGCAGGCTCTGGCCGACCCACGCTACGTGAAATGCGCGGCCCTCCTCGCGAATGTGCAGAGCTTCGACGCGGAGCACTTCGGGCTCACGCCGGCGGAAGCGGCGTTGATGAGCCCGGAGCAGCGGCTGCTCATCGAATGTGCACAGGAAGCGCTGGAGACAGGCGGCTACGCCGTACGCTGGCGAGGCGAGCGAACAGGTGTGTTCGTGGGCTCGGGCCTCAGCAGCTATCTTGTCGAGAACTGTTATGCGCGGTTACCTCAGCTCGAATCCTCGTCGGGGATGCGCACGCTGGTCGCAACGACGTGCGCCGCTACACGCATCTCTTATCTGCTGAATCTCGTCGGCCCGGGCGTGACCATCGATACCGCGTGTTCGTCGTCGCTGGTTGCGATTCATCTGGCGTGCCGTGCACTGCTGAACGGTGAGTGCGAAATGGCACTGGCGGGAGGCGCAACGGTGCGCCGCTTCGATGCGCGCGGCTATCGCGCCGAGGCGGGCGGCATATTCTCGCCCGATGGGCATTGCCGTCCGTTCGATCACCTTGCACAGGGTACCGTTGCGTCGAGCGGAGCGGGGCTCGTACTCCTCAAGCGTCTCGAAGACGCCTGCGCGGATCGCGACACAATTTGTGCCGTCATTCGCGGAACGGCCGTCAACAACGACGGCAATGCGAAGATCGGCTACACGGCACCGAGTGCCATGGGCCAGGCTGCCGTGATACGCGCTGCATATCGCACGGCAGGCGTGGATCCTCGAACCATCGGTTACGTCGAGACCCATGGGACGGCCACGCCCCTCGGAGATGCAATCGAAATCGCTGCGTTGAAGGAGGCCCTTGGCGAGGCCTCCCGGTGCGCACTCGGCACGCTCAAGGCGAACATGGGTCACATGGAAGCGGCGGCGGGCGTCGCGTCGCTGATCAAAGCAGCGCTTGCGGTGGAACACGGCAGATTGCCGCCCAACATCCACTTTCAGGAGGCGAATCCGCAGCTCGCGATTGAAGGGACGTCGTTCTTCCTGAACACCCGCCTCGAGAACTGGCCATCCTCCATAGAACCGAGACGCGCGGGTGTGAGCTCATTCGGCATTGGTGGTACGAACGCGCACGCTGTGGTCGAGCAAGCTCCACCCGCCGTGCAGAGCCACAGTCATCGCAGATCGCAGTTGCTGACGATCTCGGCACGCACGCCCACAATGTTGCAGACCCGCCTGCGCGATCTTCGACGACATCTGTCCGAGCACCCCGAGCTGAAATTGGCCGACGTCGCCTTCAGCCTGCAGCTGGGACGCATCGCGTACCCGGCGCGCGCCTTTTGTGTGTGCGAGAGTGTTTCGGAAGCTGTCGGTTCACTCGAGCTCGAGTCGCAGCGTTGTGACCAGAATGATGCTGGCGCGACCGAGAATCCTCCTGTGGTCTTCATGTTTCCGGGGCAGGGATCGCAGCACCTGGGAATGACGGCGGATCTCTATGCCAACGAGCCGGCATTCCGTGAGCAGATCGATCTTTGTGCGCAATTCCTGCTGCCGAATATCGGCTTGGACATCCGTGATTTCCTGCAGCCGCCTGACGCGCGGCTTGCGGAGACTCTCTTGCAGACGAGGTGGTGTCAGCCTGCGCTGTTTGTCGTGGAGTACGCACTGGCCCGGCTCTGGCAGTCCTGGGGCGTAAACCCGTCCTTCATGATCGGACACAGTCTCGGTGAGTACGTCGCTGCGTGCCTCTCTGGCGTCTTCTCGCTCGAAGATGCGCTGATGCTCGTCTGTGAGCGCGCGCGTTTGATGCAACTGGCGCCGCGCGGAAGAATGCTGGCTGTTGCCCGGCCCCGCAGCGAAGTGCAGGCATTGCTGACTGAGGGATGCACGATTGCGGCGGTGAATTCGGATACAGGCTGCGTCGTTGCGGGATCGGTCGAGTCGATTGCGTCGATGAAGCAGGAGCTCGAGTGCGGTCAAATTCCGTGCGTCCTGCTGGAAACCTCTCACGCGTTTCATTCGCCTCTCATGAACGATCTCTGCGAGGAGTTTGAGACCGTGCTGAGGCGCATCGAGATGCGTGACGTGGGCGTTCCTTATGTCTCGAACCTCGATGGTGAGTTGCTCGCCACCGGTACGCGATTGCCACCCGAATACTGGTTGAGACATTTGTGCCAGCCTGTCGAGTTTGCTCAGGGCATCGTGACGCTTTCTCAGGGGTTGCCGAAGGTGTTTCTCGAAGTCGGTCCGGGCAAGGCACTCACGTCGAACGTACGCGCCATCGCGGATGCAAAGCAGGCCGTCGCGGTCATCTCTTCGTGCCGACATCCGAGACACGCGGAGACAGATTCGCAGTGGCTCATGCAGGCCGTCGGGCAGCTGTGGAAAGTCGGCGCGGCAATCGACTGGCCGGCGTTCAATGCGCTCAACCGATGCCATCGCGTACCCCTGCCAACCACTCCGTTCGAGCGGCGACGTCACTGGATCGACGCGTCCTCCGCATCGAGCGGCGAGAGCGAGGCATCGCAAACAGCGCCTGACGAGGTCCGCTTATACGCACCCTTCTGGAAGCAGACGCTGCCGCCTCCGCAAAGGTCTGAGCCGCCCCAGAAGGTGTGTCTGTTGTTCGAACAGGAAAGCGAGTTGACGGACGGCCTCGCACAGCGGCTGAGCGTGATCGGCTGGCCAGTGATCCGGGTGCGGGAGCGCAGCGAGTGCGATCATGTGCTCGCCGACATCGAGGCGCGCGGCCTGAGCATTGGCCTCATCGTGTACGCGTGGCGCGGGCAGGGCGGAGCGATCAGCTTGCTGGACCTTTGCCAGTCGATCGGCCGACAGCCCCGCGGCGATGCCGTTCCGCTGGTCGTACTGACGAGCGGCGCGCAGGCCGTTCTCGGTGACGACATCACTGACCCGCACGACGCGATGCTTTCGACGATCGCACGGGTCGTATCGCGCGAGATCCCATTTCTTTCCTGTCGGAGCATCGATCTGCCGTCCGGCGGCACGACGGAGGCACAGATCCGGACCGTTATCGGAGAGATGCTCAGTTCCACATCCGAGTCCGTCGTCGCTTTCAGGGGCACCACGCGTTGGGTTCCCGCGTATGAGCCACTGGAGATCACCGATGTAGCGAAGCGGGAGACGCTGCTCCGGTCGCGCGGCGTCTATCTGATCACGGGCGGGCTCGGGGGCATCGGACGCACTCTTGCGACCTTTCTTGCCCGCTCGGTTCAGGCGAAGCTGGTGCTCGTGTCACGATCCGCGCTGCCGGCGGATGAAACGAGCGAACGCGTCCGCGCGGTCCATGCGATGGAAGCTCTGGGTTCCGAAGTTCTGGTTCTGCAGGCAGACGTCGCGAGCGAAGAGCAGATGCGCGCAGCCGTCACGCAGGCCTGCAACGTATTCGGCACCGTGCATGGGGTCATTCATGCGGCGGGGATCGGTGTCACGGAAGTTGTGGCTCGGAAGGAGGTCGCGACGACGCTGAAGGTCCTCGAACCCAAGGTTATGGGAACCTTGCAGACCTTCGAATGCGTACGGTCGCTGGAGCCCGACTTCTTCATCCTCTGCTCTTCGCTGGCATCGATTCTCGCGCCGGCTCGTCTGAGCGACTACGCCGCCGCGAATGCATTCCAGGATTCCTTTGCTCACGCCTACGACCGCGTCGAGGCAACGCGCTGTATCTCGATCAACTGGGACGTGTGGAAAGAGGTCGGAATGGGTGCCACCAGCGGGGCATTGCCGTTCGGAATTTCGAATGAGGAAGGCTGCAAGGCATTCGACCTGATTCTCAGAAACCCCCGTCCCCAGTGGATCGTGAGCACGCGTGAAATCACCCGCGCCCTGCGCCAGGCGGAACGCCAGGTAATCCGTGAGCTTCCCTCGCGGCGGCCGACCGAGGTCCCCTGCAACGCACGCGAAGAAGCGATCCGGCACATCTGGAGCGACTTGCTCGGCGTTTCAGAGCCTGACATCAACGCGGACTTTTTCGAGTCGGGCGGTGACTCGCTGCTCGCCGTTCAGCTCGGAGCGCGTCTCGAATCGCATTTCGAAACGACAGTGACGCTCGAGCAGATCCTGCGCGCTCCGACGATCGCGGCACTCGCCAGGCAGATCGACCTCTGAGCCTGAGTCGAGATCGTTCCGGTTCAAGATGATGCGCACTTGCAGGCTGCAAGTTCAGCTGAGACGGGATGCAGCACGTAGCTGTGTCGGGGCTTGCACTTCGGCATCGATGGCAGAGGCGACCGCAGCTGCGCTCGCCTTTCGCAGCAGCGCGACGTGATCTCCCGCGATCACTCTCACGGCGAGTGGACCGAGAAACAGGCTGCGGAAGCATGTAGAGCGCCTGGGCTGCGAGCGCGCTGCCTGCAGATAGAGACCTCGTCCCGGATAACTACCGGGCGACCAGCTTTCGTAGCAGTGCATGTATTCGCGATAGACGGTGAGGTATCGGGCGAGCACATCCTCTCTCAGCGGCAAGGAGCAGGCCGGTGAGGGCATCGCCTGCACCCGTGTCATGAAGTAGCGGAGCTTTTCCGTATCCGCGAGAGACCAGAAAGAGTGATTCGGCGACAGGATCTCCGCGACGGCGTCCGGCGGCCCGAATGCTTCGATGAACCCGAACCACAACAGTCGTGTCCACACCAGTTTCGCTGTGGACTCACTCATCTCACCGGCGTCCCGCGTGTCTCCCGCGACCGCCAGAAACGGCGGACGTCGATGCTCCACCAGTTTTCGCGCGATATCGAGCATGAGCATGCCGCCCGAAGAGGCTCCGTACAGCACCAGGGGTTTCTCGCAAAGGCCGTTCGACAGGATTTCCCTGACGTAGCGGTCCGTCATGTCCTCCGGCGTCTTGATCAGATGGCTGTCGAGCAGCTGCCGCACGGCTTGTAACCCGAAGACCGCATAACGCTCGGGCATCGCGGCGGCGAGAAACCGATAGTCGTATGCCGTGCCGTGCGCCGGATGCACGCAGACGAGGTTCACGTCTCCCTGGCGCGCCGTAAGCGGTACCAGGCACTCATTGTGGTTAGTGGGTAGGCGCAATCGCCCGGTTGCGGCCTCAAATCGCTCGCGGGCTTCGGCAAGAATCTGCGGCGGAAGGGCCGCATCGGGCGGAACCCTGAAGGACGTCTTTCCATCCTGTGAGGCGATGCTGACGCCGAATCTGGCGAGGTCAGCGAGCAGATTGGCAAGCGTCTCATCGTGAGGCGCGAGATCCGAGTCAAGCAGCATCGTGACATGTTGCCATGGTGTGCGTGCAGAGCGCACGAGGTTGCGTCAGTGCCACTGGGGCGTATTCTTGGGTCAATGAGCGAGGCGAAAGATATGGACACGGACGTCGAGAGCTTCGTGCTGGCCTCGGTTGCCACGGTCTGCAACGTGGAGCGCACGTCACTCACGTCCGAGACCGGCGTATTCGAAGCAGGTCTCGATTCACTGAATCTGGTCGCCATCATCGGGCAGTTCGAGAGCGAGTTCGGCATTCAGGTCACGCCGGATCAGGTCTTGGAGGCGTTCAGCGCAGTCACGCTGGGCGATCTCGTCAGTCTCGTCGAGCGGTTGAGGAGGGAAACGGCATGACCCCGGAGCAGGTGCTGCGGACCTACGACGAGGACTACGCGAGCCGCTACGACGCGATGTATCTCTTCCGCAAGGACGAGCGGCTCGATGAGAAAACCGGGTTCGAGCTCGGGCTCCTGCGCGATCTCACGCAATCGGTCGCTTCCTGGCTCGACGTTGCCTGTGGCACCGGTTTTTTTCTGGCGAATGCGTGTGCCAATCCGGCCGCACGGCGTTGTGGGCTCGATCTCTCGCCGGCCATGCTGACCCTGGCAAAGAAAGCCAACCCCGGTGTGACATTCATCCAGGCGGATTATCGCGACCCGCAGCCGACGCTCGAGAACAGCTGGGAGCTGACGACGTGCCTCTGGGGCGCCTATTCCCTGCAGGAAACCGTCGAAGATGTCGAAGCGCTCGTCCGCAACCTCGCCGCCTGGACACGCGCCGACGGAACCTGCCTGATGCCCGCTTTCGATCCGCGCAGCCTGCGCAAGCGACGCGAAGACGGCCGTCTGGGCTCTCGCATGTGGGTGAACGAGGATGGGACGCGCTGGTCGTACGACGCGCCCGGCAGCAAACGGCACGACAATCTCATTTCGCCACCGCTGTCGGTCATGGAAACGATGTTCCGCCGCCATTTCAACGACGTCGAGTTCTTCTCCTATCCAAAGGACGTCGATGGTGGCGGATTGGTGGGCCTCATCGCCCGCACGCCACTGGGACGCTGAGCGTCGCGAACGACCTCGTGAGCGCGGTCGTGGCCACTCCGGAGAAGGCGTACTTCTCGCACGATTACGGGCAGAAGGAAGTGCGAGTGCCCGCCGCGGTGTTCATTCCCCAGACCGCGGAGCAGGTTTTGCACGCCTTCGATTATTGCGGGGAGCGGGGGCTGCGGCTCGCAGCGCGTGGGGGAGGTTGTTCCAGCAATGGTCTCAGCCTCTCCGCTGGCGCCGTGGCCGACATGCGAATGCTGAGGGCGCTGTCGATCGATGAATCATCCCGGTTGGTGCGAGCAGCGGCAGGCGTGCGCATCGGCGAGATGACTCAGGAGCTGCGCAAAAGAGGTTTGCGAATCGCCGTCCTGCCGAGCAACCCGAGCGCGACCCTTGGTGGGGTTCTTGCTGCAGGCGGATTCGGACAAACCTCGGTGAAGCACGGTCCGCTTGCGGCACACGTTGAGAGCCTCACTCTGGCCACACCTGCGGGTGGAATTCAAAGTTTTCACCTGTCGGGCTCTCCAGAGCGACGCCCGTTCTTCGGTGCTTTCGGCGCGCTCGGGCTCCTGATCGAGGCGACCCTGCGTGCCGTGCCGGTCACTCCTCTATATATGGAGCGGCTGCGGCTGAAGGGCCTGCAGCCCAGCGCCGCCTGTTCGAGGTTCATCGAGGGCGCGCCGGATTACATTCTGGCGGTCCACGACCTTGCCGCGCGAACCTGGAGCGCGGAACGCGCATTCGCCGCCGCGCCGGCACAGGGCGACGTCAGTGTGATCGAGGACGTGCACGAGCACGTGCAGCGCCGCGAGCTGCAGTTTCTCGCGCGCCGCTCGAAGTTGATCGAGGATCTTTCCTCTGAGAGCGGCTGCTTTCAAAGCTGGGGAGATTTTTTCCTCCCGCCGCAAGCGCTCGACGATTTCATGGAGCGTGTCTACGGCATCGACGCCTCGCGACTGATTCTTCCCCATGCTCATGTTTCCTGCTTTCCGCGCACGGCCGCCGCCCTCGCATCCGGATTTGAGTTGCTGCCGCTGCAGCCGGGATTCGAGCAGGTGAGTGTCGGGCTCTACGGTGTGGCGCGGCTCCGGGATCGGGAATACGTCGAGGAGATCTTTGATGGGCTGCGCGAGCAGTGCCTGCGAGCCTCTGGCAGGCAATATCTTTACGGGGCGTTTCCCGGGACGGCGAACTTCGTTCAGCGGCAGTTTGGCTGCGCGGTCATTGACGGCGTGCGGAAGCTGAAGAGGCTCGTCGATCCCGATTCGATTCTGAGCGGCCTGCCGCTCGTTCCAGAACCTGCAGCGGCGTAGCGCCAGGAGGGCAGGGGCAAATGGCTGTCAGTGCGGCTGGGATGAGTCTCGAGCACTCGCTGATCGAATGGGACCGCGCCGGGCAGTACGTGCGGCAGCAGCTCGACGAGCTCGTCGTGCGCGCCGGACTCGGTGAGAAGATCCGCCGGCATGTCGCGCAAATCCGCGGCTATCCACAGGTGTTGTACATGTGCGCGGCGTGGATCGAATCGCCACAGCTGCGATTCGAGTTCGGTACCGCGTTCTGCATGCACGCAACGGGCCTCAAGCTGCTCGACGATCTCATTGATGCGGATCAGGATCAGCTGCCGCGCGACCTGCTGGTCGGGCACATCTTCTGTGACGAGGCCGTACGCAGGCTTCATGCGATTTGTCCTCGCGCCCTGCTGATCGAGAACTTCACGAACGGCTGGCTGCCGATCTGGAAATATGTGCTGGCAGAGCCGGACGTGGAAGTTCGGGACCTGGCGCACTGGGCGAGCGGCTGCCGGGTGAAATCCGGCAGGCTGATGGCGCTTTATGCCGATGTGGCGTGCCGGGCCGCAGGCCACGAGGCCATTGCCCACCGGATCTGCGCGGCCATGGAGGCCATCGGGACGATCTACATGATCTGGGACGATTTTCTGGATCGTTTGAAGCTCGCCGAGGCACACAGCAACCTGGCGGAGCTCCTGGCAAGCCGCGTCATCGGCGCCGCGGACGCGGCGCGTCTGCTGAACGAGCTGGAAAGCGAGATCACGGCGGTCGTTACCGCACACCCGCCCGTTTTTCAGTTCCAGTCGCGTTTGAACAATGTCATCCAGACCAGCCGACGGTGTATCGAGCTCTGTCACGACGCAGACGGACCGGATCCGCGCTCAGTGCTCGCGGATCTGAAGCGCGCCGGAAGAGTGTAGCGCCGGGTCAGCCCGGCAGCTCTTCGGAACGCCCGTACACGAGCGGGCACTCCGTGAGATTCCGAAAAGAGAACGAGTATTCCTTTCGGGGCTGCACGTGAGGGGGGACCCGCAGGGGATTCTTCTCGGAACGCAGGTGCAGGACGATGGTCACGCGCGGCTTCTCGCCGCGGCAAATACCGCTGCCATGGATTAATCGGCTGTGATGAAACGAAATCGTGCCGGCTGGCGCCGTGTGCGTTCGCTCGACCCAGGGCACCTCCGCGGAGGCCTTCATCCGTTCACGGAGCCTCTCGAAGCCACCGGTGTGACTGAAGCCGCTGCCCTCGTCCTGGGCCAGCGTTCGGGACAAGTGCGAGCCGCTGACATAGTGCACGGGGCCGGAGCTCTCCGTGACGTCGGTGATGCTGATCCACGCCGTCGTGAAGTCACCCTCAAAATACTGCCTCGTGTACTGCCCATCCTGGTGCCATCCGACGTACTGGACGTCGTGCGGACTCTCTGCGGAGTGGTCCATCGGCACGGGAACCTTACGCAATGCATGGATGAACCACGCCTGCTGCACGCGTGCACCCGTGGTCTGGGCCGCCAGCTCCGCGAAGGGTGACTCCCTGATCAGGTTCCAGATTTCGGGATCCGCCATGTGCGGAAAGGACACGCGGCACATGCGCGACTGTGCAAGTTCCGGACTGCACGTGCGGTACTTCGGTGGTGAGCCGCTGACGTAATTCCCTCCGAATACCCCATCGAGTCGGCGTCCGAGCTCGGTCACGACATCACTGCGTATCGCAGCGTTGTACGACACGATTCCGTCTTTGTTATACGTCTCGCGCATCATGAGTGTGATTCTGCTCGCAATGTTTCACTATAGAAGCGCGGTTCACGGATGTTCAACTGCCGTCAGGAGACACGCGGCTTTCATGTTGGGATGCGCTATGTGTGCGGAATAGCAGGATTCTGGCGTGCCGGGCCGATCTCCGACCGAATGCGGGACTGGGTTGGTTTCGCGGCGGCCGGTCTGCACCACCGAGGACCCGAGGGCGAGAGCCGCCTCGAGCGCGACGGGATTGTCTTTGCCCACACCCAGCTCGCATTCCACGCGTTGGAATGCGCGATGCAGCCTTACCGATCACCCTGCGGCCGTTACACCGTCGTCCTGAACGGCGAGATCTACAACTACGACGATCTTCGGAGAGATCTCGCGCAGCAGGGTGTCGCAATCCGCACCCGATCCGAGTGTGAGCTGATCGTTGCGCTCTATCAGAGAGCTGGCCGCAATTTCCCCAGCTTGCTGCGAGGAATGTTCGCGATTGCGCTCCATGACGGAGCGGCGCGCCGGCTGATCCTGGCGCGCGATTTCATCGGCAAGAAGCCGTTGTACTACTGCAGAACAGACGGCGGTGTGGCGTTCAGTTCGGAGCTGACGCCGCTGCGCGCGCTGATCGGGAGCGACGAGGTGTCGCTTCCCGTGCTGCAGGAGTATTTCCTGTTCAATGCTGTTCCGGCGCACAGCTGTCTGCTGGTCGGCGTTTCCAAGATACAGCCGGGCACCGTGATGGAGTTCGATGAGCAGGGTGAGCGCACGCTCACGTACTGGAACCTCCGCGAGCTTTTTGCCGGCGAATCTGCCGAACGCCACGTCGAGGAGTTCGAGCCGCTGTTACGCCGTGCTGTCGCGCGGCGACTGAGAACCGATCGCGTGCCATTGGGCATCATGTTGAGCGGAGGGCTCGATTCGAGCCTCATCACCGCCGTTACGCATCAGCTGGGCACGTCGCTGCCCTGTTTCTGCGCGGCGTTCGATGACTCGACGTATGACGAGTCTGCGTACGCAAGAACGATAGCCAGCCATCTCGGAGCGCCTTACGTTCCGGTGCCCAACAGCGACGCCGATCTCGTCGGGGCGGCACTGACGTACCTGCGAGCCATCGACGAGCCGGTTGCCGATCCCTCGTTGCTTTCGATCCTTCTCGTGACACGCCAGGCCAAGGCGCTCGTAAAAGGACTCCTGTCGGGCGATGGGGCCGACGACTTCTTTCTTGGATACGCGTTCTTCCGCGCAGTGGGGCCGCTACATCTGGCGAGTCGCCTCATTCCGCGTGCCCTTGCGGCTCGGCTGAGCGGCCTGTTCAGGGGACGGGCGGGCGATGCCAACATGAACCCTGCCGCAGTGTTGTTCATGCTCACGCGCGGAATCGGCATCGATGTTCAGGACATGTATGCCCATTGCACGGCAGGGTT
>JBDZVF010000686.1:0-2222 GCA_040255575.1 Pseudomonadota bacterium | reverse complement strand
GCCGGATACGTCCTTGCGCATGATCACATTGACGACACCTGCAATGGCGTCGGAACCGTAGAGCGCAGACGCGCCATCCGGCAGCACTTCAATCCGCTCGACCGCGCTCCAAGGGATATTCGAAAGGTCGACAAAATCAGCCTGCAGCCCCGAGTAAGGTTGCCGATGTCCATTAATCAAAACGAGTGTGGCACCTGGGCCCAACCCGCGTAGGTTCGCTGCGACTCCGCGCGCATAGTTACCAACGCCACCGAAAGCCTCGTTGAAGGTACTCCCCATGTTCACCGGTAACGCCTGCAGAGCGTCCTGCACCGTTGCGTAAGGAGTCTTTTTCATCTCCTTCTTCGTTATGAACTCGAGCGGCGACATGATGTCGAGCACACCGCGTATCAACGTGCCGGTGACGACAACCTCTTGGAGATTCTGGGAAGGGAAGATCTTCTGTAGGCGCTCATCCAGACTATTCGGGTCCATCTGCGTGGACGCATTCTTGAAATCGGTACGCGGCTCCGCGCTCCCCCCCTGCGCCTCCTCCCTCGTCTGCACCGTCGCAAACGAAAAATCCGGCGTGAACGAATACTGAAGGTCGGTGCCCGCGAGCATCTGCTCGAGTGCCACCGAGGCTTCGAGGTTGCCGCTCACGGCGTTCGTGTGCCGGCCGCGCACTTTCTCGGTGAGATAGAGCATCTCGATGCGCGTCTGCTGCAGATAGACCTGCAGGGTCTTCGCCGCGTCGCCGGCAGGAATGTCGTACAGAATTGTGGGGCCGCCCGCCCACGCTGCGGTGGTGGCGAGAGAAGTGAGGACCAGGAGAGTGTTCAACACTCCCTGTCTGAAAAGATTCCGCGGAGACCCGAAGTCCATGCGTCCGCTAACCCTTTTTGTTTCTGGCTTCCCTGTAGCCGCAACGGCCCGAGGGAAGTCTGCCACGATTTCTCGCGTTCGAGCGAGAATACGTTGAGGAAACGGTATTGTGACCTGCGCAGTGGGAAGTACCTACGCCGTGCAGGCTTGACGACTGCAGCGTGCCCATTACTGATAACACCACTTTCGGACCCACGCTTCGGCGCTGAGACAGCCGTATAGCTCCATGTTCCCGCTACCAAGCCATGCGGGTCCGGGCTGAAGGGCCTGGGTCAACTGATCTCTTTCAACCAGCCGCTCGCGCACGAGATGGCCGTCGAGCAGCAACTCGCGCACGAATGTGACGTTGCGCACGAGAATGGTCTTCGCGTGCTCCTCCTGGCCGCCCTTGGTTCGCCGAGTGACGATGCTCCGCGGCAACTCGCGTTCAAATGCGCGCCGCGCAATCGCGCGATCCCAGCCGCCACGCGTGAGGAGCCACGTGGGGATGCGCATCGCAAGTTCCATCAACGGCTGAGAAAAGAGTGGCGTCACGAACTCGGGATCCGTGTCGCGCCCCAGCGGGTGGTAGTAGTCCGCGGGGAACAGCAGCTGCCACGTGTGGAAGATTTTTCCGTTCGGCGCGTCACCGGGCGTGCGCAGCCATGGATGAAGCAGGCCGGGATCCCGGCTTATGTCGTGCACGACTTCCGCCCGCAGCATCGTCCTGCGATTCGCCGGCTGATCCTCCTGCACGCTCCAGCGCTTGCCGGTGAGCCAATGCCGCACCGACCGGCCCAACACCGTCCATACAGACGTACGATCCATGCGCGCCGCGTCGAGCGCGACCTCGAACATTGCAGCCCCGGCTCCATGACTCATAAGAAAGTCAGCCGCTCCCAGCCAGGCATGGGAGCGGTAGAACAGCTGGTCTCCGCCATAGCCTGAGAATATCGCCTGCGCACCCTGCTCTTGCGCGACCTGCGCCTCACAGCGACCTTCATCCAGGAAAAAGAAATAGTCGGTCGGAATCGGCGATGGACGTATCCGCAGCAGCGGCTCCAAGCTGAGCAGCGAATCGCGCTCGCGCTCGATCACCTCGCAGCCACTGCCCTCGGCGGCGAGCCGTGCGTAGTGCCGTTCGTCGGTATTGGAGCCGGCGGAGTAGTAGTTGAGGCATGCCATCTTCGGCCGTGACGGAGCTCGCTTGAGGCTCGCCAGGATGATCGACGAGTCCAGACCACCTGACAGCAGGTGCACGAGACTGCGATAAGACGATGCCCAGGCGTGAACAGAATCGTGGGTTGCAGCGCGCAATTCATTCGCGGCCTCGCCGGGGTCCTCGATGAGGTCGCCCGACTGCGCGATCTGAAGCGGGT
>JBDZVF010000176.1:0-11771 GCA_040255575.1 Pseudomonadota bacterium | reverse complement strand
CGGCCGCGTCGGTGAAAACCAGCGAGGGCGGCAGCCCCGCGGTGTCGTCCAGAACGGCTTCAGAAGTAGTGCTCATCCCGTATGCCTTATCGATCAATCATCTGCCGCAGCATTGGCCTGCGGCGGCCGGAAGTCTACCCCTCTGTGGTGGTGGCTGCACCCGTTGGCAAGGGCACGAGCTTGCCCTTGATCTCCGCGCCCAGCGTCATCTCGATGACGCCGTAGTGGACGTTGCCCTGAACCCGGGCGGTCGCCCCGAGCACGACCCGGTCGCGGGCGAGGATGTCTCCCCGGACCGCGCCGTTCAGCACGACGTTGGGGACCTCCACGTTGCCATCGATCGCCCCGGTCTCGCTGACCGAAAGCGTGGCATTCGGGTCGTTGTCGGCCCGCACGTTGCCGGCCACGCGGCCGTCGAGGTGCAGGCCCCCGGTGAACTCCACGTCCCCGGCGACCTTGGCGGACTTGCCGACGAGCGTGTCGATGCGGGCATTGGCTTTGGAATCACGGCCGAACATAGATGATGGTCCTGCTCCTCGCGCTCTTGTTCCCCGGTCAGCTCGCGTCGACGTTCCAGGGGAACGTCTGGGAGACGGGGGAGACGCCCTTCTTGGCCGAGCGCACTTCCACCGTCAGCCGCTCGGGCACGAAGCCCGAGGGGATCGCGATCTCCTGCTCGAAGTTCTGGAAATAGCGGAAATTGAAGCGTAGCTCCTTGAGCTTGCCGCCCGTAAGCGCGGCCGTGTCCAGCGAGCCCGCCTGCTGGCCGCGCAGGCCTTCGGCTGTGAGCGCGAGCGAGCCCGAGACGACGTCTTCAGGACGCTGCGAGCGCATCAGGTTGAGCCGCAAAACGAAGCGCCCGGGCTTGCTGCCCTGGGCAATGCGCAGCTGCTGCACCTTCACGCCCGGCGACACCGCCGACTGGGCCACGATACCCCGGTAAAACGCCAGCTCCTGCGTCTGGCGGGCCACCTGGGCCTGCAGCTCACCGATGGCGCGGGAGACCTCGGCCTGCTCCTGAGCGCGCCCCACGCGAATGGTGTCGAGCTCCGCGAGACGCGTGCGCAGCTCGCGATTCGCCTTCTCCAGCCGGTCGATGCTGACCTCGTGCTCGGCCCGTTCCTGCGAAACGGCCAGGCGGTCGTACCCTGCGTCGTAGCGCCCCAGCTCGTACACCACATAGAGCGCGAATGCCCCGAGGAGTGTGAGCGCGGTCACAGTCAGCACCCGGCGCGCCGGCGCATGCGTGCGCACGACGAGAGTGGATGAGGTGCGGGGCGGACTGTTCCGGGCCATGGCGCTCATGATGCGCCGGCCGCGCGCGGCGAACGTTCGATCACTCGACGGAAGCGGCGGCCTGTCCCGCCGGGCCGGCTGTGATGTCGCCCCACCATGCCGGAAGCTGGGGGGGACCGTTCTTCGGAAATGCGAGTGAAGCCAGCTCAGTCAGCGCCTGCGTATACACGGGGCGCTTGAAGTAGATGACTTCGCGCACGGGCTCCCACCAGGTGGCCCAGCGCCACTGATCGAATTCAGGCTCGTCAGTGCTGTCGAAGGTGAACCGCACGTCCTCACGCTTCAGTCGCAGGAGGAACCAGCGCTGCTTCTGCCCGATGCACAGGGGGTGGCGGTTGCGCCGAACGAATTTCTGCGGGAGCCGATAGCGAATCCAATCCCCAGTGCGGCCCACGAGGTCGACATCTGCGCGCCGCAGGCCGACTTCTTCGTGCAGCTCACGATAGAGCGCATCTTCGAGCGGTTCCCCGCGGCGGACGCCCCCCTGCGGGAACTGCCATCCACGCCCGCCCGTGCGTCGACCAAGAAAAACCTCGCCCTCGCCGCGCATCAGGACGATGCCGACGTTGGCTCGATAGCCTTCCGGGTCGATTAAGTCGCTCATGATTCGCGAAGGAGTCTGCCACAACTGGTCAACGGCCCGCTAAGCTGCGTCGATGTCTCGCGCCGTCTGGTTTGGACCGGGCTCCACTCGCCGTCTCATCGCGCTGCTATCACTGGCCGCCGTGGTATTCGCTGCCGCGCTGCTGATCGGCACGTCCGGGATTTCTCTGCGTGGCGCGCTCGCGGCCCTTGCTGGTTCCGGGGATGAGACGGCGCGCAGTGTGCTGCTCGACGTGCGACTGCCGCGGTTGCTGGCGGCATTCGGCGTGGGCGCCCTGCTCGCGGTCGCTGGCGTCTTGCTCCAGGCGCTCTTTCGCAATCCATTGGCGGACCCGTTCGTGCTCGGCGTGTCCGGCGGCGCGGCCATCGGCGCGCTGCTCGCCATGATTCTGAGCGCTTCTGTGGTGGCAACGCAGTTCGGCGCAATCGCCGGCGCGCTCACCGCCGTTGCGGTGGTCTATTTTCTCGCGCGCGGCGGCGGCACAGCGCGCCTGCTACTGACCGGTGTGGTGATCGCCAGCGCTTGTGGCGCGCTCATCAGCGTGATGCTCTCGTTGGCCGACGCATCTCGGGTGCGAAGCATGGTGTTCTGGCTTGCCGGGGATCTCGGTTGGGCGCCGAGCCCAACCGTGAGTGTCACGTCGGCGATCGTCGCGGTGATCGTCGCAGTCGTGCTGGCACGGCCACTGAACGTGCTCGCCGCTGGGGAACTGCGTGCGAGGAGCGTGGGGCTCGACGTCGACGTCTGGCGCCCGCTTATATTCATCTCATGCGCGGCCATCACGTCCGTCGCTGTTGTGAGCGCCGGAACTGTGGGATTCGTGGGGCTGATTACGCCACACGCCGCTCGGCTGCTCTTCAGGACCAGCGATCACCGCGTAGTCGCACCGGCAGCGGCAATCCTGGGCGGAACGCTTTTGGCTGCGGGGGATCTTGTCGCGCGCACGATCGCCGCGCCCCGCCAGCTGCCGGTGGGCGCAATCATGGCGCTCGTCGGAGCGCCGCTCTTCATTGCGCTACTGAGCCATCGAAACCGCGTAAGCGGCTGACGTCAGGTGACGATGCTGCGAGAAACGGCCACTCGATTGCGGCCCGCCTGCTTGGAGCGATAGAGCGCCGCGTCTGCCTCGGCAAGCAATCGCTCGGTGAGCAGCTTGTAGTCCTTCGTGTCGTGCCTCGGCTCCGCGACCGCCACGCCGATGGACAGCGTGACATTCTCGGTCTTGTCATCATCGAGCCTGATCGGAGTGCCTCGCACGGACTCGAGCACACGATTCGCCACGCGCTCGCCGTCCTGAAGATCCGCCTGCGGCAGCACGATGGAGAACTCGTCGCCACCGAACCGCGCGCCAATGTCGCTCACGCGCATCTCGGCGTTGATGCGCTTTGCCACTTCGCGCAGCACCGCGTCGCCCGCGAGATGCCCGTTCTTGTCGTTGATGGGTTTGAAGTTGTCGACGTCGATCATCAGGCACGCGATCGGCTGGCGGAACCGCTGCGCGCGCGCCAGTTCCTCACGCAGACGCTCGCTGAGATAACGCCTGTTGTGGAAGCCCGTGAGAAAGTCCGTGAGGCCGCTGCGCAGGAGTCGGGCACGGTTGGCCGCGTTCTCCACACAAATGGCGGCCACCATGCCGAGATGCGCGAGGAAGTCGCTCGCGAACTCCGCCTTGAAGCGACCCGGGTCGTAGCTCGCGAACGTGAGCACGCCATCCATATGCTCGTTCCGACGCAAGGGAATGAGCGCGAGGCTCCCGACGCGCGCAAGGCCCGTGCAGAAGTAGTCATGCTGGGCCGGATTGAAGGCGCCGAGCCACGGCTGCTCGAAGCGCGCCAGTTGCGGGAGCAGCGCGGCCGTCGAATGGGTGAACTGCACCTGCCGGTATTTCTCGAAGATCGAGGGATCGTCCCACAGCAGGTGGCGCAGCTCGAAATTCGGATCGTCGAGCGTCAGGGTGACGAGATCGAGCTGGTAAGAGCGGCGCAACCCATGGATCAGCCGCTCGAAGAGCTGGGGCAGCGTCGCGGCGCGCAGGAGCTCGAGCTCTCGTTCCTGGGTCTTGCGGAGCAGGGACTCGTTGCGGGCAGCCTGCTCTTTCAGCTCGGCCAGTGTGGCCGACAGCCTACGGTTCTCAGCGAGCAGGTCTTCGCCTCGCGGCCCAGCCATGGCGCGCGGGATCGTGCCACGAACGCCCGACTGCGATCGATAAATCGCCATCCGGTCCTCATCCCCTGCGTTATCACGCGTCGCTATGCCCGGCGTTCGGTCACGCTGCGACGATCTTCCAGATAATCCCGTCCGCGTCTCATCAGGGCAACGAAGGAATCTCTATCCTGTGACAGGATCGCCGTTCGGATGCGCTCGACCGCCTTCGCGAGGGCTTCGAGGGACTCGGCGCCGTAATCGTTGAGGCTCTGGATTTCGTAGTAGAGGTCGGGGCTTTCCTGCGCCACACGGGTCGCCACATCCAGCTGCGAATCGAATGTGGTGCTCGCGAGCGTCACGAGCCTGGGAGCCGCCTCGCCACTCTCCGCGAGGGCGGTGAAGAACGCGATGTTGAGCGCATGGGAAAGGCCCAGCACGTACGCGATGAGCCGGTCATGGTCATCGAGGCTCATGACCACCTGCTCCGCCATGGTGGGCGCGAAGAGCTCCTGCGCCTTCTGGAGCGCTTCGGCATTTCCCATGTCCACGAAGATGACGTGACGCCCGGAAAGCAGCTGCGTATCCGGCCCGAACATCGGGTGGATCGAGGTGACCTTCACGCCATGCGACTTCAGGGCGAGGAGGCCCGAGCGCAGGGGAGTCTTGAGTGAGCCGACATCCAGCACCACGCCCGGCGGCCGGCGCAGGGCGAGATCGCGCAGGATGGCGTCCGTTACGCTGAGTGGCGTGGCGAGGATGATGTAGTCGTGCTTCAGGTCGGTCTGCCGCCAGTCCGCCACATGCGGAACGCCAGCGGGCGCGCCGGTTGGGTCAGCCACCTCGACGGCGAAACCCTGGGTGCTGAGGAACTCCACGAACCAGCCGCCCATCTTGCCGGCACCGCCGATGACGAGCACACGCCGGCCGGAGCCGGTGCCGCGGGACACCACGCTGAGCTGCTCCTGCGTGGCGAGCGATGAGCGGATCAGCAGCCGCATGAGCTCTTCGGCCAGATCGGGCGGAACATCCAGCTCGGCCGCCCTGGCCCGGGCGGCCAGGATGACTTCGCGCTCGCGCTCCCAATCCCGAGTGGCCCGACTCGTGCGCCGTTTCACCCGGCCCACGTCGGTGCTCAGCCGCTTGCGCTCGGCCACCAGGGCGAGCAACTGATCGTCGATGCTGTTGATGCGACGGCGCAGGTCGTCCAGGGTTACGTCGTCGCTCATTGCAGTGGCCGTCTGGGGTGGTTTGCAGGGGTTGCCTTTCTATCGGCCTGCCGCGGACGCCGCAAGTCCTCTACCATTGCGCCCCACCTCTCGAGCCGATGCTTATGCGTACTGAAGTCCTCTCCGACCCGCTGCCAGCCGAGCCGCTCAAGATCGCCGCGGCGTGGCTCGCGCAGGCCTGGAGCGACCGCAACCAACCCAATCCCAACGCCATGGTGCTGGCTACCGCCACCCGGGAGGGCATTCCTTCCGCGCGCGTCGTCCTGTGCAAGGACATCGTCGCGCCTCCCGGCTACGTGCAGTTCTATACGAACTACCAGTCACGCAAGGGACGGGAGCTCGCTGAGAACCCACGCGCGGCGCTCGTCATGCATTGGGATCACCTGCACCGGCAAGTGCGTGTGGAAGGGCGCATCGTGAAGGCGCCTGAGAGCGATAGCGACGCGTACTTCGCCTCGCGCGCCCTCGGCAGCCGGCTGGGCGCATGGGCCAGCCAGCAGAGCGAGCCGGTCGCGACGAGACAGCAGTTGCTGGATGCAGTGGCCGGCGTCTCGAAGCGCTTCGGGATCAGGGACGCCTCCGACACCTCCGCTGCGGTTCCGCGCCCGCCTCACTGGGGCGGTTACCGCCTGTGGGCCGAAGCTGTCGAGCTGTGGGTGGAAGGTGATTCACGCATTCACGACCGCGCGCGATGGACCCGCACCCTCACACCCAAGGGTGACAGCGACTTCGACTACGGCCCGTGGTCGGCCACGCGCCTGCAGCCCTGATCACGCGCGGCCCTTCCGCACCGTGTGGAAGATCATTCGCATCGCGGTGCTGCTGCTCGTGCTTGCGGGCGTGGGGGCCGCGGCCTGGCTCGATCGTCTCACCACGACGAGCTGGGACAGAACACTCTGGGTCGGCGTCTTCCCACTGAATGGCGACGGCAGTGAGGCGGCTGCCCGCTACATCGAGAATCTCAGGGTCGAGGACTTCGCGGCCATCGAGTCGTTCTTCGCGCAGGAGGCCTCGCGACACGGCGTGAAGATCGACCGGCCTGTGCGAGTGGATCTCTACCCTTCGCCGCACGAGCGGCCGCCCGAGCTGGCGCGGGGCTCGACTCGGCTGCAGGTCATGTGGTGGAGCCTGAAGATGCGCTTGTATGCGCGGCGCGCGGCCGATGTGCCGGGCCGTCCGCGTTCACACATCCGCGTGTTCGTGCTGTATCACGATCCCAGATTGAGCGAGTCGCTCCCGCACTCACTCGGCATGCAGAAAGGGCTGATCGGCGTGGTCCACGCATTCGCCGACCGGAGCATGACGGGCTCGAACAACATCGTCATCGCGCACGAGACACTGCATACCGTGGGCGCCACGGATAAGTACAACCTCGACACGGGGGCGCCGATTTATCCCGGCGGCTACGGGGAGCCGGAGCTGTCGCCGCGCTTCCCGCAGCGGTACGCCGAGATCATGGCGGGCCAGCGTGCCCTGTCGGATCACGAGCAGGAGATGCCGGAAACCTTGCGTGGCGTGATCGTCGGCGCGCAAACCGCGCGGGAGATCGGGTGGACGCGGCCGTGACAGGATTGCCGGGATTGCCGGGATTGCCGGGATTGCCGGGATTGCCGGGATCGCTGGGATTGGCGGGATTGCCGGGATCGCTGGGATTGCGCGGATCGCCGGGGTCGTTGGGATCGCCGGGAGCGCTTCGATGATCGTCGCGCCTGCAACTCGCCGCGCCGTTGCCGCACAGCCGCTCGAAGCAGCGGACGTTTCGGTTCGCGCAGGCACCCGGCTGCTGGTGGAAGGGCTGAACGCAAGGTTCGCGCAAGGCGAGTTCACGGCAATTCTCGGGCGCAACGGCAGCGGCAAGACGCTGACTCTGCACACGCTGGCGGGGCTGCGCGCGCCGGAGCGGGGATCCGTCTCGATCGATGCGAGATCCCTGAGCTCCATGCGCCGGCGAGAGGCCGCCCGATACGTCGGGCTGCTGATGCAGGATCTCGAAGAGTCCTTCGTGACGACGGCGCTCGAGGCGGTGCTGATCGGCCGTCACCCACACATGAAAGCCTGGCAATGGGAAAGCGCCGAGGATGAGCGCATCGCGCGCGAAGCGCTCGCGCGCGTGAACATGCAGGATTTCGTGGCCCGGAACACCGACGGACTCTCGGGCGGCGAGCGTCGGCGCGTGGCCGTTGCCTCTCTGTTGGCGCAGGCGCCAGATGTCTTTCTGCTCGATGAGCCGACCAACCACCTGGATCCGCATCATCAGGTCGCGGTGCTCGAGCTCTTCAGGCAGCAGGCGAATGCGGGCGCCACCGTGATCGCGACGCTGCACGACCCCACGCTTGCGGCACGCTTCGCGGACCGGGTGCTCCTCTTGTTCGGAGACGGGCGATGGCGAAGCGGACCGACGCGCGAAACGCTCACGGCCGAATCGTTGAGCGAGCTGTATCTCACGCCCATGGTGGAGATCGCGTCGAACGGACGGCGGGCCTTCGTCAACGCCTGAGCCGTTGCCCCGAGGCGCGCGAACTGATCGCGCGCGTGCTTCGGCGCGGACGGGAGCAGCAGGCGGTCGCTTCAGATTTTCAGCGCTTCGGCAATCTTCGCGTGCAGCTTGCCGTTCGTCGCGAGCACGCTGGTGGTGGCGAGCCCGACGTCCGCTCCCTGCAGGTCCGTGAACGTTCCACCCGCTTCGCGCACGATCACCGTGAGCGCCGCGATGTCGAGAATGTTCACATCCGACTCGATCACTGCATCGAGCGAGCCGCGCGCCAGCAAGTGGTAATGCGCGAAATCCCCGTACCCCCGAACGCGATTCACGCGCGTTACAAGCTCGCCGAACTTCGCCCATTGCGGTGACCGCGCAAGCGTTTTCAGGTTGCCCGTCGAGATGCTCGCGTCGGCGAGCTCCGCCATCTGGCTCACGTGGATGCGTCGCCCGTTGAGGTGGGCACCCGCGCCCTCCTCGGCCCACGCGAGCTCGCCGTACACCGGCGCACTCGACACGCCGAGCACCAGCCTGCCCTTGCGCATCAACGCGATCTGGGTGGAGAAGAAGGGGCTTTCGCGCACGAACGCCTTGGTGCCGTCGATGGGGTCGACGAGCCATAGGTTCTCCGCGCCCATCTCCTGCTGGCCGGTCTCTTCGCCATAGAAGCCGTAGGTGGGGAATCGCTCGGTCAGAATGGCTCGGATCGCTTCCTCGGCCTTCACGTCAGCTTCGGTGACGGGCGTGGCGTCTGCCTTCGTGTGCACGGCGAGATTGCGCTGATAAAGCGAGCGGATGACGTTGGCGGCGGCTTCCGCTGCGTCGAGGGCAGCGTCGAGTTCTTTGGAGTTCACTGCAGGCAATTCCGATCTGGAGTTGTTCGACTCTGGCGTTTTGTTCGGCGAGCGTGCGAATCTAGCGCGAATGGGACATCGGCTCAGCAAGATCTACACGAAGACCGGCGACGACGGCACTACGGGGCTTGGCGATGGCACGCGCGTTCGCAAGGATGCAGTGCGTGTCGAGGCATTCGGCACCGCGGACGAGCTCAACAGCGCGATCGGGGTGCTGCTCGCGGTTCCCGGGCTGCCGGCAGCCATCGTGGAGTGTCTCACCGAAGTGCAGCATGAGCTGTTCGACCTCGGCGGGGAGCTTTGCATTCCGGGTCATCGGGTGATCCAGGCGAGCCACGTCACGCGGCTCGAGAAGGCGCTCGATGGGTTCAACGAGGCGCTGCCGCCGCTGAAGGAGTTCATCCTGCCGGGTGGTGGGCCAGGCGCCGCGGCATGTCATCTCGCTCGCGCCATCGCCCGACGCGCCGAACGGCGCGTCTGGACGCTGGCTGCCACGGAGACGGTTGCGCCTGAGGTCACGCAATACCTCAACCGGCTCTCCGACCTGCTGTTCGTACTGGCCCGCGTGATCGCCCGCCATGAGCGAGGCAGCGAAGTGCTCTGGCGCCACGACCGGAAAAAGCCGGTCTGACTGAGCAAGCTGTGGTCTAGCCACGCACCTGTGGTCGAGCCGGTGTCAGGAAGAGCGATGCCGCTCTCTTAGCGCGCGCGCCAGCGCCGAGCCGCGCGTCGCGCATCACGTCGCGCTCGCGACACGCTCAAACCAGCCCCCGCACCCTCTCCCAATCAAACGACGCCCCGGGATCCGTCTTCCGCCCCGGCGCCACATCGCTGTGCCCCACAATGCGCTCCCGACTCAACCCCGGATACGCCACCAGCAGTCCCCGAATCAGCGCCCCAAGCCGCTCGTACTGCACAGCTTCATAAGGCACCTCATCCGTACCTTCCAACTCAATACCAACCGAAAAATCGTTACACGCCGCGCGCCCCAGATACTCCGACCGCCCCGCATGCCACGCCCGCTCGTGAAACGGCACGTACTGCACGATCTCCCCATCCCTGCGAATCAGCGCATGCGCCGACACCCTTCCCACCGCCATCGCGGCGAAGAACGGATGCACCTTCGCCGGCAAGCTGCCGGTGAAGAGACGATCGATCCACGGCCCCCCGAACTCGGCGGGCGGCAAGCTGATCCCGTGCACGATGATGAGATCCGCCACCACGCCGGCAGGCCGCGCGTCGTAGTGATGGCTCAGCACCTGGCGCACACCCAGCGCAAGGCCGGTAATTGCGTCGACGCGAAGGGATGAGGTGGACGGATGAGCTGACATGACATCGCAGCCGAAAGTCTTGAGCGCGCCGGATCATGCCACAATGCGCCCGCAATGACTTTCAAACGCCCCGACAATGCGACGTACGCCGCGCGTGATCTCGCTCACGTGTGGCATCCCTGCACACAAATGAAGGATCACGAGCAACTCCCCGTGATCCCGATCCGCCTGGCCGAAGGCGTGTGGCTCGAAGACTTCAACGGCAAGCGCTACATCGACGCGATCAGCTCCTGGTGGGTGAATCTCTTCGGGCACGCGAACCCGCGCATCAACGCCGCCATCTGCCGGCAGATGGGGCGGCTCGAGCACGTGATCCTCGCCGGCTTCACGCACGAACCCGTGATCGCGCTGAGCGAAGCGCTCACGTCGCTTGCGCCCGCGGGCCTCACGCGATGCTTCTATGCCGACAACGGCTCTTCGGCCGTCGAAGTGGCGCTCAAGATGAGCTTTCACTACTGGCGCAACGTCGGGCGCACGCAGAAGCGCCGGTTCATCACCCTCACGAACAGCTATCACGGCGAGACGCTGGGAGCGCTCTCCGTCGGCGATGTGGATCTGTACAAGAGCACGTACAAGCCGCTGCTCCTCGACGTGATCACCGTGCCCTCGCCGGATTGCTACGAGCGCGAGCCCGGCGAATCCTGGGCGGACCACTCACGGCGAAAGTTCGCGCTGATGGAGGAGACGCTGGCGCGTCACGCGCATGAGGCCGCTGCGGTCATCGTCGAGCCTCTCGTGCAATGTGCCGGGAACATGCGGATGTACGATCCGGTGTACCTCCAGCTGCTGCGCGAAGCGTGCGACCGGCATCAGGTGCATCTGATCGCGGACGAGATCGCTGTCGGCTTTGGCCGCACGGGCACGATGTTCGCGTGTGAGCAGGCCGGCATTCGCCCCGATTTCATGTGCCTCTCCAAAGGGCTCACCGGCGGTTATCTGCCGTTGTCCACCGTGTTGACGACTGAGCCCGTGTACGCTGCGTTCTATGACGAGTACGTGAAACTCAACGCGTTCCTCCACTCGCACAGTTTCACCGGCAACCCGCTCGCCTGCGTCGCGGCGCTCGCGACACTCTCGATCTTCAAGGAAGACGATGTGATCAACCGCAATCGAGCGCTGGCGGAGCATCTCGGCGCCCGCGCACGCGAGCTGCAGGACCATCCCCATGTCGCGGAGGTCAGGCAGACGGGCATGATCGCGGCGATCGAGTTCGTGCGGGACAAGAAGAGCCGGGAGCCGTATGACTGGCGCGAACGACGCGGCTTGCGGATTTACCGGCACGCGCTCGAACGTGGCGTGCTGCTGCGGCCGATAGGCGGCGTCGTTTACTTCATGCCTCCTTACGTCATCACCCCGGACGAGATCGATCACCTCGTCACGGTGGCCCGTGAGGGCATCGAGCTCGCGACGTGCGACTGACTCGCGTCTACGTCGAAGAGCCGCTGGCGGCTGGCCGCAGCTGCGTGATCGAGGGCTCGGCTGCAAACCACATCATGCGCGTGCTTCGCCTGCGGGATGGGGACGCGCTCACCCTGTTCGATGGTCACGGGGGCGAGTACGCGGCGCGAATCGTTGGTTTTCGCAAGGATTCCGTGCAGGTCGAAGTGCAGGAGCATCGGGACGTCGAGCGCGAATCGCTGCTGAACCTCACGCTCGCGCAGGGCATTTCGCGCGGTGAACGCATGGATTGGGTGATGCAGAAAGCGACCGAGCTCGGCGTCGCTCGCATCGTGCCGGTGATCACCGAGCGCACCGTCGTGAAGCTGGACGAGCGGCAGAGCGCCCGCAAGGTGGAGCACTGGCGCGGGATCGTGATCGCTGCGTGCGAGCAGAGCG
>JBDZVF010000175.1:0-11795 GCA_040255575.1 Pseudomonadota bacterium | reverse complement strand
TGCGCGTGGTGCAGCGCCAGCGCGCACTCGCGCTGAACCAGCGGCTTCCGCGACGGCGACCCACGGCGACGGCGCGGGGGCTCTCATCGTTGCTCGCTCCGCGCTTCGTACGCTTTCACGATGCGTTGGACCAGCGGATGGCGCACGACATCCTGAGCGTCGAAGTGTGTAAAGGCGACGCCTTCCACCCCGCGCAGGATGTTCAGCACGTGCGAGAGGCCCGACTGCTTGCCCACCGGCAAGTCCGTCTGCGTGACATCGCCCGTGACCACGGCGCGCGAGCCGAAGCCAATGCGCGTCAGGAACATCTTCATCTGCTCCGGCGTCGTGTTCTGCGCCTCGTCGAGAATGATGAAGGAATCGTTGAGCGAGCGGCCGCGCATGAACGCAAGCGGCGCCACCTCGATCACGTTGCGCTCGATGAAGCGGGCCACGCGATCGAAGCCCATCATTTCGTAAAGCGCGTCGTACATCGGTCGCAGGTATGGGTCCACCTTCTGCGTGAGATCGCCGGGCAGGAAGCCCAGGCGCTCGCCCGCTTCCACCGCGGGACGCACGAGCACGATGCGACGAACACGATCCGTCTGCAGCGCTTCGACGGCGCAGGCGACAGCCAGGTAAGTCTTGCCCGTGCCCGCAGGGCCTATGCCGAAGGTGAGATCGCGCGAGCGGATCTGCGAGAGATATTCGCGTTGATGCGCGCCGCGCGCGCGGATGCCACCGCGCATGACGCGCACGGTGAGCTCGTCCTGCTCCGCGTGGGCGGGCGCAGGGCCGGCATCATGCTCGCTCAGCGTCAGGTGCACGCGCTCGGGAGTAACCGCTTCGCTGCGCGCGACTGTGAAGAGCTCGTTAATCACATCTTCCGCGAGCCTCGCGGCCGCGCCGATGACGCGGAAGTTGCCGCCGCGACGGCGGATCTCCACGTTCAGCCGGTTTTCGATCAGGCGCAGGTTCTCATCCAGCGGACCGCACAGGTTCGCCAGGCGCATGTTGTCAGCGGGCTCGAGATCGAATTCGCGCGAAGTCGGGTTGGGAGTGGCGGCCAAATCAGGCTCCGAGCGCAACGCTAGCGCTGGATGCGAAGGGCGCCGCCTCGGCGCCTTCGGTGGCTGACCGGGCGGACGCGGCGTGGGCAGGCGATGGCGCAACCAAGGCACGGCCGTTCACGAGCGAGGGCACCCCGTGCAGGCGGCCGCGCAGACTGTGCGGTCTGGCTTCCGTCACGAGGACGTCGGCGAAGTGGCCGATGAGGCTCTCGGGCCCGGCGAAATTCACCCAGCGATTGTTTTCGGTCTTGCCTGCAAGCTCGCGGGCATCCCGGCGCGAGGTGCGCTCGACGAGCACGCGCTGGAGGCTGCCGACCATCGCCTCGCTGATCGCGCGAGCGTTCGCGTCGAGCAGCGCCTGCAGCGACACCAGCCGCTGCTGCTTCACTTCGTGAGGCGTGTCATCGGGCAACGAGGCTGCCGGCGTACCGGGACGGCGGCTGTAGATGAAATTGAAGGACTGATCGAACCCGACATCCCGCGTGAGCTTCAGGGTCGCTTCGAAGTCGCGCTCCGTCTCACCCGGAAAGCCGATGATGAAGTCCGTGCTGATGCTGATGTTCGGCCGCGCGGCGCGCAGCTTGCGAATCTTTTCCTTGAACTCGAGCGAGGTGTAGCCGCGCTTCATGAGCGCCAGGATGCGATCCGACCCACTCTGCACGGGCAGGTGCAGGTGGCTCGCGAGCTTCGGCACGTTCGCATACGCCTCAATGAGGCTGTCCGTGAACTCGAGCGGGTGGGACGTGGTGAAGCGGATGCGCTCGATGCCAGGCACCGCCGCGACGTGATGGATGAGCGTGGCAAGATCCACGACGGAGCCATCCTCCATCGGGCCGGCATAGGCATTCACGTTCTGACCGAGCAGCGTCACCTCGCGCACGCCCTGGGCGGCGAGCTGGCGAACCTCGGTCATGGTGGATTCGAACGGGCGGCTCACTTCGTCGCCGCGCGTGTAAGGCACGATGCAGAAGCTGCAGTATTTGGAGCAGCCCTCCATCACGCTCACGAAGGCCGTAGCCCCTTCCGCGCGCGGAGCCGGCAGGCAGTCGAACTTCTCGATCTCCGGGAAGCTCACGTCGACGACGGAGCGGCCGGTCTCGCGCAGCTCGGCAATCATCTCCGGCAGGCGATGGATCGTCTGCGGGCCGAACACGAGATCGACGAAAGGCGCACGCTCCGTGATGGCCTCCCCCTCCTGGCTCGCCACACAACCCCCCACGCCGATCAGCACGTGGGGCCGCTCGTTCTTGAGCAACCGCCATTCACCGAGCAGGGAGAACACCTTCTCCTGCGCCTTCTCGCGCACCGAGCACGTGTTGACGAGCAGCACATCGGCGAGTTTCGGATCGTCCGTGGCCGTGAGCCCGTTGGCGGCGTGGAGTGCGTCGGCCATGCGGGCCGAGTCGTACTCGTTCATCTGGCAGCCGAAGGTTTTGATGAAGTAACGGCCGGACATAGGGGCGCTGGGGTGGGGGTCGGGAATTGTAGGGCCTCGCCAGGGTATGCGCACGGCGCTAATCGGCCCCCGGGCCGGTGAATGGGCGGGGGGCGCACCGTTTGGGCGCGGAAGTCCGCTACTTATAGTGACTGGGCCGGGCAATACAAGAGGCCCGGAGGCCCGCAGATCGCCGGCGGGCGACCTCGAGGGCCTGAGAGGCCTCCTGGGCGGATCCCGAAACGGTCAGAACGGAATGTCGTCGTCCAGGTCGTCGGCTCGGCCGCCACCGGCCCCGCCGCCGCCGCCTGACGGGCTTTGGTCATATTCATCCGGCGGCGAGCCCTGGCGGCCGCCCCGGCCACCGCCGCCGCCGTAACCTTCACCGCCCCCGCCCGAGCGGGAACCGTAGCCTTCGCCACCCCCGCCACCGCCCCCGCGGCCGCCGAGCATCTGCATCTCGTTGCCCACGATCTCGGTGGAGTAGCGCTCGTTGCCCTGCTTGTCCTGCCACTTGCGGGTGCGCAGGCTGCCTTCGATGTACACCTGCGAGCCCTTGCGAAGGTATTCACTGGCGATCTCCGCCAGCTTCCCGAACAGGGCCACCCGGTGCCACTCGGTCCGCTCCTGGTTCTCGCCGGAGGTGCGGTCTTTCCAGTTCTCGGTCGTGGCAATACGCAGGTTGGCCACCGTCGCGCCCGAGGGCATTGCGCGAGTCTCCGGGTCTGCGCCCAGATTGCCGATCAGAATGACTTTGTTGACTCCGCGCGCCATGGCTTCTCGCCCCTTCATCGAAAATGACGTGAGGCCGGCATTCTAGCGATGCGCGAGCCTTCGTCGGAGCCTTTAATCGATGCATTCGCCCAGAAACAGCCGCGCTGCCGAAACCCTGCCGGAACGTGGGCCGCGAAAGTCCTCGAATGCACGGGTATTGGAAGCAAAACCCTCGCCCCCAGTTACACTTCCCAGTTTCCCGCCCCACAGGACCCGAGGCCTGGCTTCGAATGCAGCAGATCCGAGTACGCGGCGCTCGTACGCATAACCTCAAGAACGTCAACGTAGACCTGCCGCGGGACCGTCTCATCGTGATCACGGGCCTCTCGGGCTCGGGCAAGTCGTCGCTCGCGTTCGACACGCTCTATGCGGAAGGCCAGCGGCGTTACGTGGAGAGCCTCTCGGCCTACGCGCGCCAGTTCCTGTCCATGATGGACAAGCCGGACGTCGATGCCATCGAGGGCCTCTCGCCGGCCATCGCGATCGAGCAGAAGGCGACCTCGCACAACCCGCGTTCAACCGTGGGCACGGTCACCGAGATCTACGACTACCTGCGCCTGCTCTATGCCCGCGCAGGCATTCCGCGCTGCCCCGATCACGGCATCGACCTCGAAGCCCAGACGGTCAGCCAGATGGTCGATCAGGTGCTGAAGCTGCCCGAAGGCACGGCCGCGGCGCTGCTCGCACCGCTCATCACCGACCGCAAGGGCGAGCACGCGGAAGTGCTCGAAGAGCTGGCGGGGCAGGGATTCGTTCGCGCGCGCATCGACGGCAAGCTCTATGAGATGGACGCGCTTCCCAAGCTCGACCCGAAGCGCAAACACACCATCGAAGCCGTGGTGGATCGCTTCCGGGTGAAGCCCGACGCCGCACAGCGCCTCGCGGAGTCCTTCGAGACCGCGCTGCGCGTCTCCGAAGGGCTCGCCCGCCTCATCTTCCTCGACGACCCGGCCCGCGAAGAGATCGTGTTCTCGAGCCGCCACGCCTGCCCGGTGTGCGGCTACAGCGTGCCGGCGCTCGAGCCCAAGCTCTTTTCCTTCAACAGCCCCTCGGGCGCGTGCCCCACCTGCGATGGCCTCGGCGTGAAGGAGTTCTTCGATCCGGCTCGCGTGGTCACCCATCCGCACCTGTCGCTCGCCGGCGGCGCGATCCGCGGCTGGGATCGGCGCAACGCCTACTACTTCCAGCTCATCCAGTCGCTCGCGAGGCACTACGGCTTCGATATCGAGACACCCTGGGAGGAGCTGCCGGCTAAGGTGCAGAAGGTCGTGCTCTACGGCAGCGGCGAGCAGCTCATCGAGTTCCGCTACACCGAGGGCAAGAGCAAGACCACGCGTAAGAAGCACGTGTTCGAGGGCATCCTGCCGAATCTCGAACGGCGCTATCGCGAGACCGAATCCTCCACCGTGCGCGAGGAGCTCGCGAAGTATCTCGGCATGCAGGCCTGCCCGGAGTGCAAGGGCACCCGCCTCAACCGCGCGGCGCGCTACGTGTTCGTTGCCGATCGCCCCCTGCCGGAAGTTGCGCATCTCACGGTGGGCCGCGCGCTGGAGTTCTTCACGGGCCTGAATCTCGCCGGCTGGCGCGGCGAAGTCGCGACGAAGATCGTGAAGGACGTGGCCGATCGCCTGCGCTTCCTCGTGGATGTAGGCCTCGATTACCTCACGCTCGATCGGAGCGCCGAATCGCTCTCGGGCGGTGAAGCGCAACGAATCCGGCTGGCGAGCCAGGTGGGCTCCGGCCTCACGGGCGTGATGTACATCCTCGATGAGCCTTCGATCGGCCTGCACCAGCGCGACAACCGGCGCTTGCTCGGCACGCTCAAACACCTGCGAGACATTGGCAACACGGTGATCGTCGTGGAGCACGACGAAGATGCCATTCTCGCGGCCGATCACGTCATCGACATGGGTCCCGGCGCCGGCACACACGGCGGCGAGGTGGTCGCGCAAGGAACGCCGAAAGAAATCGAAGCGAGCGCGGCCTCGTTGACCGGCCAATACCTGAGCGGCCGCAAAGAAATTCCGCTGCCCGCGAAGCTCACATCGCGCGATCCGGAGAAAGTCCTGCGGATCGTGGACGCGAGTGCCAACAACCTGCAGCACCTCACGGTCGAAGTGCCGCTGGGCCTGTTCACGTGCGTCACGGGCGTGTCGGGCTCGGGCAAGTCCACGCTCGTCGTCGATACGCTGTTCAATTACGCAAGCTCGTATGTGAACGGCACGATGCTGAGCCCCACCAAGGTGGAACGCGTGGAAGGGCTGCAGCACATCGATCGCATCATCGACATCGATCAAAGCCCGATCGGCCGCACGCCGCGCTCGAACCCCGCGACCTACACCGGTCTCTTCGCGCCGTTGCGCGAACTCTTCGCCGCCGTGCCGGAAGCCCGCGCGCGCGGTTACGACGCCGGCCGCTTCAGCTTCAATGTGAAGGGCGGGCGCTGCGAAGCCTGCCAGGGCGACGGCGTGATCAAGGTGGAGATGCACTTCCTGCCCGACGTTTACGTGCCCTGCGACGTGTGCAAAGGGCAGCGGTACAACCGCGAGACGCTCGAGATCCGCTTCCGCGGCAAGAACATTCACGAGGTGTTGGAGATGACGGTCGAGGAAGCGCTGCGCTTCTTCCAGGCCGTCCCCACCGTCGCGAGCAAATTGCAGACGCTCGTGGACGTGGGCCTCTCGTACCTGCGCCTGGGCCAGAACGCCACGACGCTTTCGGGTGGCGAGGCACAGCGAGTGAAGCTTGCGAGAGAGCTCGCGAAGCGCGCCACCGGGCGCACGCTCTACATCCTCGACGAGCCGACGACCGGCCTGCACTTCCACGACGTCGCCCAGCTCCTCGACGTGCTCCATCGCCTCCGCGACGAGGGCAACACCATCGTCGTGATCGAGCACAACCTGGACGTCATCAAGACGGCGGACTGGCTGATCGATCTCGGGCCGGAAGGCGGCGAAGGCGGCGGCACGATCGTCGGCACCGGCACGCCGGCGCAGCTCGCCGCGAACCCGAAGTCCTACACCGGGCAGTTCCTCAATCCCCTGCTGGAGCGGCGCCTGGTCAGGAAGCCTGAAGGCCGCGCGGCCGCGGGATGAACGAGCGGGTGCGGCCGGTCGCCCTTTCGGTCAGCCAGGCTGCAAACGGATTGCCGATGCGAACGGTTCTCATCCATACTCACCCCCCATGGACTCCACCACCCGTCCGCCCGGCCTTGCGCTGAACCCGGGCGTCCAGTCCCTGAGCGTGCTCTCGCCCGGCGCCACGGCGTCGGTCGTCGGGGTGGGCGCGGGCGGTGACGCCGCCTTCACGCCGATCGAACGCCGGCTGATCGAGCTCGGCTTCGTGCACGGCGAGCACATCGAGATCATCGCCCAGGCCATGCCCGGGGGAGATCCCTTCGTGGTGCGGGTGGGCACGAGCACGTTCGCGCTCCGCCGCCGCGAAGTCGAATCGGTCTGGGTCGAGCCGGCTTCCGCCCCGCCCACGCCATGAACGCTGCCGTCAGGTCGGCGGAGGCGGTGAGCCTCTCGCTGATCGGCGTACCCAACTGCGGAAAGACCGCCCTCTTCAACCGGCTCACGGGCAGTCGCCAGAAGGTGGCGAACTATCCGGGCGTCACGGTCGAGCGCAAGGAAGGCCGCTTCGCCGGCCCCCTCAGCGGCCGAACCTATCGACTCATCGACCTGCCGGGCGCCTACAGCCTCGAGCCGACGAGCCTCGACGAGGCCATCGCGCGGGATGTCGTGCTCGGCCGGCATGCGAGCGAGCCGCCCCCGGACCTCCTGGTCTGCGTGGTCGACGCGACCAATCTGCGCCTCAATCTGCGGCTGGTGCTCGAGCTGAAGCGGCTCGGGCGGCCGCTCATCGTCGCCCTCAACATGAGCGATGTGGCGCGCTCGCGCGGCTACCGCGTCGATCGCGCCGCGCTCGAGAGGGAGCTCGGGGTACCCGTCGTCGAGACGGTAGCCGTGAGGCCCGGCGGCGAGCGCGAGCTGGTCGAGGCCATCGATCGGTACCAGTACGGCCCCCGACTCGGTCGCGTCGAAGCGCCCCTCTCGACCGCCGCGGATGTGCAGGCGACCCAGCGCGAAGTGCGCCGAATCCTGCACGACACCGGCTATCGCGTGCCGGCGCGGCTCGCCTTCTTCACGACGCTCGATAGCATCGTGCTGCATCCGGTGGCAGGCCTGCTGCTGCTGGCAGCAGTGCTGTTCCTGATGTTCCAGGCCGTGTTCACCTGGGCCGAGCTACCCATGGACCTCATCGACGGCGGCGTCGCCGCGATCGGCAACTGGATCGCCAGCGCGATGAGCGACGGGCCGTTGAAGAGCCTGCTCATCGACGGCATCGTCGCGGGCGTCGGCAGCGTGCTCGTGTTCCTGCCGCAGATTCTCATCCTGTTCTTCTTCATCCTCGTGCTCGAGGATTCGGGCTACCTGCCTCGCGCCGCGTTTCTGCTGGACAGGCTGATGGGCCATGTCGGCCTCTCGGGCCGCGCGTTCATTCCGCTGCTCTCGAGCTTCGCTTGCGCGGTCCCCGGAATCATGGCAACGCGCACGATTCCCTCCATGCGCGATCGCATCGTCACCATCATGATCGCACCGCTCATGACGTGTTCCGCGCGTCTGCCGGTGTATGCGCTACTCATAGGCGCGTTCATCCCGTCGCGCAGCGTGGGCGGGGTGTTCAACCTGAAAGGCCTTGTGCTCTTCACGCTCTACGTGATCGCCGTGATATCCGCGATGGGGGTGGCGTGGGTCATGAAGCTCACGGTGATGCGCGGGCAGAACCCGCCGCTGATGATGGAGCTGCCTGAATATCGCGCCCCCAACCTGCGCAACCTGCTGCTGGGATTGTGGGAGCGCGCCCGCATCTTCCTGAGTCGCGTCGGCGGAATCATCCTCACGTTGATGGTCGTGCTGTGGTTCCTCGCGAGCTTCCCCGCTCCGCCTGAGGGCGCCACCGGCCCGCCGATCGAGTACAGCATCGCGGGCATGTTGGGGCGCGGCCTGCAGTACATCTTCGAGCCGATCGGGTTCAACTGGCAGATCTCGATTGCGCTCGTGCCCGGCATGGCGGCCCGCGAAATCGCCGTCGGCGCGCTGGGGACGGTGTATTCGATGTCTGCCAGTGGGGATGACGTGGCAGGCGCTCTCATGCCGGTGATCGCATCGAGCTGGAGTCTGGCGACGGCCTTGTCGCTCCTCGCCTGGTACGTCTTCGCGCCCCAATGCCTTTCGACGCTGGCGGTGGTGAAGCGCGAAACCAACTCCTGGCGTTATCCGTTGATCATGGCCGGCTATTTGTTCGCGCTCGCGTATCTCGCGGCGTTCATCACATATCACACGGCTGTGGCCCTGGGTGGAGGCTGATATGGAGTCGATCGTTCAAGCCCTCATTGTCGCGGTCATCGTTCTCGCGAGCGTCCTGGCTGCGATCTGGCGCCTCATGCCCGCCCGCACGCGCCTGCGCGTGCTCGACGCGTTCAAACCGTCGGATGGAAATGCCTTCGGTCGCTGGCTGCTAGGCCGTCGCGAACGCGTGCTGAGCGAGCTCGCCCACGGCTGCAACACCTGCTCGCACGCCCCGAGTCACGTACAGAAGCACGCTGCGCCGAAACGGCCGTAGGGATTACCTGCGGGGTGGCGTGCCGGTCTGGAACATCTGGCGCACCTCACCGTTCACGATGCGCTCCTGATAATTACCCTGTGTGTAGAGCGCGACCACGCGCCTCCAGAAACTCACCGCGGCAGGGTTGCGCAAATATTCGGTGATCTCCCAGCGGCCGGCGAACCGGTTGAAGATGAGCTGCACGGCCGTGCGCCCGATGCCGAGGCGCCGCTGCGAGCGCGCGATGAAGAACTCCGCCATGCGAAAGTCCACGGGGGGCCGTCCCGGCTGCGCGGTTCCGCGAGCCACCATCGCAAAACCCACCGGCCGTGAGTTCTTCAGGATGGCGAGCACGAACGCGGAGGAGTCGGAGAACCAGCGCGTGATCTGGTCCGGTTCGCGATGACCCACCTCCCCGAGCACGGGGAAGATGCCGGTGTTGAGCGGCGCGAGATCGTCCAGGTAGTTGCGATACACGCTCTCGATCCACTGCCGGTCGCTGTCGGACGCACGCGCATCGCGGACACTGACGGTCACGGTCGACTCCACGGACTAGCCTTCCCCTCGACACCCTCAAAAAGACACGGCCCGGACAGGCGGTTGCGCTGTCCGGGCCGTTTGGAGCCTTTTCAGGCTCGAAGCAGTATCGGTGACCCTGGCGGGCGATCCGATCTTACTGCTTCGGCTCTTCGGCCGGCGGAGCAGCGTCGGCGGGCGCAGCAGCGTCGCCAGCGCCTTCAGTGCCTTCAGTCGTCGTGGCGGCATCCGGAGCGGCCGGAGCGGCCTCTTCGGCAACGGGCGCGGCAGGGGCCGCCTCAGGAGCGGCCGCTTCCTGCTTCGCGCAGGCAGTGAGCATCAGCGCGGCAACGAGGGCGCTAAGAGCAAGTTTGGTGTTCATTCGTCGATACCCCGAGAAGCAGTGGTGGTGAGAAAACGGGTGGAGACCTGTGTGCGTGCAGACTGTTCGAATCGCACAACACGGCGTGAGATTCTATAGACAGATTTGGACTTTTGAAACATCCGTCTTAGCTTATGTCGGCTCAAAACGACAGGGCACCCCGTCTACAATCGCCGCCGATACACTGCAAATCGCGAGGAAAAACCGATGTCGAGTCGCGCGAACGACGTTGAGCGCAGTTACGCGGCCCACCTCGATGCGGTCGTTCGCCGCACCTCGCGAGCGCTGCAAGCCAGCGGTTTTGCAAGTCTGCTGGTGCACTCAGGCCGCGCACCAGAGGTGTTCGCGGACGACCAGTCGTATCCCTTCCGGGTGAATGCCTCCTTCAAGCTCTGGGCGCCCCTCACGGACGTTCCCGACTGCTTCATTTACTTCGAGCCCGGTCGCAAGCCGCGCATGCTGTTCCATCATCCGCGCGATTACTGGCACAAGCCCGCGGACCTGCCGGATGAGTTCTGGACGCGGCATTTCGAGCTGCATGCGGTGTCTGACCTGGCCTCGGCCCGCACGCTCCTGCCGGAAAACCTCGGCGCCACCGCCTACATCGGCGAAGACTTTCCCGAGCTCAGTGGCTGGGGTGTGGGCGCCTCGAACCCCACGCCCCTCGTCAATCGTCTCGATTTCGACCGTGCCGCCAAAACGCCGTATGAGCTCGCGTGCCTGCGCGAAGCGAGCCGCCTCGGCACGCTCGGGCACATTGCGGCCCGCGAGGCCTTCGAAGCCGGCGCCTCGGAGTACGAGATCGAGATCGCGTTCCTGAAAGCATGCGGGCTGCGTGAGCAGGAACTGCCGTACAACCCGATCATCGCGCTCAACAAAAGCGCGGCGGTGCTGCATTACCAGGTGCTCGAGCGGCGCGTGCCCGCGGAACGACACTCGATGCTGATCGATGCCGGCGCGGAGTTTGCCGGCTACGCGAGCGACATCACGCGCACCTATTCCGCAAGCGATGCCGACTTCGCGAAGCTCGTGAGCGAGATGGACCACGTGCAGCAGTCACTTTGCGCCAGCGTTCACGCGGGCGTGGATTGGCGCGACGTGCACATCTCCGCGCATCGATTGATCTCGGAGCTGCTACACGACTCGGACATCATCACCTGCGATGCGGATGAAGCCGTGCAGACGGGGCTTTCGAGTGTGTTCCTGCCGCATGGGCTGGGGCATCTGCTCGGGCTGCAGGTGCATGACGTCGGCGGCCTGCAAAAGACACCGGAGGGCGGCACCATTCCGCGCCCGGAGGGCCATCCTTATCTGCGACTGACGCGCGTGCTCGAGGAGAACTTCGTCGTCACGATGGAGCCGGGGTTGTACTTCATCGATCAGCTGCTCGAGGAAGCGCGCGGCGATTCTCGTGGCGCGAAGATCAACTGGGCACGCGTCGATCAATTCCGCCACTTCGGCGGCATTCGTATCGAAGACAACCTGGCCATCACCGCGGGAGGTTGCGAGAACCTCACGCGGGATGCGTTTGCCCAGGCAGTCGCGTAGGGACATCGCGAGCGCGCAGGCTCGCGACAAGCGTCCCTTACTTCTTCGCGAGCAGGTCGCGGATCTCGGTCAGCAACTGTTCTTCTTTCGTCGGCGGCGGCGGTGGTGCGCTCGGTGAGGGCGGCGGCGGGCGCTTCAGGGCGTTGATGCCCTTGATCACGAGGAACAGCGCCAGCGCGATGATCAGGAACTCGAAGATCGTCTGGAGGAACATGCCGTATTTCAGGATCACGGGCTTCCCATCCGCGCCTGCTGCGAGCAGCGTGACCGCTTTTTCCTTGAAGTCGATGCCGCCGGTGGCAAGGCCCAGGGGCGGCATGATCACATCGGCGACGAGCGAGCTCACGATCTTGCCGAAGGCGGCACCGATCACGACACCGACCGCGAGGTCGATGACGTTGCCCTTCATCGCGAACTCTTTGAACTCCCTGCCAAGACCCATGGTGTTCTCCCCGATAGTTGTTCTTGGGTGGGGGGGCAG
>JBDZVF010000174.1:0-11824 GCA_040255575.1 Pseudomonadota bacterium | reverse complement strand
ATCGAGGCTCTCCTTTTTCATATGGAGCTCCATCCCGGATGAGGAGCTCCTGAAGATCGCGGCCGAGAAACGGTTGAGCAATCCGAAAGTGCTCGAGCAGCAGGTGCGGCGCATGCTGGCCGATGCGCGCTCGAACGAGCTCGTCGAGAACTTCGTCGGGCAGTGGCTGCATCTTCGGGAGCTGCGCAACGCGCAGCCCTCCGACCGCGAGTTCGATGAGAACCTGCGCCAGGCGTTTCAGCAGGAAACGCAGATGCTGTTCGCGAACATCGTGCGGGAGGACCGCCCGGTTATCGAGCTGCTCGACGCGGATTACACCTTCCTGAACGAGCGGCTCGCGCGTCACTACGGCATCAAAGGCGTGCGGGGCAGTTACATGCGGCGCGTGTCGCTGCCGGCGGACTCGCCACGGCGCGGCGTGCTCGGCCAGGGGAGCATTCTGACGGTAACCTCGGTCGGCGATCGCACGTCGCCCGTGATACGCGGCGCGTGGGTGATGGAGAACCTGATGGGCGCGCCAGTGCCGCGTCCGCCCCCGGGTGTCGAAGCGGATCTCAAGGCGGATGAGTCGGCGAAGCCCAGCACCGTTCGCGAGCGGCTCGAGCGTCACCGCACGAGTCCCTCCTGCGCCATGTGCCACCAGGTCATGGATCCCATCGGCTTCTCGCTCGAGAACTTCGATCTCGTCGGGCGCTGGCGCGATCACGAAGGGGCCAGTCTCATCGACACCCGCGGCACGCTGGTGGATGGCACGTCGATCTCGAGCCCGCAGGCGTTGCGCTCCGCGCTGCTTCAGCGCAAAGACGCGTTCCTCACGGCGTTCACCGAAAAGCTGCTGACGTACGCGCTCGGCCGGCGCATCGAGTACTTCGATCAGCCCGCCATCCGCGCGATCGTGCGCAATGCCGATCGGCAGGGGGATCGCTTCTCCGCATTCGTGCTCGGCATCGTGGCGAGCGAGCCCTTTCAGTTCAAGGCCAAGGCAGCGCCCCATGACAAAAAGACTCAAACCGCCAGCCGCTGACGGGGCGGTGGTCCGATGGCCGATGCCTGCGTGCTCATTATTTTTTCGACCTGATGACAGCGTGACGTCGAAGGAAGGTGGACGATGAACTTTCTGACAAAACGGCATCTTTCGCGGCGTGCCATGCTGCGGGGAGCGGGTGCGGTGCTGGCCTTGCCACTGCTGGAGTCGATGATTCCCGCGGGCGTTGCGCGAGCGGCCAACGCTCAGCCTCGTGCGCGCCTGGGCTGCATCTACGTGCCGCACGGCGCGGTGATGAGCAAGTGGACGCCCACGAAGGTCGGCACTGGATTCGAGTTCCCCGATACGCTGAAGCCGCTCGAGCCTTTCCGCGAGCGCATCAACGTCGTCAGCGGCCTGTACCTGCCGAACGCCTATGGCCAGGATGCCTCCGCCGGCGCGAATCACACGCGCTCCTCCGCGGTGTATCTCACCGGTGCCAAGCCCGGAACGGGCTCGGAGGCAGAGCTCGGCGTCAGCGCCGACCAGGTGGCGGCGAAGCACATGGGGCAGGATGCGCCGCTGCCATCGCTCGAGCTGTCCATCGAAGATGGAAGTCTGAGCTGCGGGGCAGGGCTCTCCTGCGCGTACCGAAATACCATTTCCTGGCAGACGCCGAAGTCGCCCCTGCCGATGGAGAACAATCCGCAGGTCATCTTCGAGAGATTGTTCGGAGATGGCAGCACTGCAGATGAGCGTGCCGCACGTCGTGAAGAGGCGCGCAGCCTCCTCGACTCCATCACCGGCGAGGTCGCGTCGCTACAGAAGAAACTCCCGGCGGGCGACAGAACGCGTCTGGATCGGTATCTCACCGACGTTCGCGAGGTCGAGAGACGAATCGCGCTGGCCGCTCAGCAAGTGCCGCAGGGCTTGAAGTTGCCGACGGTGCCCAGCGGCATTCCCGAGGACTTCGACGCGCACATCAAGCTGATGTTCGATCTGCAGGTGCTCGCGTGGCAGGCCGATGTCACGCGCGTGACGACGCTGATGTTCGCGAAGGAAGTGAGCAACGCCGTGTTCCCGGCGAGCGGCATTCGCGATCCGTTCCATAACCTCTCGCATCACTCGAACATCCCGGACAACATCGCGAAGCTGGCGCAGCTCAATCAGTATCACGTGAAGACCTTCGCTTACCTGGTGCAGAAGCTGAAGGAAACGCCGGACGGTGAGGGCTCGCTGCTCGACCACTCGATCGTTCTGTATGGCAGCGGCATGAGCAACAGCAACCAGCACGATCACGATCCGCTGCCAGTCGTGCTGGCGGGTGGCGCCGCCGGCAAGCTCAAAGGCGGGCGGCATATCCACGTGCCGCCGAAGACGCCGATGTCGAATCTGCTCCTCGCGATGCTGGAGAAGCTCGGCGTGCCCGACCAGTCGTTTGGCGATAGCACGGGCGCGGTGGAGATCTGAGATGACGCTGAGGCGGGTATCGCGCATCGGGCTCTCGATGCTCGCGCTGACGGGCGCCGGCGCAGGCGCCGGCATGGCAGGCGCCGCGCAAGCGGCGCAGCCGCCGCCGCTCACTGTGGCCGCGGCCGCTGCAACGGCTGCAACCAATGCGAGTGCCGCGGCGAATGCCGTCGTCGCGGCCAATGCCACCGCCGCGGCCAATGCGAGTGCCGCGGCCAAAGGCGCCGCCGATGCGCATCAGATCGGCGATGCCGCCGAGCGCGGCGATCTCGAAACGGTGCGTGCCCTGATAAGGAAACACGTCGACGTGAACGCTCCCAGTGCCGACGGCACACCGGCGCTTCACTGGATCGTGCGCCTGCAGGACATCGAGACGGCACGCCTGCTCCTGAAGGCCGGCGCCGATGCGAACCGAAGCAATCGCTACGGCGTGCTCCTGCTTCATCTCGCCATCAACAACGACGACCTCGCGATGGTGAAGCTGCTTCTTTCGGCGGGTGCCGACGCGAGCTCCTCGGATACGACCGGCGAAAACTGCCTGATGATGGCGGCGCGCGGCGGCAATCTCGATATCGTCAAAGCGCTGCTCGACAAGCAGGTCGCGGTCGATGCGGTCGATCCCGAGTATCACCAGACGCCGCTGATGCTCGCCGCACGAGCCGGCCATGCGCCCATCGTGAGTCTGCTCATCGAGCATGGCGCCAGGGTCGACACGCAGACGCGAACCGGCAACACCCCAAAGTTCCGCCCGCCCTCCTCGAACAGCGGCTCGAAAGGTGCGGGCATCGTGCGCGGCGGTTGGCCCGAGCGCGGCGAGCGCGATCCGACACCCGGCGCGAAGACGCCGCTGCTCTACGCCACGCGGGAAGGGCACGAAAACGTCGCGAAGATCCTGCTCGATGCCGGCGCGCAGATCGAGAAGGCCGATGCGGATGGTGTCACGCCGCTCCTCATGTCCGTGCTCAACGGTCACATCTCTCTCGCACAGATGCTGATCGCCCGCGGCGCCCACGTGAACGTCTCCGATTGGTACGGCCAGACGCCTCTCTGGGCGGCGGTCGACCTGCGTAATCTCGACGTCCCGGGCCCGACGCGCGACAACGGCGTCGATCGCGACGCCGCCTTCGAGCTGATCAAGGTGCTGCTGGAGAAGCACGCGGACCCGAACGCGCGCACGAAAGAGTACCCGCCGCAGCGTCGCTGGATCACGCGGCTCGGTTCGCTCTCATGGGTGGATTTCACCGGCCAGACGCCTTTCCTGCGTGCCGCGCTCGCGGGCGATGTGAAGACGATGCGCCTGCTCCTCGAACATGGAGCGGACCCGAACATCAACACGTTCAACGGCACGACGCCCCTCATGGCCGCGGCGGGCGTAAACTGGACCGTCTCGCAGACTTTCGATGAGGGGCGCGAGCATCTGCTCGAAGCCGTGAAGCTCGCACAATCGCTCGGCAACGATGTGAACGCGACCAACGACATGGGCCTGCAGGCCATTCACGGCGCGGCCAATCGGGGCTCCGAGGACATCATCCGTTTTCTGGTGGAAAAGGGCGCGCAGCTCGACGTTGCCGACAAGCAGGGGCGCACCCCCCTCACGTGGGCGAAAGGCGTGTTCCTCGCGACCCATCCACCCGAGGCAAAGCCCGGGACCATCGCTTTGCTCACCGAGCTCCAGGGCCGGTAGCTCATCCATTCATTCAGCATATTTGGCACGAAAACAGGGGGAATCTATGTCTAACGTACATCGGACCGTCGCCGAGGTCCTCTCGGCGGCCGCACGCGCGCGCGTGCTGAAAGCGGGTGCGCATGCATGCGTGCTCGCGCTCGGCATCGGCGGTGTGGCTCTTGCGCAGGACGCGGCCGGTGGCGCTGCGCCGGTCATGGAAGAAGTGCACGTTACCGGCTCGCGCATCCAGATCGACGGCATGAGCACGCCGACGCCCGTCACCTCGCTCAGCGCCGACGATCTTCACGTCATGGCGCCGACGACGCTCGGCGCGGCCATCACTCAGCTGCCTCAGTTCACGAACAGCGCGGTGCCCGAAGGCGCACCTTCGTCCGGCTGGACGGGCGCCTCGGGCGCCAGCATCCTGAACCTGCGTGGTATCGGCCAGAACCGCACCCTGGTGCTGCTCGACGGCCGGCGCGTGGTGGCTTCGACGCGCCGGGGCACGCTCGACGTGAACCTGCTGCCGTCGTCGCTCGTGAAGAACGTTGAAGTCGTGACGGGCGGTGCCTCCGCGGCGTACGGCTCGGACGCCGTGTCGGGTGTCGTCAACTTCATCCTCGACAACAAGTTCGAAGGGTTCAAGTCCGACATTCAGGGCGGGGTCACCGAGCTCGGCGACAACAAGAACTACACGGTATCGCTGGCGGGAGGCATTCCGCTCGGCGAGCGCATGCACCTGATTGCGGCGGCGGACTACTACAGCGCCGATCCCATCAAGGACGCCACGAGGCGCGACTGGCAGCAGAGCCAGGGCCTCATCACGCTTCCTGCAACGCGCCCGGCGGGCACGCCGGCCCGCATCACGCGCTCCAACGTGCGTTCCACGCAGTTCACCGAAGGCGGGCTCATCACTGCGGTGAGAGGCGGCGCATCGCCCGACCTGCAATGGACTCAGTTCCTGCCGGGCGGCGTCAACGCCCCGTTCGTGCGAGGCACGGATTTCACGACCACGGCGCAGGTGGGTGGCGATGGCCAGGATCTGTCCTGGTACAACTACTTCACGCCGGATACCTCGCGCGGCAGCGCCTTCGCGCACCTGACGTTCGACCTGACCGATAGTGCATCCGTGTTCCTGCAGGGCCTGTATGGCGCCGGCAAGACGTCGTATCTCTCGCCGCCCTCGGGCGGGCAGTTCCAGTCGTGGGCGCCCACGATCTACTGGAACAACGCGTATCTTCCGACGGACGTCGCGGCGAAGATGCCGGCCGGCTCCTCGTTCACGCTGGGCCGTGCGGGTGACCTCGACTACGGCGCCAACAAGAGCATCGAGCAGCAGAACATCCTGAAGTCGGTCACCACCGGCCTGAGGATGGATATCGGCGACTGGAAACTGGATAGCTACTATCAGTACGGCCGCACCGATTCGAACATCAACATGAATGGCGCGATTCGCCTGGATCGCATCTACCAGGCCATCGATGCGGTGAAGGATCCGGTCACCGGCAACATCGTGTGCAACTCCTCGCTGACCAATCCTGGCAATGGCTGCCAGCCGCTCAATCTCTTCGGCGCGGGCTCGCCCTCGCAGGCGGCGATCGACTGGATCACGCAGGACATCTCGCAGAAGCAGATCGTTGAAGAGAACGTGGTGGACGTGGCGCTGTCGGGCTCGCCCTTCGATAACTGGGCGGGATCCGTGAGCATGGCGGTGGGTGCCTCGTGGCGTGAGGAAAAATTCAGCCAGGCCGTGTATCCGGTGGAACTGCACGCGCTCGACATGCCGACGATCGCCGAGGCGACTGCGCTCGGCTACCGTGGCTTGCCTTCCGTGTACTCGGGGAACGCGAACATTTTCGAGCGCGGGCCCTCTGCCGCGCCGAGTGGCGGCTACAAGGTGAAGGAAGCCTTCACGGAAGTGCAGTTCCCGCTGCTCTCCCAGAAGCCGTTCGCCGAATCGCTCGACCTGAACACGGCCGTGCGCTATGCCGATTACGAAGGCAGCGGCGTCATGTGGGCGTGGAAAGCGGGCATCGACTGGTCGCTCAACAGCGAGGTGCGCTTCCGCCTCACGCGTTCGCGTGACGTGCGCGCGGGCACGCTTTCCGAGCGCTTCGACACGTCGCGCGGACCGGGCAACGTGGTGGATCCGGAGTCGGGCTCGACCGTGCAGTACGCCGTCAGCGTAGTCGCGGACGGCAACCCGAACGTCGATCCCGAGAGGGCCGACACGCTGACGTTCGGCGTGGTGTACCAGCCTTCGTGGCTGGATGGCTTCGCCGCGTCGATCGACGCGTTCGACGTGAAGATCGCGGATGCGATCGGGCAGCTCGGTGCGCAGAACATCGTCGACCAGTGCCGACTGGGCGCGACGCAGCTCTGCAATTACATCGAGCGTGGCACGGATGGGAAGATCGCCGTGATCACCAACACGTTCATCAACACGGCGCAGGCACGTGCCAAGGGCGCGGACTTCGAGTTCTCGTATACGCGGCCCGTGGATCTCTTCGGGGGTGGTGAGCGCATTCGCGCGCGCCTTCTCGCGAGCCATGTGCAGGAGCTGTCGAGCCAGCAGGTGGGTGCGGCCAAAGTGGATCGCGCCGGGCAGACTGGTCTTCAGAGTGCGCAGGGCTATGCACCGGATTGGCAGGGCACCTTCTCTCTGACGTACGAGCGCGGGCCGTTCTCAGCGACGATGCAGGAGCGGTACATCAACACCGGCGACTACGATGCGACGTTCATCGAGGGCGTGGACATCGACGACAACAGCGTTGCCTCGTATGCGACCACGAACCTGCAGATGAGCTATCGGGGCGACCTGACATCGAGCGGCACGTGGGAGACGTATCTGAACGTCACCAACCTGTTCGACAAGAGCCCGCCGCTCGTCGCCGCGTTCGGGTTCACCGGCTCGCAGCAGACGAACTCCGCGTTGTTCGACATCTACGGACGTCGATACAACCTGGGAGTGCGGCTCAACTTCTGACAGCCTGAGTCAGTGCAGTGAGGCATGGGCCGGCGTCATGTTTTGACGCCGGCCCATGCGCAAGCCGCCGACACGCGAGCCACTGGCATACGCGCGGGAAGCGACGCGCGCGAGCCACCGACATATTGTCATTCCCGAAAAGCTGTTGACTTCATGCCGTGCGCCGCTATTCTTGCCGCGGGCCATCCGCTCCCAACGGCGGACGCCCATCTGTAAGGATGGGAGCACAACTTGAATACACCGATTCCCCTGCCGGGCGTTCGCCCGGTCGATGCCCGTTTTTCATCGGGCCCCACCAAGAAACGTCCCGGCTGGAGCCTGCAGGCGCTCGAAGGCGCACTCGTCGGCCGCTCGCATCGATCCAAGCCCGCTAAGGCGCGGCTGAAGGAAGCGATCGATCGCTCGCGCGCATTGCTGCGCGTGCCAGCGGATTACCGCATCGCCATCGTGCCCGCGTCCGATACCGGCGCCATGGAGATGGTGCTGTGGTCGATGCTCGGCGCGCGACCCGTCGATATCTTCGCCTGGGAAAGCTTCGGCGAAGAATGGGTGACCGATGCGGGTTACCTGAAGTTGAAGGACTGTCGCCTGCACGTCGGCCGCCCATACGGCGCGCTGCCGGACCTGAGTCTCGCGCGGCGCGAAGCGGACATCGTGTTCACCCAGAACGGCACGACCGCCGGCGCGAAGATTCCCAACTTCGACTGGATCCCCGCGGACCGCGAGGGCCTTGCGATCAACGATGCGACGAGCGCGGCGTTCGCGCAGCCCATCGACTGGGCGAAGTGCGATGTCGTCACCTACTCCTGGCAGAAGGTGATGGGCGGCGAGGCGGCGCACGGCATGCTGATTCTGTCGCCGCGAGCGGTGCAGCGCCTGGAAACGTACACCCCGGATCGCCCGCTGCCGAAAATCTTCCGCATGACGCGCAAGGGCAAGCTCGACGAAGAGCTGTTCCAGGGCAACACGATCAACACGCCGTCCCTTCTCGCCACGGAAGACTTCATCGATACGCTGAAGTGGGGCGAGAGCATCGGCGGTCTCGATGCGCTGCATGCGCGCGCAAACGCCAATGCCGGCGTCATCGCGGAGTGGGTCGAGCGCACACCCTGGATCGATTTTCTCGCGGCCGACCCCGCCACACGCAGCAATACCGGCGTGTGCCTGAAGGTGGTCGATCCGCGCGTCACGGCGCTGCCGGCAGACAAGCAGGCGGAGTTCGCCAAGAACCTCGCCGGCCTGCTGGAAAAAGAGCAGGTAGCGCTCGACGCCGCCTCGTATCGCACGGCTCCGCCCGGTCTTCGCATCTGGTGTGGCGCCACCATCGAAAAAGCCGATGTGGCGGCGCTCCTGCCGTGGATCGAATGGGCCTATCTCACCTGCGTCAGCCAGCTCGAAGCCTGAAAACAGGAGCGTGCCGTGCCCAAGGTTCTCATCGCCGATGAGCTGAGCCCCCGTGCGCTCGAAATCTTTCGCAGCCGGGGCGTGGAAGCCGACGTCCAGACGGGACTGAAGAAGCCCGAGCTGCTGAAGATCATCGACCGGTATGACGGTCTCGCGGTGCGCTCCGCGACCAAGGCCGACAAGGAGGTGATCGCTGCCGCGTCCCGACTCAAGGTCATCGGGCGCGCCGGCATCGGGGTCGACAACATCGATATTCCCGCGGCCACCGCCCGCGGTATCGTCGTGATGAATACGCCGTTCGGCAACTCGATCACGACCGCCGAGCATGCCATCGCGCTGCTCTTCGCCGCCGCGCGCCAGATCGGTGCGGCGGATGCCTCGACGCAGGCGGGACGCTGGGAAAAGAACCGTTTCATGGGCACGGAGCTCTATGCCAAGGTGCTCGGGGTCATCGGCTGCGGCAACATCGGCGCGCTGGTCGCCGAGCGGGCGCTCGGCCTGAAGATGAAGGTCATCGCGTACGATCCATTTCTCACGCCCGAGCGTGCCGTGGCGCTCGGGGTGGAGAAGGTGGAGCTCGATGAGCTCCTGAGCCGCGCGGATGCGATCAGCCTGCACACGCCGCTCACGGATCGAACACGGAACATCCTGTCGGCCGAGGCGCTCGGCAAGACGAAGAAGGGCGTCATCATCGTGAACGCCGCGCGCGGCGGCCTGGTGGATGAAGTCGCGTTGCGCGCGGCGCTCGAGAGCGGCCACGTGGCCGCGGCGGGCTTCGACGTGTACAGCAACGAGCCCGCGAAGGAAAACCCGTTGTTCGGGGCGCCCAATTTCATCGCCACGCCGCACCTGGGCGCCAGCACGAACGAGGCGCAGGAGAACGTGGCGCTGCAACTCGCGGCGCAGATGTCCGATTACCTTCTGCTGGGCGCGGTGACCAACGCGCTCAACACCGCCTCGATCAGCGTGGAAGAGGCGCCACGGCTCAAGCCGTTCCTCTCGCTCGTCGAGAAGCTGGGATCGTTTGCGGGTCAGGTGGCGGATGACGGCATCGACGCTGTCGAGATCGAATATGAAGGCGACGTGTCCCGCCTCAACACGCAGCCGTTGACGGCAACCGCGCTCGCGGCACTCATGCGCTGGCTGATGCCGGACATCAACATGGTGTCCGCGCCGGTCGTGCTCAAACAGAAGGGCACGCCGCTCACCGAATCCAAGCGCGACACCTCGCCGGTGTTCGGCTCGCTCATTCGCGTGAAGGTGATGACGGGCGGCAAGTGGCGAACGGTGGGGGGCACGGTGATCGGCGGCACGCCGAAGATCATCGAAGTGAAGGGCATGTCCTTCGAGGCGGAGTTCCACCCGCTCATGCTGTTCGTCAACAACCGTGACAAGCCGGGGTTCGTCGGCGCGCTGGGCACCCGCCTGGGCGAGCGGGAGATCAACATCGCCACGTTCCACATGGGCCGCGAAGCCCCGGGTGGGGATGCGATCACCATTGTGGGCGTCGATCAGGTCGTGCCGGACGACATTCTCGCGACGCTCCGCGCGCTGCCTCAGGTTCGATACGCGAAGGTATTGAGGTTCTGAAGAACCGGTCCGATCCCGCGCACCGGCGGGATCGGACCGAGCGCGGCGGCTCTACTGCGCGGTGAGCCCGCCATCCGCGACGAGCGCGTGACCGACCATGAACGAAGCGTCCTCGGAGGCGAGGAACAGCACGGTTCGCGCGATCTCGGCGGGATCGGCCATGCGACCGGCTGGCGTACCCGCCAGCGCCGCGCGCTCGACCTCCGGATCCTTGAACCACTCGGTGAGCATCGCCGTGCGCGTGCCGCCCGGGCAGATGGCGTTGATGCGAATGCCATCCTTGATGTGATCGAGCGCGGCGGATTTGGTCAGCCCGACCACGCCGTGCTTGGTCGCGCAGTAGGCCGTGACGCCGGCCGTGCCGATCAGTCCGCCCACGGAAGCGGTGTTCACAATCGCACCCCCGCCAGTGCGCTTCATGGCCGCGATCTCGTACTTCATGCAGAGAAACACGCCGGTCAGGTTGATGCCGAGGATGCGCTGCCAGGCCGCCTCATCGATATCGGCGATCGGTGCGGGGGCGATGTTGATGCCGGCGTTGTTGAAGGCCACATCCAGCCGACCGAAGCGACTCACGGCCCGGTCCACCATGGCCGCGCAATCCGCGGCGCGCGAGACGTCGGTACGAATGAACTCCGTCTCAGCGCCGAGCTCCTGCGCCGCCGCCGCGGTGGCGCGGCCGTTCGTCTCATCCACGTCGCTCAACACGAGGCGCGCGCCTTCCGCGCCGAAGGCCAGCGCCGTGGCTTTGCCGATGCCAGAGGCGGCGCCGGTCACGAGCACGCACTTGCCAGCAAATCGTGTCGTCATGAGTTCCCCTCCCGGAGGCACTGTTCACCCTGCAGGTCGTAGCCGAAGTTACATTCCCACGAGTTGCCCGAGAAGTCGATGTGGGCATTGGGCGGCACGTTCAGCGGCATGCAGGCGTCCCCTTCACGCGCGTACCCGCGCTCACATTTCCAATCCTGGCCGGACGCCTGCAGGAATGCATGCGGAGGCACCTCGATCTTTTCACAGATGCCTTCGGTTTGCCGGTAGCCGCGCTCGCAGTGCCACCCCGGCCCGCTTTGGAGGAATGTGGGGAAGGCGTTCGCCGGAACCTGCACCGCCGCGCAGTCGGCCCCACTTTGGCGATAGCCGGGGTCGCATTCCCACCCATGCCCGGTGTTGTCGAGGTGCGAATTGCCCGGGAGCAGCAGTTTCTCGCAGGCATCGCTCGCCGTGCGCCGGTAGCCGCGCTCGCATTGCCAGCCATCGCCGCGCGCCGTGAGGAACCCATAGTCGGGCACATTTACGGGATCGCACCGGTCGCCGTGCAGCCGGAAGCCGCGCTTGCAGGTCCAGCCACGGTCGTTGAGGTAGGTGTTCGCGTAGGCATTGGCCGGAACGCTCGGGCGCACGCAGTGGTCCTCCCGCTCGATGTATCCGGCGTCGCATTCCCAGCCGCGTGTGTAAATGAGGTCGTTGAGATGCGCGTGAGCCGGAACCTTTATCTTCGCGCAAGCCTGACCCTCGCGGTGGTAGCCCCGCTCGCAAATCCAGTCCGAGCCGGTGGGTGAAACGTATGCGTGAGGGGGAACGATCACCCGCTCGCATGATGTGTTGACGCGCTGATATCCGAACTCGCAACGGCCCAGTATTTCGCCCCCGGGGGCGAAAGAGCCTTGCGTGATGCTTGCCAGCACGAGAGAGGTCAGGAGGAACACCGTTCTTCACCTTTATTGGTTTCGTTGATGAGAGGAAG
>JBDZVF010000685.1:0-2233 GCA_040255575.1 Pseudomonadota bacterium | reverse complement strand
AACGGTCGCGCCAGCAACGCCAGTGCGCGTGCAAGCGGCAACGGTCGGCCCGGCGAGTCCGCCGATCTCGACCAACGGCATCGTCGCGATCAAGGGCGAGATGAAGCTGTCGTTCAAGGTCGGCGGCGTCATCAAGAGCATGCCCGTGCGCGAAGGCCAGGAAGTGAAGAAGGGCGCGCGCCTCGCGGAAATCGAGCTCACTGAAGTGAACGCGCAAGTCGAGCAGGCGCGCCAGCTCGCCGAGAAGGCGAAGCGCGACATGGAGCGCGGCGAGCGTCTCTACGATGACCAGGTGATCAGCCTCGAGCAGCTGCAGGACCTGCGCACGCAAGCGAAAGTCGCGCAGGCGCAGCTCAACGAGGCGGAGTTCAACCGCGGCTATGCCGTGATCACCGCGCCCGGCGACGGCGTGATCCTGCGCAAGCTGGCGGAAGAGCGTGAGCTCGTGCCGGCAGCGCAGCCGGTGGTCATCCTGGGCACGCACGATCGCGGCTACATCGTGCGCGCGGCGTTGTCGGACCGCGAGATCGTGCAATTGAAGCTCGGCGATCCGGCGGAGATTCGCATGGACGCGTATCCCGACCAGTCCATCGCCGGCTCGCTCACGGAAATCGCCGGTACCGCGGACCCGCGCAGCGGCCTGTTCCCGATCGAAGTGCGCTTCGACTCCGTGCCGGTGTCCCTGGCGAGCGGCCTTGTCGCAAAGCTCAAACTGCACTCGTCGGCCGCCCGCCAGCGCCAGCTCACGTATGTGCCGATCGGCGCCATCGTCGAAGGCAGCGGCCATCGGGCGAGCGTCTATGTCGTGGATGGCGATCGCGCGAAGCGCCGCCCTGTGCGCGTCGCCTTCATCGCTCCCGAAGCGGTCGCGCTCGATGAAGGCGTGAAGCCCGGCGAGCGCGTGGTGACCGATGGCGCGCTCTATCTGCAGGACGATGAGCGCATCGAGATCGTCTCCGAAGGCAAGCAGGTGGTCGGCAGCCTCGACGTCGGCCCCGATCCGAAAGGCTGAAGCGCCCGCGCACGCCGTCCAGGGAGAGTGTCATGTCACTGCTCGAGTTCCCGATCCGCCGCTATCCGTTCACGCTGATCGTGTTCCTGTGCCTCGCAGTGCTCGGCTGGTTCGCGTTCGCCAACATCGCGCGCGAGGAAGATCCCTACTTCAAGATTCCGGTGTTCTTCATCACCGCGATCTATCCGGGCGCCGATCCGAAGGATCTCGAGCGCCTCGTGGTGAAGCCGATCGAGGACCGCATCGCCGAGCTCGATGACATCAAGAAAATCGAGACCACCGTGGTGGACGGGGTCGCCTCCATCGCGATGGAGTTCGAGGCGGATGCCGACGCGGACAAGAAGAATGACGAAGTCACGCGCGAAGTGAACGCGCTGCGCCCGAGCCTGCCGGCGGATCTCGCCGAGCTCGAGATCCGCAAGTGGAGCCCGGGCCTCGTCAACATCGTGGAGCTCGCGCTGGTCTCGGAAGACGCGCCGTACCGCGAGCTCGAAGACTATGCGCGCGAGCTGAAGGACACCCTGAAAGCCGTGGACGGCATCCGCACCTCCGAAAGCTGGGCCTACCCGGAGCGCGAGCTGCGGGTCGAGGTCGATCTGAAGCGCATGGCGGAGCTTGGGGTCACTCCGGGACGCGTCATCGAAGCCCTGCAGAGCGAGAACGCCAACATTCCGGCCGGTGTCCTGGATCTCGGGCCCCGCAGTTTCAGCCTCAAGACATCCGGCGCGTACACATCGCTGGATGAAGTGCGCGAGACCGTCGTGTCAGCAGTGGATGGCCGGTCGGTTCGCGTGCGCGACCTCGCAAACGTCAGCTGGGACACGAGGCCGTGGAGCTACTTCGCCCGCTTCAACGGCAAGCGCGCGGTGATCGTCACCGCGAACCAGAAAGACGGCTACAACATCCTGAAGCTGCGGGATCGCGTGAACGCGGCGGTCGATCGCTTCGAGAAAGGGCTGCCCAGGCGAATCAAGCTCGAGCGGGGTTTCGAACAGGCGCGCAACGTGAGCGCGCGCCTTTCGCGGTTGTACACCGACTTCGGCATCGCCATCGCCCTCGTGTCACTCACGCTGTTGCCGCTCGGCTGGCGCGCGGCGGGCATCGTGATGATCTCGATCCCCCTGTCGCTCGCGTTCGGGCTGACAGTGCTCTACTTCACCGGCTATTCGATGAACCAGATATCGATTGCCGGTTTCGTCGTCGCGCTCGGCCTGCTGGTGG
>JBDZVF010000173.1:0-11901 GCA_040255575.1 Pseudomonadota bacterium | reverse complement strand
ACGCGCGTGTTCCGGGACGAGTACGGGATGACGCCAACCCAGTTCCGAAACACGCATTTGTCCTGACTTCCTCTTTGTCGGCATCCTCGTGCCGTTCTGGCGAAGTCGCTCGCGCCCACGTCGTGCGAGCGTGGCACCCCATCCAATGAGGAGCGGGAGCCGTACCAGACATGACCGAGGTGAGCCGGGGCGTCGCCGATTCGGGCGGGGCGCGCCCTGTAACGTTGCATCAGGTGCGCACGCTCGCCTTCGGTGCAGGGTGCGCCATGCAATGCGCGGGAGCGCTCGCTGCCCGCGGGGCGCGATCGGTTTTCCTCGTCACGGCGCCGCCGCTGCTGGATCTGGCAGCGCCGCTCATCGCGGAGCTACGGCGCGCCGGCAGTGAGGTCACCGTGTGGTCCGACGCGCGCCAGGAGCCCACCATCCGCGATTTCGAAGCGGCACTCGCGGTCGCGCGAGGCGTGCACGCCGATGCGGTCGTGGGGCTCGGCGGCGGCAGCGCCATGGATGTCGCCAAGCTCGTCTCGGCCTATCTCGACGGAACGCGGTCCGTATCCGACGCGTTTGGGGTCGGCAAGCTCAACGGCCGAAGCACGTATCTCGCTTGTTTGCCGACAACCTCTGGCACGGGGAGTGAGGTGTCTCCCATTGCGATCCTGCTGGACGAAGCGGATGAACTGAAGAAGGGTGTCGTCAGCCCACATCTGGTTCCCGACGCGGCATACGTGGATCCGCTTTTGACAGTGACCATGCCCCCCGCGGTGACCGCGGCGACCGGCATCGACGCCTTCACGCATTGCATAGAAGCGTTCGCGAACCGGTTCGCCCACCCGATCGTGGACAACTATGCGATCGAGGGCATCCGGCTCATCTCGCACCATCTCGTGCGTGCGATCGAGAATGGCAAGGACATCGAGGCGCGCACCGCCGTCTCGCTCGGCAGTCTCTATGGTGGAATGTGTCTTGGGCCGGTGAACACGGCAGCGGTCCACGCGCTGTCATACCCGCTCGGTGGCGAGTTTCACGTGGCGCACGGCGTAGCAAATGCCGTGCTGTTGCCTCATGTGCTGGAGTTCAATTTGCCCGCCGCCCCGAGGCGGTACGCCGAAGTGGCGATGGCGCTAGGCGTAACGCCGGGCGCGACGGATGAAGAGACCGCCAGACGCGGCCTCGACAGGGTGCGGGAACTCTCACGCCAATGCGGCCTGCCTTCCACGCTGGGCCACTTCGGCATCGATGCCTCGGCGATCGATCGCATGTCCGCGGCGGCGATGACGGTGCAGCGGCTGCTGGAACGCAATCTTCGCGTGGTCACCGAGCAGGATGCGAAGAGCATCTATCGGGCCGCACTTTGAAAAGACGATCACAGAAGGGCTTGTCATGACTCGAACGGAACGACTGCTCGCAACCACGGAGCTCCAGAGCCTGCTCTCGGAGTACTGGCACGACGTGGACACCAACTGGGGGCGCAACGCGCCCGAGTACTACACCGAGGACGGGATCTTCGAGGGCCCGGAGGCGACGTACCAGGGAAGGCAGAAGATTCGCGATTTCTACGAGTGGCGCGTGAAGCGCGGCAAGCGCCTCGCGGTGCATGCGGTAAACAACTTCCGCGTGCAGTTCGAGGACGAGAATCGCGCCACCTGCACCTGGTACATGCTGCTGTATGCGGCGGACGGCGTGCCGGTCCTGCCGACGCATCCGCCAATTCAGATCGCGCTGGTTACCGACAAGTGCGTGCGTGACGCGAGTGGCCGCTGGCTCTACGCGCATCGCAAGTTCGAGGCGCTGTTCCAGGGCGGCACTCCGCCCACGAACCCGAAACTGTAGTGGGTTGGAGGGAGCGACCGGACGGCCGCTTCTACCGGCCCCCGGAGATCGACAGGTTTGCGCCGGTCGTGAAGGACGCGGCGGAGGAGGCCAGGAACAGGATCGCTTCGCCGACTTCCTCAGGCGTGCCAACGCGGCCCAACGGCACCACCTCGCTGACACTGGCGCGCCGGCCCTCGTCCAGCATTTCCGTGTCGATGGGGCCCGGCGACACCGCATTCACGCGGATGCCTTCGCGCCCGACTTCGCGCGCAAGCCCGAGGCAGAACGCGTTGATCGCCGCTTTCGAGGCCGCATACCAGACGAACTCGCCCGGCGAGCCGTACTCGGTCGCGCGCGATGAGACCAGCACGATCGAGCCGCCCTTGCCGCCGTGACGCGTGGACATGCGACGCACACCTTCGCGCGCGCAGAGCATTGCGCCGATCACATTCACATCGATGACCTCGCGTATCTGCTCGGCAGGAGCATCGGCCAACCGATAGGGCTTCCCGTTGATGCCGCTGTTGACGACGAGCACGTCGAGCTTGCCGAGTTGCGCGTCCACCGCCGCAAACAGGTTCACGATGTCTGCTTCGCGGCCGACGTCCGCGCGGATGGCCACGGCGCGCCGGCCAGTAGCGCGAATTTCTGCCGCCACTTTCTCCGCGCGCTGCGCGTCGCGCACGTAGCTCAGTGCCACGTCGTATCCCTTTCGAGCCGCAAGTTGCGCCGTCGCCGCGCCGATTCCGCGGCTGCCGCCGGTGATGAGCATGACGGGTGCTGACATGATGTTTGATCCTTGCGGAAGTGGCAGTTGATCGCGGCGGAATGCGGGCGGAAAGGGCTTTCAAGCCCTTCGAGCCGTGTAGTAACGTCGATGCAAATGATATACGCAGACACTCGCAAAAGGCTCATCGCCTCGCTGCTCGTCATCGTCATCGCCGCGTTCACTGCGTGCATCACGTCCGCAGCGGCGCAGGATGCGAACCGCCCACTGCGCATCTACGGCAACACGAAGACCATAGAGCTTGCGCCCGTGCTGCTCGCGGCGGACCGCATACACAAGACACCTGTGACGGTGTCGAACGGCGGCATCCCGAACCTGTTCAAGCCAGGGGAAGCGGACATCGCGACGAACGCGGAAACGCAGGCGCTACGTCAGTCCGTCGATCACCCGAACCTGCGCATCCTCCTCACGGTGTCGGAAGGGTTCTATCGCATCATCGCGCGCCGCTCGGCGGGGGTGACGAAGCTTGCGGACCTGAAGGGCAAGCGAATTGCGACGTTCGGTCGCACCTCCTCCGCGTATTACCTCGCGAAGATGCTCGGCACGGCGGGGTTGACCGAAGCGGACGTCACCCTCATCACCACCACCGCGATGGAGAAGGTGCCCGACGCGATGAAGCGCGGCGAGATCGACGCCATGACGGTGTGGGAGCCTGAGATCCAGAACGCGCAGGACGTGCTGGGAGCCGATGCCATCGAGTTCCAGGACCGCTCGGTGTACCGCGAGCTCTTCAACCTGAACACGACGGCCGAGAATCTCGCGAACCCACAGATGCGTGCGCAGATCGTTTCCTTCGTGCGCTCGCTCATCAAGGCGTCTGCGCACGTGCGCCGCGAGCCGCAGGATGTGTGGCCGCTCGTTGCGAAGTCCACGGGGTACGACGCCGCCCTCATTGCTCGCGTGTGGCATCACGAGGGTTATCCCGGCACGCTGGTGGAGGACATGCTGGATGTCCTGACCGAAGAAGAGGTTTGGGTGGCGAAGGAACGCAATCGCACGCCACGCACTCGCGCTGAGCTTGCCACGCTCATTGACGCGAGCGTGTTGAAAGAAGCGCTCGAGCAGGAACGCGCGGAAGAGCAGGCCGCCCCCACCTCACAGCGCCTCCAGCGTCTTCAATTCCGGGTTGCGAGCGAAGAGGCCATTCGCTCGATCAAACGGCTGCAGCACGCGTACGCGCACTACACCGAAGCAGCCCAGCCGGACGAGATCAAAAAGCTGTTCGCAAGGAACGCCCACAGGTCTCCTGCGGGCGGTGTTCAGTCACTGGGGGGTCATCAGGGCCAACTGAACACTGTCCTTTTTCTTTCGCCCGTGATCACGCTGAATCCTGACGGTCACAGCGCCAAGGGTCGCTGGCACGCGATGGCGATGCGCGGCAAGTACGGAGAGTCGGCGAGCTGGGCCGGCGGCATCTACGAGAACGAGTATGTGCTCGAAGACGGCGCGTGGAAGATCAGCAGGGAGCAGTATTTTCCGCAGTACGAGGGGCCTTACGAAGCCGGCTGGCACAACGTGAAGAATGAGAGGGGAGAGCAGCCCAGGCTCGTTCCCTATCACTACACGCCGGACCGTGCCGGCACGCCGATCCCGCCCGAGGTTCCGGCGTCGGTGCCCGCCATCACCGCGGCAGCGATTCCTGCGCTCGAAGCGCGCGTGCGGCGGCTGAACGACGAGTCGGCCGTTACAAATCTGCAGAACGCGTATGGCTTTTACGTCGATCGCAAAATGTGGGACGACGTCGCCGACCTCTTTACCGCCGACGGCACGATGGAGTTGGAGCAGGAGGGCGTGTACGTCGGCACGAAGAGCATTCGGCATGCGCTGGAGCAGTTCGGCCCGCCCGCTCTCAAGGAGGGCGAACTGAACGATCATCTCCAGCTGGACACTGTCGTAACCGTCTCGCCAGACGGCCGCTTGGCGCAGGCGCGCGGCCTGCAGCTCAGCATGACGGGCATGAACAACGTAGGCGCGCGCTGGGCCACGGCGATCTTCGAGAACACGTATGTGAAGGAAGGAGACAGGTGGAAGATCGCGTCCGTGCACCTCTATCCGCGCATGAAGGCGGATTACTCGAAAGGCTGGGCGCAGGACGCGCAGCCGGCGCTCGGGCCGAACAAGGATTCTCCCGCTGACCGGCCGCCAACGCAGAAATTCAGCATCTATCCCGCGTTCTTCGTGCCGAAGATTCGGTTCGCGAATCCGAGCACGCCGCTGAAGGCGAGCGCGAGCGCGGATTCAGCACCGCGCTCGGAAGCCGAAACCACCGCGCGGCTCGCGGAAGCGGAGCGGCAGCTCGCGGTCGCTGAGGCCTTCTCCGCCGCCGAGAACGTCTCGGATGCATACGGCTACTACATCGATGAGTTCGTGTGGAACGACTGCTCCGATCTCTTCGCGGTGAACGGTCGCAAGGAGCTGTCCTACATCGGCACCTACGTCGGGCGGGAACGCATCCGCAAGTCCATGATCACGCGCTATGGCAACGGCGGGCGGCGCGGGGTTTTCATGGCGATCCACCAGAAGATGCAGCCGTTCGTGTCCGTCGCGCAGGATGGAAAATCCGCACAGATTCGAATGCGGCTGTTTCAGGTGAACTCGCAGGCGGAAGGTGACGGCGGTTACATCGCCGGCATCTACGAGAACAAGGTGGTTCTCGAAGAAGGTGTCTGGAAGATCGAGGCAATGGACCTCGATTACACCTGGACCACCGGCTACCACGCGGGCTGGGCCAACGTGAAGGCGGCGGCCGCACGCCAGTTCGCGCCGACCGCGCCGTTTCCGTATCCGCCCGATGCGCCCCTGCGCGGTGCGACTTACGCGCCGTTCCCGAAGATCGATTCGTTGGCGTTTCATTTCAGGAACCCGGTGTCCGGCCGTGAGCCGCCGGTGTTGCTGAAGCAGTGAGTGCAGGCATGAGTACGTACAGCTCTTCAGATCCCCGTTCGAAGCTCGCGTCGGCCGTTCCGGCGGCCGGGGCCGCAGCCGCCGCGCCCTACGCTGCCAAGGCGGGGCCCACCGAGTTCGCTGCGGCCGAGTACGTGAAGTTTCACGACGTGCCGCCGAGCGAGACGAGCCCGGCCGCGCGCACCTGGTACGCACGTGGGCAGAACTTCGTCGTGGCTTACTCTGAAGTGACCGCCGAGATGGTATTCACTCGGAAGAATGTGGATGAGTATTTCGTCATCCTGCTCGAAAAGGAGAGCAGGGCGACTCTTTCCGCTGCGGGAGAGCAGAAGGAAGCAGGCGGCTACACGATCTCGATCGTGCCGCCCGGCGAGAGCGCGGTGAAGATGTCGCCGGGCATGCTCGTTCGTGTGATCTCCACACGTAACGAAGACGTGGCGATGAAGTGCTCTAACGCTCAGGCATACGCCAACGCGCATCCGAATATTCCGCCGTTTCAGCCCTGGCCGGATCCGCCGGGGGGATTCCGCATTCGTACCTACAGTCTCGACGTGCCGCCGAAAGAAGGCCGCTTCGGGCGTATCCGGCGCTCGACCACGATGATGATCAACGTGCTGCCACACGAAGCGCCTCGGGATGTCGGCAAGCTCTCGCCGCATCATCACGAGGATTTCGAGCAGGGCTCGCTGGCGTTGCAAGGGTCGTTCACACATCACATCCGCTGGCCCTGGATCGCGAACATGCACCAGTGGCGCGACGATGATCATGAAGTGTGTCCCGCGCCATCGATCGCGGTGATTCCGCCCCCCGCTATTCACACCTCCGCTGCGACGGACCCGCGGGGCAATCAGCTCATCGACATCTTCTCGCCGCCGCGCCTGGATTTTTCGAAGATGCCGGGCTGGGTGCTGAACGCGGACGAGTATCCGATGCCATGACACAGGAGTCGCGGGACGCGCCGATCGTCGATGCTCATGCGCACATCTTCACGCCGGATATGCCGGTGGGTGCATCGGCGTGGCACAAGCCGGATTACAGCTTCACAGCTGAGGATTACCTGCGCACGCTCGATGAGAACGGCGTGCACTTCGGCGTGATCGCGGGCATCAGCATCTACGGGCACTACAACGACTACATGCTCGAGAAGCTCCGCAAGTACAAGCGGCTGCGCGGCACGGTGAACATTCCGCCGACGACGGAGCGTTACGTGCTCGAGAAGATGAAAGAGGACGGTGTGATCGGCGTGCGCCTGCAGCTGGCTCGCCGCAAGGAGCTGCCCGATCTCGATAGCGAGGAATATCGGCTGCTGTTCCGTCGCGTTGCCGATCTCGACTGGCACGTGCATCTGGTCGTTGAGGGCCCGCGCTGGCCGAGCCTGCTGCCGCACCTCGAAGCTTCTGGGGCCCGGATCGTGATCGATCACTTCGGGCATCCGGATCCGCAGAAGGCGGAAAACTGCGAAGGTTTCCAGGCCGTGCTGCGTTCGGTGGAGAAGGGCCGCACCTGGGTGAAGCTTTCGGCGGGCTACCGGTTGACGTGGGAGAACGGGCAGAAGCGGCGCGATCCGCGCGCCGATGAGCTGGCGCGCCGTGTCGCGCGCAAGCTGCTCTATCACGCCGGGCCGGAAAGGCTCGTGTGGGGGAGCGACTGTCCGTTCGTGGGGCACGAAGCGGCGGTGTCTTATCGCGACACGCTCAACGACCTGGCGGGCTGGGTGCCGGACGCGGCTACGCGGGGAAAGATGTCGGATACCGCGCTGAAGCTTTACTTCGGGTAGGAGGCTGCCGCGCCTGAGTGGGGGCCGCGGGAGCGGCGCTTGCCAATGGGTTACGTAGGCGGCAGCGGGCGCGAATGGTCTGCCGAGGTGCAGGCGCGCGCCCGCGTGAGGATCGCCCGGGGCTGAACCCCTCTCGCCCCGGCGGTGCGCGAGGCGGCGGAGGACGGCTTCCGCCGCCTTCGCGGTAAAGCGACAGCGGATCTTGCGCGGGGGCCGATGAGCGGATATCGGCGGCGATAAGCGTTCGATTGCCGCCCACCTGTGCGTGGCGGGTTCAGGGACGTGGGCCGGCGGGTTATCATCGCAGACCGATTTTTTCGTTCCGTTTTTGCGAAGAAGAGCGCCGCCAAATGATCATCGACTGCCACGGGCACTACACCACCGCACCGGCCGACCTGCAGAAATACCGCGAATCCCAGATCGCCGGCCTCAAGGATCCGGCGCACGTTCCCCAGAAGGCGAACATCAGGATCAGCGACGACCAGATCCGCGAGAGCCTCGAGCGCGCGCAGCTCAAGTTCCAGCGCGAGCGCGGCACCGACCTCACGATCTTCTCGCCGCGCGCCTCCGCGATGGCCCATCACATCGGCAACGAGACGACGAGCCAGTACTGGACGCAGGCATGCAACGACCTCATCAAGCGCGTGGTCGACCTGTATCCCGATAACTTCGTCGGCGTGTGCCAGCTGCCTCAGTCCCCCGGCGTTCCGCCGGGCAACAGCGCGAAAGAGCTCGAGCGCTGTGTGAAGGAGCTCGGCTTCATCGGCTGCAACCTGAACCCCGACCCCTCGGGTGGCCATTGGAACGGGCCGCCGCTGACCGACCGGCACTGGTATCCGTTGTACGAGAAGATGGTCGAGCTCGATGTGCCGGCGATGGTGCACGTGAGCTCCTCGTGCAACCCGAACTTCCATGCCACCGGCGCGCATTACATCAATGCGGACACGACCGCATTCATGCAGTTCATCACCGGGGACCTGTTCAAGGATTTCCCGACCATCAAGTTCATCATTCCTCATGGCGGCGGCGCGGTGCCGTACCACTGGGGTCGCTATCGCGGCCTCGCGCAGGATCTCAAGCGGCCGCTGCTGCCGGACATGATGAGGAACAACGTGTTCTTCGACACCTGCGTGTATCACCAGCCCGGAATCGATCTGTTGTTCAAGGTCGTGCCTCGCGACAACATCCTGTTCGGCTCGGAGATGGTGGGGGCCGTGCGCGGTATCGATCCTGAGACGGGCAACTATTACGACGACACCAAGCGCTATATCGAAGCGCTGGGTCTCAGCGATTCGGAGAAGACGAAGATTTACGAGGGGAATGCGCGCCGCGCGTATCCGCGGCTGGGTGCGATCCTCGACCGGAAGAAGAAGTAAGCCCGGGTTTTCCTGACTTCGCGGCGCGGGTCACGTGGGGGTTGCTCGCGTGGCTCGCCGCAATGGTGACCTGCCGGGACTGTGAGCCCGACTGTGATCTGCCGAGACGGTGACCCGCCGGGACCGTGACCTGCCGAGACCGTGACCTGCCGAGACCGTGACCTGCCGGGAACGTGACCCGCCGGGAACGTGACCCGCCGGGAACGTGACCTGCCGGGACCGTGACCCGCCGGGAACGTGACCCGCCGGGACTGTGACTCGCCGGGAACGTGACCCGCCGGGACCGTGACCCGCCGGGACCGTGACCCGCCGGGAACGTGACCCGCCGGGACTGTGACCCGCCGGGACTGTGACCTGCCGGGAGTGTGAATCCGCCGCGACCGTGACCCGCCATGATCGTGGCTCACCGCGACCATGGCTCGCCGACATCGTGATTCCCCGGCACACCGCGCCTGGCCGGCTTAGAGCGCCCCACCGTCCGATATCCATTGCACCGCTTTCGCAATGGAGAGGATCGCGGCGAGCAGGGCGATGGCGATGCCGATGGTATTCACCGTCCCCTGCAGCTTCGCGAGTCCATCGCCGAGTGCGCTGATTTTCTCGTCCAGTCTCTGGCCGAGCGCATCGACCCGTTGGCTCAGGGCGTCGCATTTTGTCTCGATCTTCGCGTCGAGCTCCTGAACCTTGCTCTCCAATGACACGAAGCGAAGGTTGGTTGCCGCCGCGTGCGCGTCCAGCTTCTGGTCGAAGCTTTTCGCGACGGCATCCAGTTTCTGGTCGAAGCTTTTCGCGACCGCATCTATCTTCTGCTCCAGGCCGTTTACGGCGGCGTCGATTTTCTGGTTCAGGCCTTTCACAGCCGCATCCAGCTTCTGATCGAAGCTTTTCGCGACCGTATCTATCTTCTGCTCCAGGCCGTTTACGGCGGCGCCGATTTTCTGGTCCAGGCCTTTCGCAGCCGCATCCAGGTTCTGGTCGAAGCTGTTCGCGACTGCATCTACCTTCTGCTCCAAGCGGTTTGCGGTGGCGTCGATTTTCTGGTCCAGGGCTTTCACAGCCACGTCCATCTTCTGGTCCAGGCCTTTCACCGTCGCGTGCAGCGTATCGAGCTTGCCGTCGAGCCGAATCACCGCCTTGTCGACCGCGGCGGTCGCGTCGTTGGCCGCCACCAGGCGGCGGTTCGTCTCGCGTATGTCGAGATGAATCGCGGCGATGTTCTGCTGGATGTCCTCGACGTGGGACTCGATGCGGGCGATTCGGGATTCCATGAGAGGCTCGTCAACCTGGTCGTGAAGGATCGGGATGAGGGCTTGGCTCCGGCGCATGAGGTCACTTCCGTGTCCGTTCGATGCGGCGGAGTATCTGCCCGTTGTGGACCATAGTCCACGATTTTTCACGTCACGAAATACGACGAAATGCCGGAAAACATAGGGAATTGCGCTTGTGCGGGCTGCTGCCGATTCGGCAGGCGTTGCGCGCTGGCGGGTCGCATCTGCGGGTCAGATAACGCGCCGATTCACACGCCTGATTGCTGCGAGCACCGCAGTCGCCGATCGCGAGCGCAGACCCCTGGGCGAGTGGCCTCGTGTCCCGCTCCGCCGGGTGCCCTCTGTACGAAGATCTTGGAGAGGGTTTCTCGCTGCTGCTGCTGCTGCTGCGCGGGCAGCGGCTCTGCGCGCCGGCACGGGTCTGCACTCGCCCGGAGAGTGAATGCCTGACGGGCGCACGCCGAAACGACGACGTGCGCTGTCGTGTAGTTACTACCCCGCGTTCAGGTGTGGAGGATCACTCGCCCGCGGCGTGAGTGAAAGCGCCAGCCTTGGGAGGTGCTGACGAAGACGTCGGCGAACTCGCCGATGAGCACGCGGGCGTCCGCTTTATAGCCGAATTGCGGATCCGGACTCTGCTCCGGGCCCATGTAGAGCACAACACGATGCGTGCCAGTGGCGCGGCCGGCCGACTCCACAGTGATGTGAACGTTCGAACACGTGTGACGGCCCACGCGGCCAGCGGGACGCGCTTCGAATGATTTACGAATGGCGTCGCGGCCGCTGATGATCGCATCCGGCGCGATGGGGCGTGCGTAGGTAGCGTCTTCGGTGAAGAGGCTGTCGAGTCGCGCTTCGTCACGCAGGTCGACGGCTTCGAAGAACTCGGTGATGAGACGCTCGCAGGCGCGCTCGATGAGCATCGTTTCGATTTCGGTTGGTTGGGTCACCGGAGTGTCCTGTGATGGTTCGGATGTTCCTGTCGTGGCGACTGCAATTGGCCTCAGGCGTTGGGCGGATCCGAGCGGCCGCAACGGCTAGGAGTTCCTCAGCCGTGGCGGCCAGAGGCGCCACGATCAGCAGCTCTCAGCCGCGACCGCGACGCCGTGTGCCGCCGCCCGATCAGCGAGTGCTCCGCCGGCCGGGCTCAGCAGCGTTTCAGCCGCCGCACTGTCAACAGGCACTCGCGCGCGGAGATTTCATCCGGCACGCCGGCGGGCTTTCAGCAGCCGCAGCTACCGCACGTGCGGCGCGCGACGAAAGCGCCTGAGGCCCGCATCGCCAAAAGCGCTTCCTCCGCCCGCGCGCGAACGCAGACAAGCTAGCCTGCGCCTACTTGTACTTCAGCCCCATCGCTGCGAGCTTCTCGCGCATCTTGTACATGTCGAGACCGAGCACGCCGGAGGCCAGCTTCTGGCGCTTCTCTTCTTCGTTCGCCGTGCGCTTGTTGGCGGCTTCGGCGACTTTCGCGGCGTCGGCGCGGGGCACGATGCAGACGCCGTCGTCGTCCGCCACCACCACGTCACCGGGCTCGATACGCTGGCCCGCGCAGAGCACCGGCACGTTCACCGAGCCGAGGCTCGCCTTGATGGTGCCCTGGGCGAAAATCGCCTTGCTCCACACGGGGAAGTTCATCTGCTTCAGCACGGCGACGTCGCGGACGCCGGCATCGATGATGAGGCCCTGCACGCCGTGCGCCTTGAGCGACGTGGCGAGAAGGTCGCCGAAGTAGCCGTCCTCGCATGGGGAGGTCGGGGCGACGACCAGGATGTCGCCGGGTTTCACGAGCTCGACAGCGACGTGGATCATCCAGTTGTCGCCCGGCGGAGCGAGCACCGTCGTCGCCGGACCGGCGATCACGGAGCCCGGGTAGATCGGTCGCATGTAGGAGCGCAGCAGGCCGGTGCGGCCTTGCGCTTCGTGTACGGTGGCGACGCCGTGGCGGGCGAGGGTTTCAACTGCGGAAGGGTCAGGGCG
>JBDZVF010000172.1:0-11936 GCA_040255575.1 Pseudomonadota bacterium | reverse complement strand
GCTTCCGCGGTATAGCCGAAATGCGCGATCGCACGCGTCAGGCCGATCGGCCCACTCTCCCCCCACCGGATGTCGCCCCTGTGATTCCCGCGCAGCAGCCGACGCTGCAGCTTGCGCAAACGGACGGCGAAATCGTCGTATGGCAGCCAGCGATTGGGATGCTCGCAGCACGCAGCCATCCAGCTCGCGAGCGGATCGCCCGCCGGCAACCCGATCACGGCGTTGTTGATCAACTCCTCGTCCTGCCAGCCAAAGACACGCGGTTGCGCGTAATCGAACGGCTTGAGACAAACGATGTCCGTATCCGCCCAGATTCCGCCTCGCTGAAACAACAGCAGGTATCGGAACCAGTCCGCAAACGGAGCGATCGATTTTGTGCGCCGATGTCGGAAGATCAGGTCGCGCGAGAGAATCTCGCTCGCGTCGCGCATTGTGACACCGGCCGGGACGCCGTTGATCGCATCGTATGCGTATAGATGGACTTGATGGCCGTGATGAACGAACGACGCAAGCGACAGCTGCTCAACGCGCGATAGCGGCGCGCCATGCCAGAACATCTGTATGATGGGAAGGATCTGCATCGAACGCGTGAGCGGGTAGGCGGTCAGACGGACCAGGGCGGTCGCGCATGCCCGGGAATGCCACCCGCGAACTCCGCCAAGTGAAGGTCGAGGCCAATTTCACTTCGGGTCCTCCGGCCCGACACCGTCGCCAGATACAGCGCCTCATTCGGATTCACACCAGCTGGCGCGCGCGAGGCGTGATGCAGGTGTAGCGCGAGCGCTGTGAACCGCAGCTCCCTCCCCCGCACGCCGGAGTTGATCAGCCGGGTAACGCACTCCTTGTCCTCAGGTCCCCAGCCGATCATGCGCTCCTCGAAGCCATTCACGGCAATGAGGTCGGAGCGCCAGTAGGCATGATTGCAGCCCTTGATGCGCCTCATCGTGACGTAGTCGCGCGAAAAGCGGCGCGCGAGCCAGTTGTTCCTCACCGCCAGATGCCGGCGCCGAATGCCGAAGCTGAACGGGTGGTAGTCGATCTCGCGCGTCGCGAGCATCTGCCGGGTACCCGCCTCGCTGGCTGGAATGCGCAGGCCCTGCACGAACCAACCCGGTTCCGCAGCCCGCATGTGATCCCCCACGAAGTCCGGGTGCAGCACCATGTCGCCATCGATGACGACGATGTACTCACCGCACGCCGCCGCCACTGCCCGATTGCGGGAGCGCGCGAGCCGGTAGCCTTGGTCTTCCTGCCAGAGGTGATGCAGGGGCATCGGCAGCCGCTGCGACCATTGCGCCACCAGCTTCGCGGTAGGTTCGCTCGAGCCGTCGTCGGCGATCAGCACTTCATCCGGCATGCGCCGTTGGCGCAGCACGCTCTGCAGCACGAGGTCGAGCGCCTCGGGCCAGTTGTAAGTACTGATGATCAGTGAGACCTGCACGACCGGAGTTCCCGTCCGTTTGCCTGGATTAGTCCTGGGATGACGCTCTCATCTTATCTATAGCGTGAAGCAGCTTGCTGACTGCCGAGGACGCCGGCGGGCTCCCCGACGGATCTTTGACAGCCGGCGCCAGCTGCTCCGCCAGCTTCTTGCCAAGCTCCACGCCCCACTGATCGAACGCGTTGATTCCCCACACCACGCTCTGCGTGAACACCTTGTGTTCATAGAGCGCGACGAGCCGGCCCAGTGTGACCGGGTCGACCCGCGTGAACGTCACAATGGTGCTCGGCCGATTCCCCACATGCACCTTATGCGGAATCAACTCCTCCACCCGCTCCGGCGCCAGCTTCTGCCTCTCCAGCTCCGCCCGCACCGCCTGCGGCGGATTCCCCGCCATGAACGCCTCGGCCTGCGCAACGCAGTTCGCGATAGCCAGATTCTGCTGCTCCTGGTTCCCGGCCGACGACTTCGCCGGCACCAGAAAGTCGAGCGCCGCCCGGGGCGTCCCCTGATGCAGTAACTGGAAGAACGAGTGCTGCGCATTGTTACCGGGCTCGCCCCAGATCACCGCGGCGGTATCCCATTCCACACGCAGCCCTGCCAGTGTGACGCTCTTGCCGTTACTTTCCATCTCCAGCTGCTGCAGGTACGCGGGGAAACGGGCGAGTCGCTCGTCGTAAGGCAGCACGGCCAGCGTCGGCAGGTGGCGGAAGTTGATGTTCCACACGCCCAGCAAACCCATGAGCGCGGGCAGGTTGTGTCGCCAGGGCGCGCTCCGGAAGTGCTCGTCCATCTCATGCCCGCCGCGCAGGAAGGCGAGGAAATTCTCGCGGCCGATCGCGATGGCGAGCGACACGCCGATGGAAGACCACATGGAGTAGCGGCCGCCAACCCAATCCCACATCTGGAAGCGGTAGTCGGGGTGCACACCGAAGGCGTCCATCGCCTTGTGGTTCACGGAAACCGCCGCGAAATGCTCGCGCACCGCCTGCTCGCCGAGCTTGCCTTTGAGCCATGCGCGCGCGGTGTTCGCATTCGTGAGGGTCTCGAGCGTGGTGAACGTCTTGGACGCGACGATGAAGAGCGTCGTCTCAGGGTCCGCGGTCTCGAGCACGTCCGCCAGCCGACAACCGTCGACATTGGACACGAACTCGCATCGTGGCCCACCGCCCGTGTAACGCTTGAGGGCGAGCACCGCCATCGCCGGGCCCAGATCCGAGCCGCCGATGCCAAGGTTTACAACCAGCGTGAATGTCTTCTTCGTGCTGCCGACGATGGCGCCGCTGCGCACGCCGTCGGCGAAAGCGAGCATGCGCTCGCGCTCATCCAGCACCAGCTTCTCGATCTCCGCACCGCCGACGCGAGCCCCCTGCGGCTGTCGCAAAGCCACGTGGAGCACGGCGCGACCTTCGGTCACGTTGATCGGGTCCCCGCGCCACATCGCCTGGATCCGGTCCTTCAAGGACACGGCGTCCGCCAGCGCGGTGAGCGCGCCCATTACGGGCTCGTCCACCCGCTGCCGCGAGTAGTCCATCAGCAAGCCGACCGCTTCGCACGAAAAATGCTCGAAGCGCTTCGAGTTGCCGGACACGAGCTCCCGCGTGGCCACGCTGCTCAACCGGGCCGCGTTCGTCTCCAGTTCTTTCCAGATCGGGGTGCGGGGGCCGGGAACAGTGGCTTCAGTCATGGTCAGCGCCTGTAGAAATCCGCAACACTCTGCACGACATACCTCAGCTGCGCCTCCGTCAGCTCGGGAAAAATCGGCAACGCCAACGTCTCCTCCGCCGCCCGCTCGGCTTCCGGAAAATCGCCTTTCCGGTGCTTCAGGTACGCGAAGCATTCCTGCAGGTGCAGCGGCACCGGATAGTAGATCTCGGTCCCGACGCCGGCCGCCATCAGGTGCTGGCGCAGCTTGTCCCGATCTCGCGCGCGAATGACGTACTGGTTGAAGATGTGGCGCAGCCCGGGCACGGCGCGCGGCGTTTCCACCGCTTTGCCGAGATCCGCCGCTTCGAACGCGCTGTCGTAGATGCGCGCGTTGCGCTGGCGGCCGGCGCTCCAGGTGTCCAGGTGCTTCAGCTTGATGTTCAGCACCGCGGCCTGGATCTCGTCGATGCGGAAGTTGCCGCCGATGAACGCGTGGTAGTACTTCGGCTTGCCGCCATGCACGCGCAGGATTTCGATGCGCTCGGCGAGGGCCGCATCGCTCGCCACCACGCACATGCCCGCATCGCCGAAGGCGCCGAGGTTCTTGGTCGGGAAGAACGACAGGCAGCCGACGTCGCCGAAGCTGCCGGCGCGCGCCTTGTTCGCATCTTCCGCGCCGATGGCCTGCGCGGCGTCCTCGATCACCTTGAGGCCGAAGCGCCGCGCGATCTGGACCAGGGGCCCCATCTCCGCCACCTGCCCATACAGGTGCACCGGCATGATGGCCTTGATGACACCCTGGGTATCCTTGTTGATGAGCTTGCCGTCCTTCGTCTGGCAGCGCCGCTCGATGAACGACAGCACCGCCGCCGGGGACAGGTTGAACGTGTCCGGCTCGATGTCGCAGAAGGTGGGGCGGGCGCCGCTGCGCGCGATCGTCCCGGCCGTTGCGAAGAACGTGAAGGGGCTCGTGATGATCTCGTCCCCCGCCCCGATCTCGAGCGCCATGAGCGCGACGAGCAGCGCGTCCGTGCCGGAGGAGACGCCGATGCCGAAGCGGCACTGGCAGTAGGCGGCGATGGCCGCTTCGAGCTCGCGCGTGGCAGGGCCCAGAATGAAAGCCTGGCTGGCGCACACCTTCTCGATGGCGGCCTGGATTTCACTCTGCAGGGGCTGGTACTGAAGCTTGAGGTCCAGCAGCGGCACCCCTGGGGAGGGTGCCGGCTGCGCTTTCGAATCCGACATGCGATCTCCGCCCGCGCGCCGCGGGACTCTTTGAGGTCGCGGATTCTAGCGTGAGTTGTGCCCGTAGTACTCCATGTACCAGTCGACAAAGCGTCGCACCCCCTCTTCCACCGTCGTGGCCGGGCGGTAGCCCACATCTGTAACCAAATCGTTAATGTCGGCACTGGTTTCGGGCACATCGCCAAGCTGCAACGGCAGCATGTTCTTCTGAGCCTTCTTCCCCAGGCACTGCTCCAGCACCTCGATGTAGTGCATCAGCGGCACCGGGCGGTTGTTGCCGATGTTGTAGATGCGGAAGGGCGCGTTGCTCGTGGAGGGGTCGGGATTGTTGCTGTCCCACTTCGGGTCCGGCTGCGCCACCCGGTCCAGCGAGCGCACCACGCCTTCGGCGATGTCCTCCACGAACGTGAAGTCACGCTTGTGGTGGCCGTGGTTGAAGACGTCGATGGGCTTGCCTTCGAGGATGTTCTTCGTGAAGAGGAACAGCGCCATATCCGGCCGGCCCCAGGGGCCGTACACCGTGAAGAAGCGCAGCCCCGTCGTCGGCAGCTTGAACAGCGACGAGAAGTTGTGCGCCATCAGCTCGTTTGCACGCTTGGTGGCGGCGTACAGCGACAGCGGATGGTCCGCGATGTTGTGCACGGAGAACGGCATGTTCGTGTTCACGCCGTAGACCGAGCTGGTGGACGCATAGACGAGATGCTCCACCTTGTTGTGCCGGCAGCCTTCCAGAACGTTCAGCGTGCCGGTGACGTTGCTCTGGATGTAGGTGTGCGGAAAGTCGATGGAGTAACGCACGCCCGCCTGCGCAGCGAGGTGCACCACGCGCTGGAACTTCTCGCGCGCGAACAGTTCCGTCATCCCCTGCTGGTCGGCGAGATCGAGCTTCGCGAAGCGAAACTTCTGCTGCGCCTGCAACCGCGCGAGGCGCGCCTGCTTCAGTGTGACGTCGTAGTACTCGTTGAGATTGTCGAGCCCGACCACTTCGTCGCCACGCGCCAGCAGTTTGTGCGAGACGTGGGAACCGATGAATCCTGCGGCGCCTGTTACGAGAACCTTCATTCGCATTTACTCCTCACAGCCGCCCATCGGTCTCGTGTGCGCGGAACACGTGCTTGATGTCGTACATGACGTGGTTTTTCTTGCCGAGCTTGCGCAGGCCCTGCGCGCCGAGCTCCTTGAATTCGCGATGCGCGACGGCGAGGACGATGGCGTCGTAAGCGCCCCGGTTCTGCAGGGCGTTCCGAGTCGGCCGAACGCCGTATTCATGCTTGCACTCGCTGCCATCGGCCCAGGGGTCGTGGATATCGACCTGCGCACCGTACTTCTGCAGCTCGCGCACCACGTCGATCACCTTCGAATTGCGGATGTCCGGGCAGTTCTCCTTGAACGTGATCCCGAGCACCAGCACGCGCGCGCCGTTCACGTGGATGCGCTGCTGCGCCATGAGCCGCACCACTTCCTGCGCGACGTAGATCGCCATGTTGTCGTTCAACCGGCGCCCGGCGAGGATCATCTCGGGGTGGTAGCCGATCTCCTGCGCCTTGTGCGTGAGGTAGTACGGATCCACGCCGATGCAGTGGCCGCCGACGAGGCCGGGGCGGAAGTTCTGGAAATTCCACTTCGTGCCCGCGGCGGTCAGCACCTCTTCGGTGTCGATGCCGAGCCGGTTGAAGATGAGCGCGAGCTCGTTCATCAAGGCGATGTTCACGTCGCGCTGCGTGTTCTCGATGACCTTGGCCGCCTCGGCCACCCGGATCGAGGAAGCAGAATGCGTGCCGGCCGTGATGATGCAGCTGTACAGCTTGTCGACGAACTCCGCGACGGCCGGGGTCGACCCCGACGTGACCTTCTTGATGGTCGGGAGCCGATGGTCCTTGTCGCCGGGGTTGATGCGCTCCGGGCTGTAGCCGGCGAAGAAATCCTTGTTGAACTTCAGGCCCGACTCGCGCTCGAGAATCGGCACGCACACCTCTTCGGTGCAGCCGGGATACACGGTCGACTCGTACACGACGACGGAGCCCTTCTTCAGCACCTTGCCGACGCTCTCGCTCGCCTTCACGAGCGGCGTCAGGTCCGGGCGCTTGTACTCATCGATGGGGGTTGGCACGGTCACGATGAACACGCGGCACTTCTTGAGGTCCGCAAGGTTCGTCGTGAAGCTGAGCCGCGCGGCGCTCCTGAGCTCCGCGCGCGTCGTTTCCCGGGTGCTGTCGCGGCCGGCCCTGAGCTCGGCGATGCGGTCCGGCTTGATGTCGAAGCCGACGGTGTCGAAACGCTTCCCGAACTCGACAGCGAGCGGCAGCCCGACATACCCGAGCCCGACGACGCCGATGCGGCACTTACGAAGATTGAGCACTAGCTTGGGTCCCTACGGTCATGGTTCTGGTGAAGGTGAGATCGCAATTGTCGGCCCCGGCAGCGGTCGCGTCCGTGCAACGGGTCGCATCCCGTTTCGTTCTCGACGCGCGCGGCGATTATCCAACCCCGCTGAATCAGCCACTTGTACCAGATTGTGCAACCTGCGCTGCAGGTGGCGGCAGCCCCTGCCAGAGGCATTTGCCCTTGCTCGCCTTGGCGATCACGGCAAGCATCGCCTCGTGAAGTTTCAGCTCTTCGGATGAAGCCCTGACAACGACCAGCGGCACAGCCGGCCGCACCAGCGCCCGCACATGCCCGGCCGACTCGGCGTCCGCGGCCGGTTCCGGGCCGAGCGCGAGGCCCACCTGGCCGCCCGTCATGGCGAGATACACGTCCGCGAGGATGCGCGCGTCGAGCAGCGCCCCATGCAGCTCGCGGTGCGAGTTGTCGATGGAGTAGCGCTTGCAGAGCGCGTCCAGGTTGTTGCGCTGGCCCGGATGCATCTGTCGCGCGAGGGCGAGCGAGTCCAGCACGCGGCACACGGAATTGACCGTGCGGCCGGCGAACGCCGCCACCTTCTGCGACAGCAGCCGCAACTCGTGATCGAGGAAGGCGACGTCGAACGCCGCGTTGTGGATGACGAGCTCGGCGCCCGAGATGAACGCCATCAGCTCCTCGGCGACGTCGGCGAAGCGCGGTTTGCCCTGCAGCTGCTCGAGCGTGATGCCGTGAACTTCGAGCGCGCCCTTGTCGATGTCGCGATCGGGGTTCAGATAGTGATGGAAGGTGCGGCCCGTGGGCCGGCGGTTCAGGATTTCGACACACCCTATTTCGATGATCCGGTGTCCGAGCTCTGGTTCGAGGCCAGTGGTTTCGGTGTCGAGAACGATCTGCCGCATGGCGCGCGAGTTTAGCTTTGTTCATGGGAAAAAATCGTCTCCTGACGATTTTTTCGAGACGCTACACGGGTGCCGGCAGCAAAAAGCGTGGTTTTTGCTGCCTGCCTCGGCGTGGGGCTGCGCCCGGGAACAGGAGCGGGGGCGGCCCGGAGCACACCGCGCGGGATAACGGCGCCGCAAAGCGCCGCGCGCGAACGAAGCGTCACGAGAGGCGCAGTCACTCAGCGCGAGCCTGCGAGCATGGCGTCGATCGCTTCGTTCGCGAGCTGGTCGACGCGCTCGTTGCCTTCGACGCCTGAGTGGCCGCGCACCCAGTGCCATTCGAGATTGTGTCGTTCGGCCAGTGCGTCGAGACGTTCCCACAGATCCTGGTTCTTGACGGGCTTCTTGTCGGCGGTCTTCCAGCCGCGCTGCTTCCACGCGGCGAGCCACTCGCTGATGCCCTTGATGACGTACTGCGAATCGGTGTAGACGCGCGCCGTGGTGCCCGGCTTCTTCAACGCCTCGAGCCCGCGAATGGCCGCGAGCAGCTCCATGCGATTGTTGGTGGTGTGCTCTTCGCTGCCCGAGAGCTCCTTGCGATGCTCACCCGCGATCAATAACGCCGCCCAGCCTCCAGGGCCGGGGTTCCCTCTGCAGGCCCCATCCGTATAGATCTCGATGTGCTTCACGAGCGAAAGGAGCCGGTCTGGCGTGTGGTCGGCTTGACGAGGCCGCCGAGGACCGCCGGTTTCTCCCGGAAGCGCGGCCGTATCGGCGTGAGGGTGTACACGCGCTTGCGCGCCTTGATGAGGTACGCCCCGGCTGGAAAGAAATTCAGGCCGCGACGCAGGTAGCGGCCGGTGCCCTCGCCCGGATGCGAGCCCGACCCCCATGGATTTGCAAACAGGTAGTGTCGGGACGACACGACTTCATAGCCCAGCAGAACCAGCCAATCCCTCACGCGTTTCTCGGAGAGCAGGCGGCGCATGCCCGGCGGAAACCCCACGCGGCTGATGCGCGCGCGCAGGCCCCAGGGGCTCCAGGGCGCGAAGCCAAGCACGAGCAACTGGCCTTCGCCGGTGAGCACGCGATCCACTTCACGCACGATGGCGTACGGGTCGGAGGCGAACTCGAGCGTATGAGGCAGCAGCACCGCGTCCATCGAGTCGCTGTTGATCGGCAGCTGCGAAGCGCGGCCGATCACATCCACTCCCGCGCCGAGTTCGAGCGGAGCCACGACCGTCTGGCGGCGTGTGCGGCTACTCCCCAGCAACTCGCGACCGCGCCCCCACGCACCCACTTGCAGCAGCTCCCACCCGAAGACGTCTTCGAGTGCTTCGCGCAGCAGCTCGGATTCCGCGGCGAGAAGGCCCGCACCGAGCGAGCCGGACCACCAGGCGCTGAGGGCTGCATTGCGATTCATGAGTCAGTACAGGATCACGGCTTGTGGTTTTGCGAAGTTTCGGGCTGGCAATACTGTGAACTGGCAGGGTAAATTCCCGTCCCTGAACCCGTAGTTTCGCGCCAGGGAATTATGTCCCGCGCGCGAGGCGACCTTAGCACGCGAGGCGGCGGCAGACGAAGAGTGCGAGCCATCACTCGCCGCTCAAAACAGTGTGCTGGTGCCGATGGTCGAAACCACGTTTTGTTGCCACGGCGCGCGGCGCAGGGTCTCGAGAAAATCGTCAGGAGACGGTTTTTTCCAAGTGAACCGAGGGTACGAAACTTGATGAAGTCGGCTGTCTCCGTTGTGGTTGCTGTGGTTGCTCTCGCCGGCTGCGCGCACAGACCTTCCTCGGACCGTCCCCTTACTGGTAATTCGGAAGACCCGGTTGGCGTGGCAGTGCCGCCCGCCCCCGCCGCGGAGCCGAGCGCGACCAATCCCGAGCCGCTCACGCCTCCGGCCGCCCAGAGCCCCGGCGCCGAGGAGCCCGGCGAGCCGACTGCCGTCGCCGGCATCACGCCCGAGCAGTACAGCGACCTCTTCGATCGCATGCGCGCCGGCTTCAAGCTCGAGGACGAGGATCGGCACGCCATCGACGTGAACGCGGACTGGTACGCGAATCACCCGGATTATCTCGAGCGCGCCTTCGGCCGCGCCGAGCTTTACATGTATCACATCGTCACCGAGCTCGAGGCGCGCGGCATGCCGCTCGAGCTTGCGCTGCTGCCGGTGGTCGAGAGCGCCTTCGAGCCGTTCGCTTATTCGCGCGCGCGCGCGGCGGGGCTGTGGCAGTTCATCCCCGGCACCGGCACCCGCTTCGGCATGAAGCAGAACTGGTGGTACGACGGGCGTCGCGACGTGGTCGAATCCACACGCGGTGCGCTCGACTACCTGCAGTTCCTGCACGATGAGTTCGATGGGGACTGGCTCCTGGCCATCGCCGCCTACAACTGCGGCGAAATGAATGTCGCCCGCGCCATCGCCGCCAACAAGGCGCACGGCAAGCCCACCGACTTCTGGAACCTCAGGCTGCCGAAGGAAACGCGGGGCTACGTGCCGCGCCTTCTCGCCATGCGTCGCCTCGTCGCGGACCCGGAAGCGCACGGCCTCGGCTTCAGCCGCATTCCGAACCAGCCGTACTTCACGCGCGTGAACACGGTCAGCCAGATCGATCTCAAGGTCGCCGCGGATATCGCCGGCATCACGCACGAGCAGCTCTCGGAGCTGAACCCCGCCTTCCACCGCTGGGCGACGGACCCGAGCGGCCCGCATTACCTGCTCGTGCCGAGCGAGGTCGCCGAGCTCTTCGAGCAGAACGTCGCGCAGCTCACGCCGGAGCAGCGCCTCAACGCCACCATCTACACCGTGCAGAAAGGCGATTCGGTCGCCTCCGTCGCGAAGAAATTCGGCACCCGGATCGAAGTGATTCGTGAGCTCAATGACCTGCCGAGCGGCCCGCTCATGATCGGCACGGATCTGCGCGTGCCTTCCTCGGCCTTCACCCTGCCGCCGAAAGTCGTGCTCGCCGCCGCGCGCGTCGATGGCAGGCAAGGCGCGATCAATCGCGGTCGGCAGCACGTGCACGTCGTGCGTCGCGGGGACACGCTCTGGGCCGTCGCCCGCCGCAGCGGCCTCGACGTGAAGACGCTCGCCCGCATGAACGGCATGCAGCCGAGCGACACGCTGCGCACCGGCCAGAGGCTGAAGCTCACTGCCACCGCGAGCAGCAGCGGCCGCGCGAAGCTCACCTCGGATTCGCGGAGCTACTCGGGCTCGGGCCCCATCACTTACGTGGTGCGTGCCGGGGACACGCTGTATGCGATCGCGAAGCTCTTCCAGGTCACGGTGAAACAGATCACCGCCTGGAACGACCTCGACCGCTCCTTCATCAAGCCGGGCCAAAAGCTCACGATCCGCGTATCCTCTCGCGGCGGCTGATTGCGCCGCTTCGGGAGAGGCTTCCATGGGATTTCTTGCGGGCAAACGCGCCCTGATCGTGGGCGTGGCGACCGAGCGTTCCATCGCGTGGGGCATTGCCCAGGCCATGCATCGTGAGGGCGCGGAGCTTGCCTTCACCTACCTCAACGACAAGATGAAAGAGCGGGTCACGCCGCTCGCCGAGTCGCTCGGCTCGAAGATCATCATGCCGCTCGACGTCACCAGGGACGAAGAGATCAGCGCGGCGTTCGGTCAGCTGAAGCGCGATTGGGGCCATCTCGACATCCTCGTGCATGCGGTGGCATACGCGCCGCGTGAAGCGATATCCGGCAGCTACATCGAGAACACGTCGCGCGAATACTTCCGGATGGCGCATGACATCTCCAGCTACAGCCTCACTGCCCTCACCCGGGAGGCTCTGCCGCTGATGGCGGGGCGTCAGGGCGCGGTGGTGACGCTGTCTTACCTCGGCGCGGTGCGGGCGATTCCGAACTACAACGTCATGGGCGTGGCCAAGGCGAGCCTCGAAGCGAGTGTGCGATTCCTCGCGGCGGATGCGGGGCCGAGAGGGGTGCGTGTGAATGGCATTTCCGCTGGGCCCATCAAGACGCTTTCCGCGGCGGGCATTGCCGGGTTCCGCAAGATCCTGGGCGAGGTGGCGCAGGTTGCGCCGATTCGGCGCAATGTGACGCTGGAAGATGTGGGGAACACGGCTGCGTTCCTGTGCTCGGATCTGGCGGCGGGGATTACCGGCGAGATCCTTTACGTGGATGGCGGGTTCAGCCACGTGGGGATGAGCTTCGGGAACGAAGCGCCGGAAGGCTGAAAAGCCGAAGAGGCCCTCAATCGCCGGGCGGCTGAAGAGCGCTCAGTCGCCGCGCGGCTAAGAGGGTCTGCCGCTTCCAGCCCCGCGCGCGCTTCCAGCCCCGCGCGCGCTTCCAGCCCGCGCAAACAATTCAGCCCTTCCGAGCGGCGCGTT
>JBDZVF010000171.1:0-11943 GCA_040255575.1 Pseudomonadota bacterium | reverse complement strand
GCGAACTTCAAGGAAGGCCAGCTGAACGACCTTCGCGCCGGCCAGCCCGCGACGTTGATCGCCGATGCGAACGACTTCGAGTATCACGGCACGGTGGTCGGGCTCGGTGCAGGCACGGGCGCGGCGTTCGCGCTGCTGCCGCCCCAGAACGCGACTGGGAACTGGATCAAGATCGTGCAACGCCTGCCGGTGCGCATCGCGCTCGATCCACGGGAGCTTGCCGCTCATCCGCTGCAGATCGGGCTTTCGGTCGAAGTGAAGGTCGATGTCCACGACCGAGGCAAAGCCGCGCCAGCACGCGTTCGTGACGAGGCGAAGGAGTACCGCACGACGGTGTTCGCGAGCCAGGAGCGCGATGTCGATGCGTTGATCGCGAAGATCATCGCCGAGAACGACAGCGGCATGGCTGCGCGGATGGCCCAGGCCGAGGAGCAGATCGCCCATTAACCGGAAGGGCGCGCGCGTGGCCACAGAACGTTCCGCACTGACAGGCGCCACCCTCGCGCTCGTCACCGTGTCGCTCGCGACGGGCAACTTCATGGAAGTGCTCGACACCACAATCGCCAACGTCGCCTTGCCTCACATTGCCGGTGACCTCGGCGTGAGCCCGACGCAGGCCACGTGGGTGATCACGTCTTACGCCATCGCCAACGCGGTTTCAGTGCTGCTCTCGGGCTGGCTGGCACAGCGTTTCGGCCAGGTGCGGGTGTTTTGCAGCGCTGTGCTGCTGTTCACGGGCGCCTCGCTGTTGTGCGGACTCGCGCCGAGCTTCGAGCTGCTGCTGGCCTCGCGCATCATGCAAGGCTCGGTGTCCGGGCTGATGGTGCCGCTGTCGCAGACGCTGCTGCTTTCGAGCTACCCGCAAAAGAAGCAAGGCGTGGCGCTCGCGATCTGGGGAATGACGATCGTCGTCGCGCCCGTGATCGGTCCAATTCTGGGTGGCTGGCTGACGGATGTGGCGAGCTGGCCATGGATCTTCTACATCAACGTGCCAGTCGGGATTGCGGTGGCACTGCTCACGCGACACCTGCTCGCGGGGCGTGAAACGACGACCCGCAAACTGCCGGTGGATGTCGTCGGGCTCGCGCTGATCGTCGTGTGGGTGGGTGCGCTCCAGATCATGCTCGACAAGGGCAACGAGCTAGATTGGTTCGACTCGGGCTTCATTGACGGGCTTGCGATTGTCGCCGCACTTGGGCTCGCGACGTTCGTCGTATGGGAGCTGACGGAGGCGCACCCGATCGTCGATCTGCGCCTTTTCAAGTTGCGCAACTTCACCGCTGGCACACTTTCGGTGAGCTTGGGATTCAGCGTGTTCTTCGGCAATGTCGTGCTGCTGCCACTGTGGCTGCAGACGCAGATGGGCTACACGTCTACGTGGGCCGGGCTCGTCGTCGCGCCGTACGGCATTCTCGCGTTCCTGCTGTCTCCGGCGGTAGGCCGCAACCTGAATCGCGTGGATCCGCGGCTCTTCGCGACGGCGGCGTTTCTCATCTTCGCGGTGGCGAGCTTCTGGCGCGCGGGCTTTCCGCCGGACGCGGATTTTCGCTCACTCGCTCTGCCGCAGCTTCTGCAGGGAGCGGGGATCGCGATGTACTTCACTCCGCTCATGGCCATATCCCTCGGCGGGCTGCCGCCTGAGCGCATGGCGTTCGGATCGGGGCTCGCTAACTTCTTCCGCACGACGGCGGGGAGCTTCGGCGCGTCGCTCGTGACGACGTTCTGGCAGCGGCGCGAATCTGTACATCGCACGCACCTCGTGGAGAACATCACGGCCTACTCGAGTCATCACGCAGATGCCGTGACACAGCTTCACGATGCGGGGCTGACGGGGAGCCAGGCGATTGGGCAGATCAATGCCGCGCTGACTCACCAGTCGATGTTGCTGGCGGTGACGGATCTGTTCTGGATGTCAGGGTGGTTGTTTCTGCTGTTGATGCTTTCGGTGTGGGTTGCGAAACGGCCGGCGGGCGGGGCGGTTGTGGGGGCGCATTGAGGTGCGCCCCCACAACCCATGGCCGGTTCCATGGCTGACCAAATACCGGCGAATACAATAGATTGGAAGAGTCCAGCCTTTATCTGTGGCCGGATCTTTGGCCGGTTCAAAACCGAGCCTTCCGAAAAGCATGAACATCCACAGAGGGCTGATCTTTCCTCCAATGAATTACGGCGGCGCAATGGTGAGCTTGCCGTTCATCACCGGATTGCGATCGTTCTGGCAATCCCAGGCGACCATGCGGTTGATTCCGATCACGCGGCTGTATTGCAAGGTCACCTGCCAGGGGCGCGTGAAACGCAGCGGGTCGTCGATCGTCATTTGATCTTCGAGCGTATCGCTGTTTACGAGCCGCACCCGCTCGGTGAAGTGAGCGCGGTCACTGAGAGTCACGGCCGGGCTCAGCATTACTGGCCCCGGTGCGCGGGCCACCGTATCGATGACGAGCGTCCCTCCTTCCCAGTGCCCGATCGAGTCCCCCATCGGAGTGGGCCACAAATCATCCGCGCCCGGATGCGGCCGGCCGTCCGTATATACGTGACGAACTGCCCCGTCTTCACCGATGAATAGCGTCTCCTCGGGCGTGACGACTACCTGAAACAGGGTGGCCCAATCCATCATCATCGGAAAGCCGGCGGGGCGGCACAGCTTCGCGCTTGCGGCCGCAGCGGCCGCTGCCTTCTGGTCATGCACCGTTGCCTGATAATTCCGCTCCCAATCCGCGTTGAGAGGCGGATGACCTGCCAAAGCGAAGAGAGTGAGCTCTTCGGAGTCTTCGGCGTCCTCGATGTGGCCAGAGACATGGCTGCTCAGCACCCTCGCCGCTTCGCTCTGCCACAGCCCGGTCCAGTCGGGAAGAGCGGCAAAGGCGTCCACTCGGGGATGCGAGTTGCGCTCGGCATAGCACTGCGAAGCGAACAACAGCACTGCTACCGCGCCGAGCACTCTTCGCATCATGGCGTTGTCGCTACCGCGAGGTTGGGCCCAATGGGTGCTCCGTCCGCGCGAGTGCCCGAGGTAAATTGGCCGCCGGGTGATCCATCGCGCAACGCGTGTACGACGATGGTTACCTTCTGCCCTGCCCGTAGCGTGCTCGGACGCCAGCCGAGACGAAAGAGCAGCGTCGGTGCGCCCATCTCGATGCTCCATTCCACGGTCCTGCCTCCGTCTGTCGCGAGTAGCTGTATGAAGCAGTGAGGATTCGTCCATTGAAACTCCCGCACGGTCCCATGAAGCGTCACGGTACTGCTCTTGTCGAACATCGCCGCGGAGTGATGCGCAGTGACTTGACTCGTGACCAGCAGCAGGACGCCGGCGCCGCAGCCCTTTGCGAAGTTGTTCATCGTTTCGTGCCCGGTCGCTTCTTGCCTGTACGATACCGTTTGGCTTGTGATGATTCCTGCAGTGGTCTGACGAAGTCTGAAGAAAGGTCTCATCGATCATGCGAGAGCCGGGATCCCAATCATGCTACGAGTTCGATGGATACCATTTGGATACGGGTAGGCGCCGCCTCGTGTCGCTCGCCGCGAGACAGCCTGTCTCACTACCGCCTCGGGTGTTCGACACGCTGGTCTATTTCGTCGAGCACCCCGATCGGCTGATCGACAAATCGACACTGCTCGACGCTATCTGGCCGGATAAAGCAGCGGAAGAGAACAGCCTGACCCAGAACATCTCTGTCCTGCGGCGTGCGCTGGGAGAAACCGCCTCGCTGCATCGATTCATCGTCACCGTGCCGGGTCGGGGCTATCGGTTCGTCGCGAACGTCGTAAAGGTCGAACGCTTTCTCGATGATGTCGCCACACCTGCGTCGGCGGCCGCACTCACCAAAACCAGCGAGACCGAAGGAGCGGACGCGGATTACCTCTATGGGCAGGCGCAGGGTCTATCCATCCTTCCCAGCGAGGACAATCTGCGCGGTGCGCTCAGGCTACTCACGCAGGCGACGACACTCGATCCGGGGGCTGCTCGCGTGTGGTCGCTCATGTCTGAGGTGTACTCGACGTGTGCCATGTACGAATACCCGATCGACGACGCTCTCACGCAAGCCGAACGCGCCGCGCAGCGCGCGATTGCGCTCGATTCAGGGGCGCAGTCTTCGTACGCGGCGCTGGGCGTCGTTCAGGCATTGCGGGGACGCTGGGTCGATGCGGAAATGCAGTTTCGCCGCGTCAGCGCCATCACCTCTGATCCTTTCGTTACAACTCTGCACTGTTTGCACATCAGTCAGGCAGCCGGTCATCTCGAACGTGCATTGGAGGAAGCGCTGGAGGCACATCGCTTCACCAGCGTGCGACAGTTCGCCGCAACCATGGTCGCGACTACTCAGCTGCTGCGTGGGGAGGACGACGAGGCGCTTCGGTGGGCGGATGAAGGAGTCGCACTGGGGCACTCCGTCACAATGGCTCCGCAGGCCGACGTGAGGGTTCAACTCGCATTACGTGCCGGGCGTCACACGGACGCCGCGAACTTGCTGACGAGTATCTGCTCTGCAGCGGTGCGGGTGGCCGGTGCGGCAGAAGCGATCGGTCTCACGTGCGCGGCATTGCGTAATGCTTCGCTCAGATCACGAGCGGTCGCAGCGTTGCGAGCCCTGGAAGAGCGGCTGGCGCCAGGTGAGATGGACCAATCCTTTCGCAAACGCCTGGCGATCTGCTACACGATGCTCGGCAATCTGGACGCCGCGTATGACCTGATGGATCGATCGCTGATCCACTGGGCGCAGCGCGGTTTCGTGGGCTCCGCATGGGGCGTCTTGTGGCTACCCGAGATGCGGCTCTTCCGCGCCGATCCGCGATTCCAGACGTTCGCCGAGCGCCTGGGCCTGATTCCCTATTGGGAGCATTACGGCCCGCCCGATGGGCATGTGTTACGCGCGGGGCAAGTCCTGCCGCGTTGAGCGACAGGAGGTCCACTGTGCTTTTGGGCACACACGACCGGGGAAAAGTGGCGCGCCCGGAGAGACTCGAGCTCCCGACCCTCACCGACCGCAGCAGGTCGCCCACCGAGATGCGCATGATCGGATGGAGCTGACCCGAAAGCTCGCTTGCTTCAGTTGCCAGATCGAAGGCGAGTTCTTCGAGCCCGTCCGTGCCATCGCCAGGCATGAAAGGCTCGGCCGCGGTCGGCCTCAAATCGAGCGCCTCAAGTGGCGCCGTATGTCCGCGGTGGCGCCGCAACGCCGGACCCGCGTTGATATTCGGCGAGCAACCTCCAGCCCCGTTCGCCAGGCGCGATCTCAAGCGCAACGAGGTCGCCCGGCATAGAGACCTTATTGAGGCCGATGCATTGAACGCCTTCGATGTTTGCGTCCACGCGCCTGTGATGATGTCCGAAGAAGTCAGATGAACACGTGTCTGCTCCTGAAATCCGAAAAGGAAGATCATCGCCGCCGCGAAAGCCCGATGGGCATAGCCTGCCGATAAGTAACTGCAGGATATATACTGCAATACGAATGTCAAACGACGCGCGATGCGTTACGCACTGCGAACCACATAGGCCCGCCGGACTCGGTCAGCTACTTCAGCACGAGAGAGATCAATCCGAAGTTCCTTCGGGTCGTGGCTGTCATCAGCAATCAGAACCGTGAGGAATCGATCCAAGTCGCCAGCGATTCGCGGTCCGAGCCGGACCTGCGTGTCGGGAGCGAGTAACTGCGACAGCCGAATCACGTCGTTCCCGTGCTTCCTGATGTCTTTCGAGTCGATTCTCTCGCCGGCTGCCTTACGCGCACTGAGATCCAGCCACGCGCACGCTTTCAAGGGAATGAGCTGCTCGGCCCCGATCCAAGGTAGGCCGTCGACGTCCCGGCGACCTCCGACGATGAAATCGTAGTACTCGTCATCAAACAGGATTGCCGAGAGGCTTGCGACCGCTTCTTCGAACGGAATCGGCATGAGGTGAGCGCCCTCGGCAAGACGAATTCCTTCCGGTGTACGACAAAACAATTCGAGCATCGCCGGAAAACCAGCCGATGCGGGCTTCTGGAAGCGATAAAGAACGGGCTTCCCTGTATCGCTTGCCTGACGAATCTCGTAACCGCCCTTCTCCACGAAACTCCAGAACGCGGCACCGAAAGCCGGAGTTAGCGCTTCGATGTGAAGAACGATGTCGAGATCCTTCGTCGCTCTGAACTCGAGCCCTGCATCGGCCATGGCCAGTGTCGCAGCGGTACCGCCAATCAGTACGAACTGCTCGCCGAGCCCGGCGAAGTGCTCGCGAAAAAGGTCAATTCCCTTTACCACGGGAATTGACCCCGAAGCTCATCGAGCGCCTGCTGCACGCGGTCGTCTTGCTCGCCTTGCAAACTCAACGTCAGCGAGAGAGGGTCAACTTTCGCGGCACGCTTCATCAGGCTCGGCGTGTAGCTCCACACCTGCCATAGAGAAGCATCCGGCTGGGGCACCGGAAGTGCTTTGACGCCCGCATCCTGAGCGATTTTCCACTGCACCGGACCGAGCGCGTAAACCGGGTGCTCAGGCTCCGCGAGCATCGAATAGGACGCCAGTGCGCTCAACCCCGCCAACAGCGGATGAAGGCCCTTGGCGCGACCGCGGTAATCCACCCAGATGGCGCGCTTCACCGGGCTGCGCAGAAACGGCGCCGCGTGTTCCCAAGCCTGGGCGGGCGGATGGTTCACTCGCACCCCGCGCGCCCTTCCTTCCCGGCTCGCCACGACCAGCCCCGCGGCCGTAAGCTCACGAATGGCCCGACTGAGCGTCATCGCCGTATAGCCCAATTCTGCGATGGCCTCCGCGGGCCTCAGTTCGCCTTCCCACTCCCTGCGCAGCAAGGCCGCAATGAATATCGCTTGCGTAGCCGGAGTGAATGCCGTCACCGCCTCCTTTGGCTGACGAAAGTACTCGCGAAAATCGATGCCCAGGTCAGGCAAGTAGAGCTGATTGCCAGGCACCACGAACGGGATCTTTTGCTCGACGAGCCTCTTTCGCTCGTAGGACGCGAGCGTGCTCGTCGCAAACACAACGGGACGCTCGGCGATGTGCGCCAGCTTATCCAGCTGCGCGCGCAGGGTGCTTAGGGCGGGTAGCCGCTCTTTGCGGCCACTGGCGAGCAGGATCTGCTTGTCGCGCAGTTGCAGCTCGTGCAGGTCAAATGCGTCCTGCAAAAAGTAGGGTAGCTTTTGGGCTCCGCCCCAGCGGCGAATGCGCGCGTCTGCGCCCAACGCTTCGTGCAGATATACCTGCACGTGGGCTGTTAGCGTCGTATCGGTGTGCGCGGGCCATAACATAGTTTCTGCACGATAACATCGTCACTGTTATCGTGCAATAACACAGTTAACTTTCTAAATTATATTGGCACAACTGACTTTCACGCTAAGAAGCCGCTCCCGGCTGAAGCCGCGGTGCCGCGCATACCCAATTCGGGTATCCACGTACCCAAATTGGGTATTCAGCATAGGACGAGACGCTTCGCTCCAACGCATCAGGTCGCCTTGCGGTTCGATCGGCTCCTTCTAGCCTGATCGCACACATCGCAGCAGAGGTGCATCATGGCCACTCGAAAATCTCAGCGAACCCGCGGCTCCGAGCGACCCACACCGACCAAGACCACGGAGCGCCCGAACGCCTACGCGATCCTCGGCAAACTCTCCGACGCCATCTCAGTTGTCGCAACCGCCGCGAATGCACTGCAGGGCGCAGAAGAACGTTCCGGCAGTGTCACCCCGGAAGAAATCAACGACGAGATCATCACGCTCATTCACCGCGTCGCCTGAGCGCCGCGAGAGCCGGGGCACAAGCCGTGGAAGGCGCCAGCTGCTTCTCGGCGCCGCCTCACAGGATCGCGCAATGCTTGTCCTCGTACTCCGCCACGTACATCGTGACGGCGTCGAGCAACCCGCCGAGCGGATGAGACTCACTGTCCGCGATCTCATCCAGAAGCTCGTTCATGAACCTGATCATCTCACCGTAGTGCTGCTCACTTTCCAGCGAACACAGCCTGACCGGAACACAGCCCTGAACGACAACGTGAATATCTTCATGTTTCGAACGCTACGCCGGCGGAAATCATCAAGAACGAACGCCTGCGAGCCGACAATCTTGATGATCACCTGAAGGCATCCACCTACGCCTGACGACCCGACCTTGCTCTTTCGGACCTCGCTTCTACGGCGACATCGGACGACTTCACGAATGAGGTACACCGATGCGCGTCAAGATCACCCGCCGCCGAACCCGCCCTCGCCAGCCGAATGAACGCCGACGTCCGAGCGAACGCCAGGTCGCCGAGGAGGCTCAAGCTCATCGCTCTGATGCTCGATGCGATCGTGGCGACGACGATCACGGCGCAAGCTGCGCTTGAATCGACGTCCGTCGACATCGACAGCAGCGTCGCCTGCTGCTTGCGCAGAAATATCTCAGACCGGCTTCGAGACGTGATGGAGAGAGTCGGGACGCTCTTCCGAGCGCACGGCGGGTTGCCACCGGAGCGGCTGCTGTGAGCGGGCGCGCACGGTCTGAGACTTTCTACAGCCGGCCGTTCGTCCGCCTCGCGTCGAAGATTGCGGCTGAGAAGGGATTGACGATGGATGAACTCGTTGCGCGAGCACAAATCCGCGAGAGTCGGATGACTCGATACGAGCGCGGTACTGTGGAGCCGTGGATCTCCGACGTCTTCTCGGTCGCCAAAGCGCTTGACGTCAGCCCGATCTGGTTCTTCGGCCAGATTCTGACCGAGGGGAAGGCGGCGCGGGCTGCCCGCATGAGAGAAAGCGCAGCGACGGCACCTCGACCCTGACAGGAGGACCCGCATAGACGCACTTGTAACGCGCGTCGACAGCTCGGGTCCGCGCGTAGCCGCCCGAAGCGGGCGGTGTGACAATGGCCTCCTATGGATCTCTCCGACGAACAGCTCCGCGAACTGGCGGGCAAATCCTCCTTCGAACGAGGCCAGAAATACGCGCGCCAAGGGCGCGTTGCTATCGAAAGCCTCACAGAGAGCGCCATAAACGCGACCGTCCGAGGCACCGAAAGCTACAGCGTGCGCCTCGCCAAGCAGGAATCCAACTATGACTGGAGCTGCAATTGCCCGGCCGCGGAAAGCGGTAGCTTCTGCAAGCATCTCGTCGCCGTGGCCATCGCCGCGCGCGACGGTGGGGAGTCGGGACCGGCCGCTGATGAGTCCAACGATTCCGACCTACGCGGCTTCCTGCGGTCACAAAGCGCCGAGCGCTTGGCGAATCTGCTGATGGAGCTCGCGGAGTGCGACTCCGACATAGAGAAGCGCCTGTTATTGATAAAGGCCGAGAGCGATCCAAGTGCACTCAAGAAGGCACTGGCCTCCGTCCTGAAGACGGGCTCGTTCCTCGACTACCGGGCATCCAACCAGTTCGCGCGAAGGCTGGATCCGGCGATCGCCTCACTCAAGTCCGCGGCTGCGGCCGACCCGGCTCACGCTTTCGAACTCTACGAATACGCACTCACGCGCCTCCTCAAGCTGTACGAGCGGTCGGACGACTCCGGCGGCGCCATCGGCGATCGGATTCGCGAAGTCGCGGCAGACTATCGCGCTTGCATGGAGCGGACGCCGTCGGACGGCGCCGAGCGCGGCAAGAACTTCCTGAAGCTCGAGCGACTCGACCAGTGGCGGTTCTTCGAGCTGCGCGCGTTCTGGCCGCTCTTGGGTGAGAAGGGTCAGCACGCATTCGCCGCCCCGGTGGAAAGCGAGTTCGCAGCACTGCCCCAGCGCACCGAGAGCAGAGCGCCGGGTGAGAGATGGGGCGAAGAGCTCTCGATCACAGATCGCATGGAACGCCTTGCCGAGGTTCGTGGCGAAGTCGACTTACTCATTCGAGTCATCGCGCGCGACCTCTCAAGCGGCTACGCGTACGCGCGCATCGTCGAGATCTGCCGGACGGCGGGCCGGCGGCGCGAAGCGATGCAGTGGGCTGAGCGCGGCCACAAACATCACCCGACGTGGCGCGGCCTGCGGCCGTTGCTCGCGGAGGAGTATCAGCACGCCGGCCTTCAAGACGACGCATTGACCGTGCTATGGGAGGACTTCTGCGCCGAGACGCAGCCGGAGTCATGGAAGCGTCTCAAGGAAGCGGCGGGAGACCAGTGGCCGTCGTACCGAGAGAGGGCTCTCGCCCACGTCGAAAAAAAGGAAAGACAGTCCGCCGACGGGCGCCACGACGTTTCAACGCGCGTGATGCTGCTTCTCTCCGATGGTGATTCAACTGCAGCGCGCGAGCTTGCCGAAGCACACGCCGTAGGCATCAGCACGCTTGAGCACCTGGCGCGTGCGGTAGTGCGTGAGCACCCGCGATCCGCGGCCAGATTCCTGAAGCGCGTCGTAGAGGCAACGTTGCCTAATCTGCAGCCGCGGAACTACCAGTACGCGGCGAATCAGATACGGGATGTGATCGCGCTCGATCCGGGCAGCGAGGCGGAAGCTTGGCTCGCGGCTCTGAAAGCGCGCTACCGGGCTCGACGCAAGCTCATGGAGTATCTCGGCGCGACTCCTTCTCGATAACTCCGGCGATCCGCGCGACCTCGTCGTCTGTCAATTCATGGGACGGCTGCGCGCCCGAAGGCTCGTCCGGAAGCTCACTCATCTCCCCGAGTCGCTCGACAGCGCCCGTTGAGTTCAGCACCACAGAGGCGATATTTCGCCTTGCTGACGGCATGCTGGTCGTCACTTTGAATCGGGACTTTCCGACTCCGGCGGAGGCCAAAGCGGCTGTGCAGCCGACGCTGGATGCCTGGGAGGCCCGGTCCGACATCGAGTACTCGCCCGGAGAGTTCCGTCTCCAGTTCGAGGGTCACGAAATGGCGATGCGAAACCCGCCGCCTCCGGGGACCTTGGTGGGGGTCGCCGCTTTCATGGAATTAGGAACGCTGCGGGCGGTCATCACGGGCACGACAGCGCCGCCGATCCGACGAACATATCCAGCGCCACCGATTGATTTTTCCCTGACACCTGATGTGAGGTCATTACACGACCGCATCGTTGCTGGGATTGAAGGGAGGGAGCCCATTGCATCGTTAGCGTACTTCTGTCTTACCGTGGCAGAGTCAGTCGCACCCGCTCCGCCGACTACGATGCCTCGTAAACCAAGTCGTCGTCGAACAGCGGCCGCCGCGCAGCTGGCGATTGACTACACCACACTGGAGATGCTTGGCGACCTAAGCAGCGAGTACGGTGGTGCCGATGGCCGGAAGGCCAGCTCCACCAAAGCGTTTACTGACGATCATCATCGTTGGCTTAGGGCGGTAAACCGCGAGATCTTCGAGCGGCTTTGCGCATATGCTGCCGGCAAGCAGCTCAAGCAACTTACGATGAAGGACCTTCCCAATTTTTAGCCCATCGCGGAGACGAAAAGGCCGCCCAACAGCGGCGGCCCTCGATCTCGCATCCCTGCGGGATTTCAGCGCCGGGGCATCACACGGGCCCCGTATGTTTGCACGCAGGCCGTCCCATCCTTCTCGCGCCATGCCCTCGCAACCGTATTGCCAGTTGTGGCGTCCACTACGGTCACCCTGTCGTCAGCCAACTGCACGTTGCACTTCGGGGTCAGCACATATTTCCAGTCGGCCGTCGTGCAGCCGCTCGACAGCAGCGCTGCCAGGGTAACGGCAGCGGCCGTGCCAGCCTTGGGCAAGCGGTCGCGGATCTTCTGCAGGGGCCGGATCACATCGCGGACGTACGCCGCGCCATCGTCGTCATCGATCAGATCAGCCAGCGAGCGGACGTTCTTGATGACGGCGCTAATCTCGCCCCGAAGACTTTTCTTAGCCATGTGTAAAGCACCTCAGTTGTTAGGACGGGAGCCGTGCGACGGGCCCGACAGCTGACTCAGTGCTGACTCAAGGGAGACGGCCAGAACGGCCGCTGATGCGAAAAGCCTTGAAAACATGGCGCGCCCGGAGAGATTCGAACTCCCGACCCTCAGGTTCGAAACCTGATGCTCTATCCAACTGAGCTAC
>JBDZVF010000170.1:0-12012 GCA_040255575.1 Pseudomonadota bacterium | reverse complement strand
TTCCCGCTCATCCACCTGGACGAGACGATCCTCGCGCATACCAACCTCGCAGAGTTCCACAAGTTCCTGCAGGAGAAGGAGAACGAGGCGCTGCTCGACCGCATGGTCATCATCAAGGTGCCCTATGCGCTCTCGTACAAGGACGAATCGCGGATCTATCTCAAGCTCGTGTCCGGAGCGCCCGCGTTCCGCAACGTGCACCTGGACCCGCACGTGCTGAACCTGGCGTCGGTGTTCGCCATTCTCACTCGTCTGGCGAAGCCCGAGCGCGAAGGGCTCGATCTGCCCAAGAAGCTGCGCCTGTATGCCGGTGAAGCCGTGGAAGGCGTGCCGGAGAGCGAAGGGGTCAGGCTGCGTGCCGAGGCGCCGGATGAGGGCCTCACCGGCATCAGCCCGCGATTCGTGATCAACGCAATCTCGAACGCCATTACGCGCAGCAACGCGCACAGCCTCACCAGCATGGAGCTGCTGCTGGCGTTGAAGGACGCCATCGAGCACGACGCGCGGATCGACAACAAGCAGAAGAAGGGCTGGATCGACCATCTCGTGACCGCGCGGAAGGAATTCTACAACCGCTGGGTCAAGGAAGACGTGCATCGGGCGATGTTCGCCTCGTTCGAGGAGGAGGCGCAGCAGCTGCTCGAGAAGTACCTCGACGAGGTCGAGGCTTCGCTCGACCATCGCCAGGTAACCGATCCGATCACCAACGAGACGCGGCCGGCGGATGAGCGCTTCCTGCGCTCCGTGGAGGAGAAGATCAAGGTCTCCGACTCCGGCAAGCTCTCGTTCCGGCAGGAGGTCGTGCGCAAGGCCATGGTCGCCTTCAAGGCGGGGGAGAAGTTCAAGCTCTCCAGCCACGCTCGCATGCGCGAGGCGATCGAGCAGTATCTCTTTGAGGAACGCCGCGATGTGCTGCGCCTGGTGACCTCCACCGCCCGCCCGGACGAAGATGCCCGGCAGAAGATCTCCGTTGTTCAGCAGCGGCTGATCAGTGAATACGGTTACGACGAATACAGTGCGAAGGAAGCACTGAGTTACGTGACGACACTGCTTGCACAGGAGTAGTGTGACCCCACGAACTCCTTTGCTAGATGCAAGACGGTAAGAGGCAATGGAAGATCGAAGCGGCAACCCCAGTCCTTCCGGTCTGACCAAGTGGTACGAGCTGTTCTCGCGCGGTGCGCGTGACTGGCTGAGGCACGACGAAAAGGTCCGGGACTCTGTTCGAGAGAATCTGCCGCAGATCGTGGCAGGCGCCGATGTCATCAACGACACGGCCAAGACGGTGCGTGTGCCGGTTCGGATGCTGGAGCACTACCACTTCCGCCTGCGCAAGCCGGAGGAACAGCAGGGCGCCGGCCAGGGCGCCGCCAAGCCAGGCGATGTGCTCCAGGGCCCGCAGCGTCAACGTGGCGCGGGCGAGAAAGGCCCTGGCGGGCAGGATGAGGGCGAGGTGCAGCTCATGCTGGAGCTCAAGGTCGACGACATCGTCGACTGGCTCTGGGAGGAAATGCAGCTTCCCAATCTCAAGGCACGGGTCGGCCCTTCCGAAGAAACCGACTGGATTCGCGAAGGCTGGGATCGTCGCGGCGCGCGCTCACGCCTGGACCGCCGCCGGTCCTTCAAGCAGCTGGTCAAGCGGCGCGGAAATCCAAACGCGACTCCCACGTTCACGGATGATGACCTGCGCTTCCGCCAGCTCGCCCGGCGCAAGCAACCGGCCATTCACGCGGTCGTGTTCTTCATGCTGGACGTGTCCGGAAGCATGTCGGATCGGGATCGCAAGCTCGCCAAGTCCTTCTTCTTCTGGGTGGTGCAGGGGCTGCGCCGTGAATACCGTTCCATGGAGACTGTGTTCGTCGCGCACACGACGGAAGCGTGGGAGTTCTCGGAGCCCGAGTTCTTCCAGGTGACTGGCACGGGCGGTACGGTGGCTTCGACGGGCTTCGCAAAAGTGCGCGAGATCATCGACGAGCGCTACAACCCGGCCCGCTGCAACATCTATCTGTTCTACGCGTCTGACGGCGACAACTCGATGGGCGACAACGCGCTGGCGCGCGAGACGCTCCGAAGCATCGCGCAGGACGCGTGCTACACGGGCTACGTCGAGGTGTCCTCGGGCTTGTCGCGGCAGCTGGCGACGGAGACGGGGCGTCTCTATGCGGAGCTCGCCTCGTCAGGCATCGCCGCGGGCAGCTACGCGCTGAACGATTACGACGACGTGTGGGGCGCTGTGCGCCACTTCTTCACCGCCGAGAGCAAGGCTATCGAGACATGAGCGAGGGCTGGCAATCGTACGTCCGCCGCATCGAAGATCTTGCGGCCCGCTCAGGCCTGAGTTTTCACCCTGTCGACTTCGAAGCGGTTCCTGACAGTTTCATGATGGAGATCGCCGTGTACGGTCTCCCGGTGCGCATGCCGCACTGGTCGTTCGGCGTTCGCTACATCTACCAGCTCATCCAGCGGCACATGGGCAACTCGCGGCTGTTCGAGGTGGTGTTCCCCGGTAACCCGGGGCACGCGTACCTGGCAGCCAGCAACGGCCTCGCGGAAAACGTGTTGGTGACGGCTCACGTGCTGGGCCATGCCGATTTCTCGAAGAACAACCTGTTGTTCCAGCGCTGCCAGGGCCAGGTCAGCGAGCACATCGTCGAGCATGCGGCTAACCACGCCCGCCACATCCAGGAAGCGATCGAGCAATACGGCCGCGAGCGGGTGGAGTCGGTGCTGGACGCGGCGCTCGCGCTCGAGCAGCACATCGACGTCGATCAGCCGCTGCGGAGGCCGCGCTATCCAGAGTATCTGCCCGACGCCAAGCCGATCGTCGACGACGATTTCCGCAAGCGGTTTGCGAAGCTCGACCCGGCAGCCGCGTTCAACTTCACGGAGGTGAAGAAGAAGGCGCCCCTGCCACCGCACCCGGAGCGGGATCTGCTGTGGTTCATCGCGACGTATGCGCCGGATATGGAGAGCTGGGAGCGGGATATCTTCCTGGCGGTACGTGAGGAGTCGTTCTACTTCTACCCGGTCTTCGCGACGCAGATCATGAACGAAGGCTGGGCATCGTACTGGCACGCTCGCCTGCTGCGGGAGGCGGACTTCATCCCACAGCAGGCCTATCTGGACGCGATCAAGTGTCACTCAGACGTGGTGCGGCCGATCGCGGCGGACCAGCAGGTGTCGCTCAGCATCAATCCGTATCACCTGGGCTTCTCGATGTGGGAGAAGATCATCGAGCAGGAAGGGCTCGAAGCGGCGCGTTCGATCATGCAGCAGGACGATGACTTCGGCTTCGTCCGCAATTATCTGACTCGCGAGCTCGCCGATGAGCTGAACATGTTTCGCTACAGCGCGCGTTCGGATGGGCAGGTGAAGGTGTTGGAGCACGACCTCACTGCGCTTCACGAGAGCGTGATCCACCACAAGTACAACTTCGGGGCGCCGAGCGTCGCCGCGAAGCACGTACGCGTCGACGGCACTCTGGAGCTGGCGCATGACCACACGGTCGATGGGCGCGGCCTGGACCTGGAGCGCAGTCGGCGCGTGCTGGAGTACGTGCACAAGATCTGGCGCCGGCCGGTGATCCTGCACACGGTGGATCAGCAGGGTTCCGGTCTCGAGCTGAAGACCTCCTGAACGCCCACTGACGGGGGTACCCCGATCAGCCGGGTACCCGGTTCTCGTCGTAAATCACTGGACTGTCATCGGCTTCCCGCGTCGGCTCGGGCTCTTCGGGATCGTGTTCGGGATTTACCGGGGGATCCTTGATGGGTGCATCCTTGCGCGGGTCTTCGGGTGTCGGTTTGCCTGGTTGCGGCATGAGCCTCTCCTGATGGGACAGAAAAATAATAATGAGACGGTCGAGACGCCGAGACCTTACGTGCCGTGACGGTCCCCCGCAGTCGGCCGCCGCGCCCGCGTCATGTCCGACCGTGTCCGACGTTCTGTCCAAGCCTTCGCTCGCCGCGCCCTGCGGACTTCCGCCACGCTAGCCCGATACGGAGTCGCGGGAGTACGCTCCCCGCTGCGTTTGGCGCGTCCGGCCAGCGCCCTTCGCAGCGTCTAAATCCTCGGGGGTTTCGCTATGGGCTACTCGACTCAGGACATCCGCAACGTCGCCCTGGTCGGCCAAGCCGGCGCTGGCAAGACGCTTCTGCTGGAGGCACTGCTGCTCCAGGCCGGGGTCGTGCGGAGCAAGGGAAGCGTGCAGCGCGGCTCCACCGTCTCGGACTTCGACCCGCAGGAAAAGCGACTCCTGCACTCGATCGATACGGCGCTCTGCAGCTTCGAGAGTGACTCGCACCACTTCACGATGATCGACACGCCCGGTTACACCGACTTTCTCGGGCGCGCGTTCGCGGTGCTCGAGGCAGTGGAGTCCGCGATGATCGTGATGAGCGCCACGGCGAACATCGACCTCGTCACCGAGCGTCTCATGGACTTCGCCGAAGACCGGGGTCTGTGCCGGATGGTCGTCATCAACAAGATCGACAGCCGTGACGCGCACCCCGAGCAGTTGCTGGCCGAGATCCGTGCACGATTCGGCGTGCAGTGCCTGCCGCTGAACCTGCCCGCCGAGAATGGCGCGAGTGTCGTCGATTGCTTCTTCCAGCCGCACGCCACACCCACCGATTTTTCATCCGTCGAGGCCGCACACACCCAGATTCTGGATCAGGTGGTGGAAGTCGATGAGGAGCTGATGGCGCGCTACCTCGACCGAGGGGGCGACCTGCCGGCGGAGGAACTGCACGATTCCTTCGAGAAGGCGCTGCGCGACGGGCATCTCGTGCCGGTGTGCTTCACCTCAGCGGAAACGGGCGCAGGCATTCCCGAGCTGCTCCAGATCATCGCCAGGCTGCTACCGAATCCGATGGAGGGCAATCCACCGCCCTTTCTCAGAGGGCCGGGCGATGATTCGATTCGCGTGCGAGTCGCGCCTGACCCCGAGGATCACGTGGTCGCCCACGTCTTCAAGGTGAGCGTCGACCCTTACGTCGGCAAGCTCGGGATCTTTCGTATCCATCAGGGCACGGTACGGCCGGGCGCGCAGCTCTTTGTGGGAGATGCACGCAAGTCGTTCCGCGTGGCGCACCTCTACAAGGTTCTAGGCAAGGATACGTCGGAGGTACCGCTGGGCATCCCAGGTGACATCTGCGGTATCTCCAAGGTCGACGAGATCCGCTTCGACGATGTGCTCCACGACTCCCACGACGAAGATAACTACCACCTCCGTTCCATTCACTTCCCGCCGCCCATGCATGGGCTCGCCATCGAACCGGAACGACGCGGTGACGAACAACGCCTCGCAGACGCCCTCCACAAGCTCACCGCTGAAGACCCCTGCGTCCGCATCGAGCATCACGCCTCATTGAATGAGACCGTGCTGTACGGCATGGGCGAGTTCCACTTGCGCGTGCTGCTGGAGCGGATGACGGAACGGTACGGCGTGCACATCAAGACACACCTGCCGAGCATTCCCTATCGCGAAACGATCACGCGGCAGGCGGACGGACATTGCCGGCACAAGAAGCAGACGGGCGGTGCCGGGCAATTCGGCGAGGTGTTCTTGCGGGTGGAGGCGCTGGAGCGCGGCACCGGGTTCGAGTTCGTGGACGAGGTGGTGGGGGGCGCGATCCCGGGTCAGTTCATTCCAGCAGTGGAGAAGGGTGTGCGGCAGGCGCTCGCGGAAGGCGCTGTCGCTGGCTTTCCGCTGCAGGACATTCGCGTCGTGGTCTACGACGGCAAACATCATTCGGTGGACTCCAAGGAAGTCGCGTTCGTATCAGCCGGACGCAAGGCCTTCCTGGATGCCGTTCGCAAAGCCAACCCCATCGTGCTGGAGCCGGTGGTGAAGGTGGAGATCACCGCGCCGGCCACTTCTATCGGGGACATCACGGGTGACCTCACTACCAAGCGCGCGCGTATCAACGGGAATGATGCGAGGCCAGGGCAGCGTGCGACAGTGACGGCGCTCGTGCCGCTCGCTGAGATCACCGAATACCAGTCGCGGCTGCGATCGCTGACGGGTGGCACCGGCGCGTACACGATGGAGATCAGCCACTACGACCCGGTGCCGCCGCGCCGGCAGCAGGAGTTGATGGAAGCGTGGCGACCGCGAGCGGAAGAGGGCTGACGCTCAGCGCTTGATGGTGAACGGCTTTTCGACGGTGCTGGGGCGCACGCGCAGCTCACAGCGCTGATAGTCGATGATGAGAGTATCGAGCGAGCTCAGCATGTCCATGCCCATGACGATCGCGGGCTCTTGTTCGAGACCCCATAGCTTGAACACGTGGAAGTCCCCGAAAATGAACGAAGGCGTGGGTGATTGCAGCGTTCCTACCCGGACGGCTGGCACTGGACGCCGCTCCCCTTTCTGACGCTCGAGCGTCTCGCCGATGACATCCGTGGTTCTCACCGGATCGAGCTTCTCGGGGAAGCCGAGCTTCGCGCGAAGCGCGAGGTTGCCGAGAGTGAACTGACTGCCGGTGTCTACCACCGCCCTGACCGGTATTCGTCCGACACTCGCGCGGACGATGAGCAGGTGCTTGAAGCGGCACTGGCCACGGATCCGGGAGAACCCGTCCCGCAGCGACTCGCGATGTGCCTTCCGTATCTGGATCCTCCCGCTCGCAAAGTCGAGAGATACACGGGTGTCCGGCAGCGCGTCGACGCCTAGCGTGCCCGAGACGTCTTCAGAGAGGCCTGCGGCTACCGGCAGCTGCACATCCTGAAGCTCCACTTCTCCCACCTTGATCTGCTCGACGTCCACGGTCGGGACAGATGCGGAGCCAGTGACACCGGTCATCGTGAGTCGGTTGGCCGTCGATACCGTCAGCCCCAAATGCGCGGCGAGCTGCGGCGTCAACACGCTGCGATTGGCGCCAGTATCAAGAACGAACCGGAAGGGGCCTTGGCCGTTGATCGTGACCGGCACGAGCAGGCGGCCAATACGATCGGTGCGGGTGCGGGAGTCGAAGAGGAGAGCAGGTGTTGGCTCCTCCGCCAAAGCGGGGAGCCAACACGAGAGTATCGACAGGATCGCTACTGCAGCGGGCCACACTCGCATTGCCTGAGTGTAGCCGCTGGGGCGATCCCCTTGCGGGGACCGCCCGTCAGCCGAGCTTAGAACTTCATCGTCACGGCGATGAACGCCTCCCGACCGAACTGATCGTAGGTCGAGTAGGTGTTCGCGTCGCCACCGGCGGTGATTTCCGACGTGATGAGCGGCGGGTTCTTGTCAGCAATGTTGTTGACGCCAAAACGCAACTCCATGCCTTCCCGGAAGCCCCACGTACCTGCGAGATCGAGGTAGTTGAACGCCGGGATGCGCGCGTTGAAGCCGTTGTACTGACCGAACGTCGCGAAATGCAGCGTCGGGTTGCTCTCGTTCTGGTCCAGGCTGACCTTGCCGATGTAGCGCCAGTTCAGCGAGAGCCCCAGGTTGGCCCAGGGGGTCTTCCACGTGGTGCGAACGACGTGCCGCCAGTGCGGGTTCACCGTCTGACAGACTGCGCCGAAGAGCCCTGCGCAGTCATATGCATCGACGCCCGGCGCGGTCTGCGTTTCGTTCTTCAGCAGGTATGACCCGTTCAGCGCGAACGACAGGTCGCCGAAGTTATCGAGCGGCAGCCGATAGGACAGCTGCGTATCGATGCCGCGGACAACTGTGGTCGACAGGTTCAGTGCCGTCTGGATGATGTATCCGCCAGTCGCCTCAGTCGGACCGTTGAGCGACCCGTTCTGCGGGTTGCGCACGATCTGGCTGCAGAACACGGGGTTACCCGTGGTCAAACAGTTGCTCATGATCACTTGCGCAGGGAAGGTGCCGATACCGCCCTTCAGGTTGATGTTAAAGAAGTCGATGCTGCCGGTGAAGTTCGAGATGAACGTCGGGGTCAGCGTGACGCCCACCGAGTAGGACTTGGAAGTCTCCGCGGACAGATCCGTGCTGCCGCCGGCGAGCTGCGTCATCTGACCGGCCACCGTGTTCGGCACGCCAGCCGCGTACTGCGCCGGGCTCAGCCCGGTGTTCGCGCACTGATCTACCGTCGCACGATTCGCCGCTCCACTCGCGCAAGGATCATCGCCGAACTGGATCAGGCCAATCGCCTGCGGGTTGAAGAGCTCGATCAGGCTCGGGGCGCGAATGGCACGCTGGAACGAGGCGCGGAAGCGCATGTCTGCCGTCGGTGCGTACTGCAGCTCGAACTTGTGCGTGTTGATCTTGCCCGTGACGGAGTAGTCCGAGTGACGGTAGCCCGTGTCGAACACGAGGTCCTTCACGAACGGCATGTCTTCGAGGATCGGGACACGAAACTCGATGAAGCCTTCATCCACCGTCTGCGATTTGTCGATCGCGACCGGCGCGCCGCCGAAGCCGGAGAGCTGTCCGCTTTGCTCCGCTGAATCCGGCTCGAAGGCGAGGTCTTCCATGCGCCGCTCGTAACCGATGTTCACACCGACACCCTCAGACGAGGTCGGCAGCTTGATGCCGTACTCCGTCAGATCGCCGGTGAAGTCCGCGTGGATCGTGCGAAGTGTGCTGGAGCCCTGCGCGGTGCCGTTGGTCTGGAGGTACTGAACCGCTTCAGGCGTAACGCCACCATCCTGGAAGATGTTGTACGGGACGCAGGTGCCTCCGCTAACGCATACAGGGTTACCCTCCGCATCTCGCGTCACCAGGAGCGCTCTGTCGATTCGGCTGAAGTCCAGATACTGGCTGTTGCGGTTGAAGAAATCGACGTAGTAGTACTGGGCGTACGCGTCATAGCTCCACGCCGCGCCAAGAGAGCCCTTGACGCCGCCGACCGCGCGATAAGTGGTGTGCCGGTAGTCCGAGAAGCGTGGGCCACCTTCAATGTTGCGGCGACCGATGAAGACGTTGGTCGTCACGGGCGTGCCGCCGGCCGCAATGGCAGCCGCATCGGCTGCAATCATGGTCGGCGTACAACCGAGCTGCCCAGCCTGCGTGGCGCTCAGGAACGGGTTGCTGCAGTTGATGTTGTAGTTGCCGTTGCCTGTCGGATCGTTCGGGTTCGACTGCAGAAACAACGCAGCCGGCGCAATCGCCTGGTGCGTCTTGTCATCCATGAAGTGGAACTCGAAGTACGGCTTCACCTGGTCGCTCATGTCCAGGTGGCCCATGAAACCCGCCATGTAGCGCGTGTCGTCGCGCGACATGAAGATTTCCGGCTGGGAATTGTAGATGGCTCGCGGCGTGGTTTCGGTAGTGCCCCAGTCCACGAACTCGTTGCCCTTCACCGAGTAAACGGTGTTGAACTCCGGATCGATGGTGAACAGGTTCGAGTTCGCGGATCCCGTGCACTCCGGCGCATCCGTGTCCGTGTTGTACGCGAGCTGGCAGGCGCCGAAGTCGCGGTTCGCACTCGACACGGGCTCGGCGCGGTGATAGCTGAAGTAGCCCGTGATGTTGCCGTTGCCGTCCGCGAAGTTCGTGCCGGCCATCACGTTGATGGTCTGCGTCTTGCCGTCCTTGCTGTAACCGGTTGGGAACGGCTCATCGGCTTCGGACGCCAGCTGGTGCATGAACGTGCTGTCGTTCTTGTAGTAGTTCCTGCCCAGGTGATAGTCGACCTGGAAGCCTTCGAAGTTCTGCTTCGTGATGAAGTTGACCACGCCCGCGATAGCGTCGGAGCCATACACCGCGGAGGCACCGCCCGTCACGACGTCCACGCGCTCGAGCAGGAATGTCGGGATCTGGTCGATATTCGGCGCGGGTGACTGGATGACCGTATAGGGCGAACCGATGCCGAGTCGGCGGCCGTTCACCAGCACGAGCGTGCGGTTCGGGCCCATGCCGCGCAGGTCGGCGGTCGACACACCGCCGGCGGTCGTGAGGCCGCTGGTGTTGTTGCCGAGATCCTGACCCAGACCATTGTTGAAGTTCTGGGGCAGCTGGTTGATGACGTCGGTCATGTCCATGCGGCCGCCGAGCTGGATTTCTTCTGCGGTCACCACCTGGACGGGGCTCGTGCTCTCGAGATTCGGTGCCGGAATACGCGAGCCGGTCACGATGACCGTCTGCGGTTCACCAGCGGGCGCTTCCTGCGAGAGGGCCGGCATGGCGACGGACGAAACAGCGAGGGTGAGCATGATGCGGCTGGTGCTGGCGATTGCCCTCGTAGGCAATGCACGACGCACCGCGAGCGATATTTCGCTGAGGCGATTCATCGGGTTCCTCCTGCGAACGACTTGCGCCGTTCTGAAATTTTTTACGCCGAACGGCGCGCCTTCTTCGCGTCTCCGGCAGGGTCGTTGGTGTGCCGAAATCGAGGCAGACTGGGGGCTGATCCCGATCTCGCGTGGCGTCGATAGTAGCAGCGAGGCGACAGTGGTAAAAGCCGCTTGGCGTGAACGCCACAGCGCCGAAGCGAGGGGAAAATCGTTTTACACAGGGACGAACCGCTACTTTTTGGACGTCGCTCGGGGGGTTTGGCGTATGGTTACGACAGGCTCAGGCACGATAGTTGCCTGCGGACAACGCTTATGTGCCAGGGATTGGGCCTACCTGGCGCGCGTCCAGGTCACTTTATCGCCCGCGTGCAGCGCACGACGCGCCGCTTCGCCTCCTTTCAGCTCCAGGATCGCGCGCACAGGCACCTTCGAGGAGACGATCGCGAGTGAATGAGGGGTCGTGTTCTCGGCAATGCTCGAGATCCGGCCGTCGGCGCCGATGAAGACCATGTCGAGCGGGACGTACGTGTTGCGCATCCACATGTCGAAAACGCGCGGATTCTTTGCGACGAACAGCATTCCTCGTGCGGCAGGAAGATCGCGGACGAACATGAGCCCCTGCTGCTGCTGACGGGGGGTCTCGGCAATCCAGATGTCGAAGTGGTGCGTTTCATTCGCCGTGCGAATCTCGAGCTTGGCCTGCGGGAAGGACGCGAGATCCAGCAAGTGGGCTTCATCAATCTCCTGCGCCTGACACGCGGCGGCCAGGAGGAACATCAGCAGACCGAGGAAGGACGCGGAGCGGCGAGCCAGTGCAGTCAAAGACGTCATGGATGGGGCCTTGTGTAGGTGAGGCGGCCGGCGAAGTCGAAGGTGCTGACGACGATACGTTCCTTGTCGTTCAACGTGTTCGCGGGCTCCGTGCAGAAACCGCTGGCGAGCACTCTATAGGAGCGCACGTCGCCGCCGAGAGAACCGACGCGCTCTTGCTCCAGCTTGTCCACTGTGCACTTGTCGTCGCCACGTGTCGCGAACAGTCTCTGCTCGCCTTCGAAGATAACGGTGAGGTTCGTCGGCAGCGCGCTACCCGAGGCTCCTTCAGCCGCGCGGGCCACGCCGAACACCATGCGCATGCGCCGTCCGTCCGATCGGAGAGGGCCCGCGAAGCTCAGGCGAATGCCGCTGCCATCCGGGCGTGCGGCGCCTTCGCATTCGAGCTCGGCGTCTTTCCAGTCGATATCCAGGTTCAGGACACCGCGGATTCGCGCGCGCAAGAAGCCATTGCCGCCGGGCAGGCAGCCGACCGATGGCGCGCCCGCAGGCTCGGCCGCCGCGCTATCGAACTCAGGCGCGAGCGCGAAAGCTGCCGTAAGCATCAGAAATGTCCCGAGGGTTATTCGGCTGTAACGCATGCCGTGCAGTTTAGCGTGCCTCGCGGATTGCCCGACATTCACTCGCTGGTAGACTCGCGCGTTCCCTGGACGACCCGAAGCTATGCGAAACCCGGTACTTGAAGTCACTCCGGTTATTCCGGAAGCGTTGGCGCGGCTGCCCGCTCTGGCGTCGAATCTTTTCTTCGGCTGGCATCGGCCGACGCGCGCGCTGTTCGAAGATCTCGACCGGGAACTGTGGAAGCAGACTGAGGGCAACCCGCGGTTGCTCCTTCGCTGTGTGAGCCAGAAGGCGTTGGATGACGCTTCCCGCGATCCGACCTATCTCGGGCGCTATCAGCAGGCGCTCAAGGCATTCGACGAGTACATCTCCGCGCCGCAGAGCGCGGATGCTCCGCTCGTTGCCTATTTCTGCGCCGAGTACGGC
>JBDZVF010000684.1:0-2258 GCA_040255575.1 Pseudomonadota bacterium | reverse complement strand
CGCTGCCGAGGGTCGTGGTCGGCGTGGGAGCGGTGAAGCCGGAGCGCTCGATGCGCGATGCGGTGACCACGATCTCCGCCACCGTGGCAGCGACATCGCCCGCCGGTTGCGCCTGTGCCATACACACGCTCGAAACGCCCGCCACAGTGAGCAGTCCGACCATCGATCTCGACGAATGCCTCATCGCCATCCCCCTCTTCACGGATGAAATCATTTTGCGGCGTGGCGCCGGAGCGGAATGGCTCCGATGCGAACTCCGCGATGCTCTACAGCGCACTACCGGTCCGGTTTTCGCGTCCACGGCGAGCGCTGGTAATACGGCGCGCCGATGAACGTGGCTTCCACGTTCACGATCATGCCGTTCTTCACTTTGAACATTTCCAGGAACGCCCACGTGTGGGGCTCGCGGAACACCGAGCGCGTTCGGGTGCCGTCGGTGAGCGTGTATTCGTCCAGCACGCCCTTGTGATCGATGAAGCCACGACACATGACGATGCCGCGTTCCTCGTCGACCAGCAGCGCCTCCCGATCGCGCACGCGATCGTTGAAGCGATAGCGGCCGGACTTGAAGCCCTGCTCGATGTTCTCGAACTTGAGCCCGTTCTCCTGGCGAACCGCATCCGGTGCGAAGCGGGTGTTGCGGATCTCGCCGTCGTTCTTCTGCAGGGTGTCGAAATAGCCCATCCCGAGCGCGATGATCGTCGCGCGCGGGGATCGCTCCGCTACGGGCACGACGTCCGCGACGCCCGGCTGGTGTCGGAAGGTATCGATATCGCCGATCGGCGTGGGCGGTCCGCTCAGATTTCGCCGCGTCGAGAGCATGTGCTCCACTTCCGTGATCCGCCCGTCCTTCACTTTCAGGCGTATGGCGAGGAAGCCCGGCGTGTCGTTCTGCATGATCGAGGTGTAGATGCCCACACCGCCGGTCTTCGGGTCAGACAGCGTGAGCGGCGGGCCGACCTCTTTCGTCACCGTATCCCAGCTCCCGTCGGGGAACGTCATTTCGACGTTGTTCTCAGTGAAGCGCACCTTGCGCGCAAATGGCGCCAGCGAACGATCGTGCTTCACGTAGGCAGCGCGATACTGGTAGCCGATCTCTTCCAGGCACGCCTTGTCGCACGTCGCGGCGAGTGCTGCCGAGCCGTTCGCGACCAGCGCCAGAGCGAGCGCTGCGGGAATCAGTCTGAAGAATGCAGGCATGGATGCGTCCTCGATTCAAAGCGGCAAGCGGAACCGATCTGCTTCGCCGAGTTCCGCGATGGCCTCGCCACCGCGCGCGCCGGCCGGTGGCCGATAGGGAATGGCCTCGCCGCTCAGGTCCACGTAGGGCCGATCGAGATGAAAGGAAACCACCGGCACGACCTCGCCAATCCGCGAGCTCACGGCGCTGCTCACGGACGCGGACGCCGCCGCCTGCCTGGGGCCAGCTGCACGCGCCAGGGCCAATGCGGGAACCGATCCAACAATCGACCCGGTGGCAACCGCGCGCGCCACGAACTGCCTGCGAGTGATCCGCTCACCGCTCATGCGAGCTCCGTCGCATCGGCCCAGAGGCCATGCACCTGTGCCGAGGACCTGAAGGGCAGTATCACGCGCGCGATGTCGCCCGCTTCGAGATCCCTGGCGTCCGCGATGATCAGCTCCGAGCGCATATCGGCGTAATTCGAGGCCACCCCGATGAGGTATCCGTCCCCCTCCTCCGTGCTGCCGGGTCGCGGCACGAAGCAGCACTCCTGCAGGCTGTGCGTCGGCCCCGCGAAATAGCTGTTCAGCTTTCCCGTCTCGAAATCGAATCGACCATACGAGTTCGTCACCCGGCCGCGCAGGTTGCCGGCGCGGGCCTCGTCGAATGGGCGCTTTGCGTCCGTGTAACCCGTGTAGCCATAACGCTGCCGGAGAGTCATGAAGCGAGTGTCGATGCGCCCGAGGTCCACCACGTTGAACGGCCACAGCACCTCTTCGGTCCAGGTATCTTTCTTCGACTTCAGATCGAGCGTGATGCGCCGGACGTACGCCTTCGCCTTCTGCGGATTCCACGGCGAGCCGTCGACGGGCGGAAAGAACGGAAAGAAATTCGAATCGAAGAACGGTGCGTACAGAACGATCTTGCTGCCTTCGGTGTACGCGTTGAACGTGTGCATCAGGCAACGCTCGGGGCCCTTGAACCAGCGGATGTCCTTGCCGTCGCCGTCCCGCGCGAGCACGCCAATCATGCTGGGCTTCGTCTGGTCCCAGCCCCAGTGAATCTTGCCGGCCTT
>JBDZVF010000683.1:0-2264 GCA_040255575.1 Pseudomonadota bacterium | reverse complement strand
GAGTCTGCCCTAAGACGCTGCCGGCTGCATTTGCATCCCGAACGCCCGTCGCGATGACAACGAACTCGTCCGCTCCCATGCGGACCACGAGGTCCGACGCCGCAACCGAGCCGCGCAGCCGGTCCGCAACCATCTGCAGCAGCCGGTCGCCGCAGCCATGCCCGTGAAGATCGTTGATCTTCTTGAAGTGGTCGATGTCGAGGTAAAGGAAAGCCACCGGACGCCTGGTGCGCTGGGCCTGCTCGATGACGTCCGGCAGCCGATTCTGCAGCCCCATGCGATTGAGCAGGCCTGTGAGCGCGTCATGATGCGCCACCTGCGTGAGACGCTGCTGGTTGTCCACGAGCGCGCGCTCGGCAGCCTTGCGAGCCGAAACGTCGCGTAGCACGAAGCTGATCACCTCGCGCCCATCGACGCTGAGCGGGCTGGCGGAGACTTCGACATCGAGCAGACGGCCGTCCTGGCAGCGAACCTGCAACGCCAGGTCCGACATCGACGCGGCATAGAGTTCCGGCTGCACCGGCCGAACCGTGCCCCCATCATTGACGACGAAGAGCTCGTCGACCGTCTTCTCCAGGAGCTGCCCTTCGAGAAACCCGAGCGTGGTGGTCGCCGCCGGATTCGCTTCGAGAATCTTCCGATCGGTTGCGTCCGCGAGCAGCATCGTGTCCTGCGCTTGCGTGATCACCGCCCGGTAACGTCGCTCGCTCGCGGCCTGCGCGCGCCACGCCCGTTCCATTCGCAGCAGGAGCCAGGCGACACCCATCGCAACCAGCACGATGACGGCCGAGATCGGCAGCATCAGCGCGCTCAACGTCTGCTGGCCGAAGTCGAGCAACGTGCGATCCGTGTGCGTCTGAATGACGGCGACCGGCGCGCCTTCGAGATCGCGCAAGAGCCCGTAGATATCGAGGTTCTGTTCGTCCGTCGGCCGCAGCACACGTTGGGTCGTGCCCTGCGCGGCGGACCACATTTCGGCCACCGGCGGAGGGAGTCTCTGCACGCTGCGCGCCGTGGCATACAGCTCCACCGGCAACTGGCTCGTTTGCCGAAGGCGCGCCAGCACGCTTTCGTCGACGAAGCGGCCGAACAGGAGGATGCCGCGCGGCTCGCTGCGGCCACCCGTCGCCAGTACGTCGTGAGCTGCAAACGCCAGGAGACCGTGCGGAGTCTGCAGCAGTCGCTGTAACGGTCTGGACTTGCCCATCGTCTTGCGGATGCGCGGAAGCTCCTCACGGAGCACATCGGTCAGCTCGGAGTCGGCCGGCGTCTGAACGCGATGGGGCCCATTCGGGTCGGCCCTCAGCGACAGAATCTCCCGATCCCCCGCATCGAGCATCCACACCACGTCCACGCCCATGTTCTCGAGCGACTCGGGCGCGAAGTTGGATTGCGTGAAGCGCTCGTTGCGATTGACGACAAACGCGTAGGCATCATCCCAGCGGGCATAGTCGCGCACGCTGACGGCGAGCTGCCCGAGGTCTGCCTCGAAGGCATTCAGCACCTGGTCGAGGCTGTGATTGGCGGCGTTGCGCTCCAGTTGCCTGAAGCTGCCCATCACCACTTTGCGACTGGCGATGTTCTGCAACCCGAGGATGCCCGCACCGACTGCTGCGACCAGGAGCACGAGCCCCACCCTGCGCATCCACGGGACGTGCGCGGCCGCCCGCGAACCGGGAACCGGTTTCGCGAGGGCTGGCCGTCGCTTGGCTCCCCGCTGCACAGACATAAGGCAGCCATGCTAGGGAGGTGCAGGGTGCCGCGGCGCGGCTTGGGTCACGGATGAGCCCGGGAATAGGAGACGCAGTTCTCGCCTCGTGTGCGGAATTTGCGTCACCCGGGAGGTGCTGCCGTATCGATTGCGGTTCGCCACCCAGGGGATCGCGGTTCATGCTGTGGCCGTGTCGCAGCAAATGCTCTCGGAACAAATACTTACACGCTCATCGGCGCGCCGCCGGACCGCTCATCCCCAGGGCGGCCCGCAACTGCTCGATGGCCGTCACGAACTGGGCGGGGCGGTAGGCCTCGTCGTCCTCGACGAGCTTGAAGAGCGCATCGAGCCGCGGGCGGTTCCGCTCGGCTGTATCAAGATCGAGCATGAGGAGCTCGGTCGCCATCACCGCCTGTTCCGCGCTGATGTAATCCCGATACTCACGGCGCGATCCCAGCTCGAGTATCGCGGTGAGCAGCGCGGTGCGCTCGGCATTGCTCCACTCGCGCGCGGCCGCCTGGCTTTCTATCTGCCGAAGCGTTTCCTCCAGCCG
>JBDZVF010000169.1:0-12078 GCA_040255575.1 Pseudomonadota bacterium | reverse complement strand
GTCTTCTATTCGCGCAGCCCCTTCGGAGAGCTTGCGAAGCTGCGTGAATACGCGAGGACGCAGCCCAGCGCTTCTGCCTACCTGGCAAGCCTTTCCGCTGGACTGGCCAGCGTGGAGGAGCGACTGCGGGAGTATTGGGCATCATCTCCGGGCGAAACGTATGCGCTCCTGCAGCGAATCGAGTTTCAATCGACACCTGAACTCGACCCAATGCGCGAGCAGCAGCTCGAGCGTTTGCGATTGCGCGTGACGCGGGCTGAGGACGCATATAACGCACTATGGACTCACCTTGATCATCTCGGAGCCCGGATGCCCGGCGTGGTGGCCACGGAAGACACACACCGACTGACTCGGGAGGACCTCCTGAGTTTGTTCGAGCGCCACGGGTCCAGCGTTGTCCCAACCAAGTCGCGCGCCGAACTCGACTCTGCATTCGCTGATGTATCCGCGATAGGCCGGAACTGGAAACGCACCATCGGCAGTCACCATGTCCGCCGTTCAGCTGTGGACCAGTTGCTTGAGGCCGTCCGCGCAAAGAAACGATCCGTTCTCCTCAGCGACGGCCCCGGCACCGGGAAAACGTGCGTCATTTTGGATTTAGTTGACGAGCTTTCTAAAGACCCAGCTATCGCGACACTCTTCGTCCAGACGCGGGAGTTCGCAAACGGCCGGCCGGACGACGAGCGTGAGACGCATGGGTTGATGCGCGATCTCGTTGGACATGTATCTCGAATGGCGGAGTTGAAGTACACCGTAGTCGTCATTGACTCACTGGACGTGCTCTCACTCGCGCGAGATCACTCCGCACTTCGGTTCTTCTTGCGAGTGATCGATCAGCTCAGTTTTCGTCCCAATGTCACCGCCGTAACGGCGTGTCGCAGCTTTGATCTGAAATACGACAGTCGCCTCAGTGCACGGGAGTGGTCATGCGCAGTCACAATCGGCCCGTTACGATGGGATGACGAGGTCGAGCCCCTCCTGCGGGGATGGGGCGTCGAGCCCGGGACCCTTGATGCCCAAACCCGAGCGCTGCTTGGCAACCCGAGAAATCTGGCGTTGTTCGCGGACGTAGTACAGCGCACGGGGGCGTTCAACGTGGCCACCGCCCAGGCACTTACTAGGCGATATCTCGATGTCGTCGTGAGGGACGATTCGTCACTCGGGGAAGAGGCCATGAAGGCCTTGGAAGTCGTGGCTCAGCAGATGCTAATCGAGCGCCGAATCGAACTCGCTCGGACCCGCGTCCAAGTTAGCGAGGATGCGCTCACGCGCCTCCTGAGTGCGGAGGTGCTGCATCTAACGGATTCTGGAAATATCGCATTCGGGCATCAAACGCTACTGGATGCCCTCGCAGTCAGTAGAGCCGAGCGTGACGGTGTCTCGCTCGTTTGCTTTATCCGGTCGCTGCCTGCAGTTCCCTTCATACGGCCGGCAGTCCGGTCGTTCTTCGCTTACCTGAGGAGCACAGATCGCAAGTCGTTCCGCATACAGGCGCGGGCCGTGTTCGAGAGCGACGTGGCTTACCACCTGAAGCGACTTATCGCCGAGTCTTTCGGGGACATCGTGCCGGATTCCGACGATTGGCCCATCGTTCAATACGTTTATCGAAAGCATCCGGCACTTTTCAGCTCAATCTATTACGCGACAGCATCCGACTCTTGGCATGAGTTCTGGCATGCCCATCTGGTGCCGTTGATGTTTTCCGAGAAAAAGGCGGGTCTATTAGAGCAGCACGCCCGCCGGTCTGGCGATTGGATGAATTCACATCCCTTCGACGTGATTGCGTTCTGGACGAAGGCACTCCGGTGTGATTGGGCGAATCAGGAAATGATTCGCATGGCCGTTGCTCATCTGCTCGGCAAATTCTTGGCTTGGGAGACGCCGGGTGTCAGGGCCCTGTTGGAGCTGCTCGTTGACGGTCCGTATCATGAGTATGACGGCATTGGTGATGCGCTCAGTCGGTATGTCGAGGCTACGAACAATGGGGACGATCTGCTGTGGCGTCGAATTGCAGGCCACTTACGCGAGGAGGATCTGGAGAAGTATGAATTAGGCGGACGTCTTCGTAGTGAGCCACACGATTTCCGTGATCCAGAGTTTCTCACACGGCGGATGACGCGCTCAGAGGTGTTGCTGGACGCAGCAATAGATGCGATCGAGAGGTGGAGCAGGGCGCGCGGCGCACGTTATGGCAGAGATCGACCGTGGCATACCGAGTTTCTACGAGAGACTTCCTTCGGCAAGGTTCACAGCCGACTTGAGATACATCATGTGGGGGCGCTGCAGGTTCTTGTCGGGGCAGTCGAGATAGCAGTTGTGCACCACGCCACCTCGGGGACTCCGTGGTGGCAGAGGAATGCTTCGAAACTCGTCGGCAGCACAGAAGGAGCGCTGCGGTACATGGCGATACGAGCCTGCACTGCTGCACCGGAAGCGAACCGAAGTCTGATTCGGGAGATAGTCCTGGACCGAACGATGCTCGATTCGTCATTGCGCTTTGAAGTTGGCGATCTGATCGGCGTCTCGTTCTGGCTGCTCACAGCGCCGGAACAGGATGCGGTGGCATGTTCGATTGGCGAACTGTACGACCACCTGAAAGAGGCCGGTCAGTCGCGGCCCGTAGAGTGGGCTCGGCGCGAGCGGGCGATGCTGCTTCGTTCGATTCCAGCGTTTATGCGTTCGCCTGAAGTCCAGCGGCAGTATGCCGAGATTGAACGGGAGCTTTGGCCGATTGAGCGCTTGCCGCACATTGAAGTATCCGGCGGGACAGTTGCGTCTCCGTTCTCATATGAGCGCTTTCTGGAGATGTCGGACACTGGCGTTTTGCGAATACTTCATCACTACCGAGCAGGACATCACGAAGATTGGGAGAATTCGATCGGAGGCGCCGATCACGTAGCTTGGCAGCTTCGCGAAGCCGCATCGCGAGACCCTGAGCGATTTCTGAATCTTCTAGCGGGGCACTGGGATGAATTACCTGAACGCTTCCAGAGTGAGCCGGTCGCCGGTGCATCGACATATCTGGAGTACCGATACGGCAGTTTGACGGCCAGTAACCGTGAATGGCAGCCGAGAGCTGAGCCCGACTCTCGCACCTTGGCAACCGCATTGCTTGATGAGCTGGAACGACATCCGCAACGATGGCGCCACACTCGCGAGGCAGCGGATGCGATCGAGGCATGCGCACACGTCGTCGAAAGCGCGAGGGAAGCTGAGCGGATTGTGTCAGCTGCGCTCGATCTCACGGCGGCTAGCGACCCGGTGCCCAAGGATTCCGATCAAAGCGACCTTGTGACCGTCGGAATAAACTCGACACGCGGGAATGCCGCGGAGGCAATCGTTATTCTAGGTACGCGCTGGGCAGAGGCCAAGCGGTCGCTCCCCGATGGTTTCCGCGCCTGCTTGCTGGCGTATGCATCCGATGCGCACCCGGCGGTTCGCGCTGCGCTTTTGCGGCGATTGCCATGGTTTCAGTATCACGATCCCACGCTCGGGTGGGAGGCTTTTGGGCGTGCCGTGGCGGATGCGAATGAGGAACTATGGAGCCTTTCTGAGCCCTGTCTCTACTATGCTTACCAGGGCAATTTCGCCGTAGTCGCGGACTATCTGCGAATAATCGATGAAGCAGGTACCGGCAAAGCACGTGAGACTTGGGGCCGGATCTCGGCGCTTGCTTGGCTATCCGGGCGACTTGCGTGGGATGCCCTGTTTGCGCGCTTGCTGGAACTCACTGACGTCGGCTCATGGCGCGGTGTCGTCACGGTCCTCGCGCACAATGCCGCTGTGGTGGAGCATAGGGCCGCATGCTTTGATGCCCTCGCGGTGGCATTCACTCACGCGCCGGATCCCGAAATGGTGGCGCACCAGATGGATGTGCTCTTTCATCCGCAAGAAGCTGTCATTCCGGTACCTACGAGTCTTATAAGACTTCGTTTCGCTGCGTTCGAGAAAGCAGAGCGTTCCGGAGGTTTTCATTTGCATGGGTTCGAGCGATGGCTAGTTGACTTGGCGGACCCCTATCCGGACCTCGCACTCGAGTCGGCAATTTCTTTCGCGGATTTCATCGGTCGCAAGGCCGTGCCTATCTATGACCATAAGCCTATCTCGGGTCTCCTGACGCGATTGTTTCGCGAGGCGGAGGAACGTGAAGAGGCTGACAGTGGATCGATGCTGCGAGCGGTCATTCGGCTACAGGACACCTTGCTTTCGGGTGGAGTGCATGGGCTGCAGGAATGGCTGCGCGATGCAGAGCGACCGTGACAGCGAGGGCGGGGAGCGACGGCCACGCGGAGCAAGTCAAGTGTCACGGCGGGCTCTGGCGATCCATTCATGCACGCTGAGCGCGCAGCTGATGCGGCGATTCTTCGAGCAAGCATCGAGCGGTTTTCGCGACATCCGCGCTGCCGGCTGTCCCGAGCTGAGATCGATGTCCGTTTCATACGGCTAAGCGACGCTTCGGTTAGTGGCGACGAGAGCGATTGACGGAGCCGCTTCGGCTGAGATCCTGCGTAAGCATGAAGTCGTTGATGAACGCGAAACGAAAAATTAAGGGCGCGCTAAGCGATACCGACGACGCTACCGCTGTAGAAACGCGGACCGGAAGTCGCGTTGACTACCTCAGGTCACTTTCGTCGACAAGAGAAGGATGTCTCCCGTCGGCAGCGGAGCCCGCCTCGGGAGTCTCTCGTACAAGTGACTCCACAGTTGCGAAAACGCAAGAGCAGCCGGGGAGAGCCTGATGCAGTTTATTCGACGAGGACCGGATGTCCCCGAGCGCTTGTTGCAGGCTCACGAGGACGGCCGCGTTGTGTTCTTCTGTGGTGCCGGGATCTCCTACCCAGCGCACTTACCCGGATTTGCCGGTTTGACTAGCCGGCTCTTCAGTGATCTGGGAGAAGCGCCGAATGCCATTCAGAGGGCCGCGATCAAGGCCGGTCAGTTTGATACCGCGATTGGTCTACTCGAGGAAGGAATTGCTGGAGGACGCGAGACGGTGCGCCGTGCGCTGGCCAACATACTAAAGCCTGATCTGACTGCTACGGGGGCGATGGCCACCCACGAGGCTCTGCTGACTCTCGCAAAGACACGCAGTGGTCAGACGAGATTGATTACTACGAATTTCGATCGACTTTTCGAAGAGGTGATCGACTCAAAGCATTTGGCCGTTGAACGCTTTCGTGCGCCCTTGTTGCGGGCGCCTAAGAATCGCTGGGACGGCCTCGTGTACCTGCATGGCCTGATTACTCCAGCGGCGAGCGTAAGCGACTTGAATAGCCTCGTTGTCTCCAGCGGAGATTTCGGCCTTGCGTATCTCACTGAGCGTTGGGCCGCACGCTTTGTGAGCGAGCTGTTTCGCAACTACACCGTATGCTTTGTGGGATATAGCATCAATGATCCCGTGCTTCGCTACATGATGGACGCGCTCGCAGCCGATCGCTTGCTAGGAGAGTCTCCTCCCGAGATGTTCGCATTTGGAAGCTTCTCCAAAGGCAAGGAGGAGGAGCGGAGAAACGAGTGGAAGGCGAAGAACGTTACACCAATCCTATACCGAGAACATGGCCACCACGCTTACCTCCATCGAACTCTGACAGCTTGGGCGGCGACCTATCGCGACGGGGTCAACGGAAACGAGCGTATCGTCATGCAATGGGCAGTAACACGCCCAGTTGCAAGCACAAAGGAAGACGATTTTGTTGGCCGCATGATTTGGGCACTCACGGACCCGCAGGCGCTCCCAGCCAAGCGATTCGCGAACTTCGATCCTGCTCCGTCTATTGATTGGCTGGAGCCTTTGTGCGCGGACCGCTTTCACTATGAGGATCTGCCGCGGTTCCGCGTACCTCGAGATTCATCAAGAGATGGGAAGCTGTCGTTCAGCTTGACGCGTCGTCCGGCACACTATTCGTACGCTGCTCGTATGGAATTGGTAAACGGCTCCAGCCGGGACACGGACTGGGACGATGTCATGGGTCATCTTGCGCACTGGCTTACAAGGCATCTCGATGATCCGCAGTTGCTGGTATGGGTGGCAAAGCGAGGTGGTCGGCTGCATCAGGAGTTTGCGAGGCTGATAAGTCAACGGTTGGAGTTCCTTGCCGAGCGCGAGCGAGCAGGCGATATTGCTGAACTCGAAAGAATCCGCGCCGGTGCACCCAATGCAATACCGCGGCCCGCCATGCGTACTCTGTGGAGGCTGGTTCTGGCCGGCAGAGCCCAGCGTGGCAGGACCAGATTCGATCTGTATATGTGGGCCAGCCAGCTCAGGCGTGATGGATTGACGGTTGCATCACGTTTCGAGTTGCGCCAGATGTTGACGCCACGTATCAGTATCCGGGAGCCCTTCCATTTTCCCGACGTGAGCGGCGAGCGTGGAAAGGATCTTGTGGACTGTGATGTCGTCCTGTCCGTAGATGATGTCCACTCGGCCCTGGGCGAGCTTCGAAAGGCCGAGCAGTGGCGCGAGAGTCTGTCCGAGCTTCTAGCCGACGCGTCCATCCTGCTCCTGGATGCCATGGATCTCATGCGGGCATACGGAGGTGCCGACGACCGCAGCGATTTCTCATACATTCATCAGCCGTCCATTGGCGATCATCCGCAGAATCGGGGCTTTCAGGACTGGACAGCGCTCGTCGGAATAGCTCGCGATGCATGGCTTGCCACGGCGGCGAAAGCGCCAGGTCAGGCACTTGCGTACGCCGAGCAGTGGTGGCAATTGCCTTACCCCATATTCAAGCGACTGAGCCTTTTCGCGGCCACCCACGAGGGCGTTGTACCTAGCGCTGTCGGTCTTACATGGTTGCTGGCGGATGACGGCTGGTGGCTGTGGTCGGTCGAGACGGAACACGAGACGCTTCGTTTGATCGTCGAACTCTGCACGAAGGCAACGGCACAAGAAATCGCTCGCCTTGAGACTGCGGTTCTCGCGGGACCTCCCCCGGAGATGTTTCGGGAGGACATCGAGCCCGAGCGCTTGGCGCGCGTCAACGACAGGGAGGTCTGGTTGCGACTCGCAAAGATGCGAGCAGTAGGCGCTCTTCAAGAGGGGCCAGGCGCGAAGCGACTGACGGAACTAGTACTAGCGCACCCCGAATGGCAGGTTGCTACGGATGGCCGCGACGAGTTCCCCCACTGGATGGGTGATGTCAGTGAGTTTCAAGTATTCGCGCCGGCACCGCGCTCCCGGCGCGAATTGGTTGAGTGGCTCAAGCAGCGACCTGCGGCGGATGACTGGCAGGGGGATGACTGGAGACAACGGTGTCGAGATGATTTCCCGACGACGGCGACCGCGCTCTGCGCGCTGGCACGCGAAGGAAATTGGCCAGCGGATCGTTGGCGGGATGCTCTGCAGGCATGGTCAGAGGAAACGCTCGTCAAGCGCTCCTGGCGATACATGGCGCCGCTGCTCGCTCGCGCCACAGATGAGTTCCTGACGGAGGTGGCTCACGCGGTCAGTTGGTGGCTGCAAGCGCTGGCTAAGACCTTCATCGGCAGGGAAGAGGTGTTCCTAGCGCTCTGCCGGCGGATGCTCGGGTTGAACTTGCCCGTGAAAGACAGCGACGATGATCCGGTCGGAACGGCAATCAATCATCCCGTGGGTCATGTGGTCGATGCGTTGTTGAAGTTCTGGTATCGGGGTACGCTGCAGGACGGACAGGGGTTGCCCCAAACTCTGAGAGCCGTATTCACTGACGTGAGCGATACACAGAACGCGCGCCTAAAGCATGGTCGCGTGCTGTTGGCTGCGCACACGCTCTCGCTATTTCGTGTTGATCCGCGATGGACAAGTGAATACCTCCTGCCCCTGTTCGAGTGGCAGCGATCTGCCGTCGAGGCGCGAGGCGCCTGGGAGGGCTTCCTGTGGTCACCGCGCCTGTATCGGCCTTTGATGGATGCGCTGAAGCGGCCGTTCCTAGAGACAGCGCACCACTACGAGTCGTTGGGCGATCATGATCGCCAATATGCATCGCTGCTGACGTACGCTGCGCTTGATCCGGGAGACACATTTTCCCTGGCGCAGCTGACGGGTGCCACGCGCGCTTTGCCGGCGGAGGGATTGGCGGCGGCCGCGGACGCGTTGATGCGCGCTCAGGAAGGGGCGGGCGAGCAGCGCAGTGACTACTGGAAGAACCGCGTAAGGCCGTATCTCCAGTCCATTTGGCCGAAAGCACGCGAGCGCGTGACATCAGCTATCGCGGAGAGCTTCGCGCGCCTGGCGATTGAGACGCGAGAGGCGTTTCCGGATGCCATGTCGGTATTGAGGTCATGGCTAGTACCGATAGAACATTCCGACTACACAGTTCATCTTTTGCATGAATCCGGTCTCAGTTCGAAATTTCCAGCAGAGGCATTGGAACTGCTCACCTCCATCGTCGATGTCCAAGTCCCTTGGATGCCGAGGTCTCTTCATAGCTGTCTTGAGGCGATCGCTGCGAGCAGTCCACATTTGCGGGAGGACCCGCGGTTCGTTCGTCTCCTGGCCTACGTTCGGCGCAATCAGTAGCAGATATGGGCTGGCGCGTTGGTGGCAGAAGCCTTAGAAACTTGATCAGAGAAAAACGCAGAGGGTCAGATGGCGACGGCCGCTGAATGTGATGATGCATGGACGACCGGATATCGCGCCGGTTGGGCGACAGTTAAGAGCACGACGCCGAGTATTCCGTCGCGCTTGATGGCACCGGGAGAGCCGGCGCCCAGCAATCTGTGCCGAATAGAGGACGCGCCAGGCGTAACTTGCGACCTTGGCGAGTGGTGCAATCTGGCGCATTCCGTTGCACGCCGCTGGCAGGCAGACGATCGAAGAGTGACGTAAAGCCCATGGCTTGTGCTTCGGACAACAGCCGTAACAGCCGGAAGCTCGGATTGAGGATTGAGGGTCGGCTGCCAAGACCCGTCCCGCAGAAAGGCACTCGCCTCACCCCGCGGGACTTTTGCGGGACCTTCCCTGTGATGAACCGCGATTCTCCGTGCACTCGCTCTCGCAACGGCCGTCCACCCGGATTAATCACGCCAGTTCATTCAACCAGTTACGAAACCCCGGGTCGCCGCCCGGCCCCCACCTCCCGCCTTTTCAGCCCTTACAAGGCGAGTAGCGGCTTCGGTGTACGGACTGATGCGCGCTGGATATGCGACGCGTGCGACGGCGGCATAGTTCAATGCAGTCCGTCATCGGTCTGTGTAAACATCAAGCCATGCATTCAAGAACTAAGCTCGCGCGCGTCGTAGTCGCGTTCGTGACCGCGTTGGTGCTCGTGCCTCTCTTCGGTCGCGCACTCCTTGAGGTGGTGCAGGGTCATGGCGGCGGCACCTACAAGAACTTCAAAGGAATGCATATCTATTGGATCAGCGTGCTCGTGTTCGCAGGAGTTGCCGTTCTTGCCTTGCTTGTTGGCCTGGTTGTGCGCTGGTGGCATCTGCGTGAGGCACGCAGCAGAGTGGGAGACAAAGGGTGAATCTCGACAAGTCGCGCAGAGTGATCGGAGCCGAGTGGTGCAGCGAACTCGTGCCAGGTAGCCCGTATTTCACGGTGTCGTATCAGGAGAGTGGGGTAAACCTCCCGGAGGTCGAGACTCTCGTTTATCTCGGAACTACACAAGTGGAAGAGCAGGAGGGCCAGGCCGAAATCGGATTTCTGTTTCAGGCCGCGCGTTCCTATCAACAGGATGGCGACTGGGGTGACCTGCCTGACAAGCAGCGCGAGGCCCTCGCAGCCGATGGTGCGGTGATGTTCTACGACGAGGGTAGCGTGGTAGGTGTCGCGGACATCGATGGCCTATTGGTGCTTTTGAATGGCCTTCGAGAACGCATGCGACGGGGCTTAGGTTGGGATCGCGTCTTGCCCGAGGAGGAGCGTTGAGTCGGCAAGCGGGATTCCCGGACCACCGCCCGGGGCGAGATCACAGCCCCGTCGCCACGCACCTCGACCGAGGACCCGGTGACCTGCAAAGGGTACGGCTGCAACAGAGGACGGGCCAGTGCCAGCTCTGGTGCCAGCTACGGGGTCTCAAGGGTTTCATCGGGGACCCTCACCTCAATGGTTTCAGCAAGTTGCTGATCTCTCATGTTGCACTCCCAGGTTCGAATCCCTCACTCTCCGCCAGATTGTCTGCTGAGTTCTGCTGAGAGCCACTGAAGGCTGTTTTTAGGCGGAGAGGTGTCGCACGGCCCTCCCAAGCATGTTCCACAGTGTTCTGCTGAAGGCTGTTCGGCGTCGAGTTCGAATAGAGCAACTCGGCGGGGCCCACATCCCGGCCCTCATCTCGAAGGTTGAGTTCGACTGCGTGAGTCCCAGAGACCTCGATCGGGACATCACATCGACGGTCCCCTGAACCCCTTGCATCGAATCGCTGCTCGCGAGCAGCTGCTCATTGTCCATGGTGGAATCCTTCGCTCACCGGTCGGCACCTATTGCGCGCGGATTTGAAGACCCGCCTGAACGTTATTGATTGCTCCACTCGTCAATGATCTAGATGCTGCGTCAGGTTAGTTTGGAAGTTGCGCTGTATCTGGCGCGAAGCGCGGGCGCCGCCGTGTATACGGGCAGTCGCGCACACTGGCAGCAGTTACGTTCGCACACGAGCGCCGCGAGTACGCACGTCTCATCTTTAGCGACGGAGTTCGCCGATGCCTTAAGCTCCGTCGAGGACCTCACCGAGATCAACCAGCAAATCACTCTCGAGCTGCGACAGTCAGGCAAGCTCGATTACGCGAGGTGCTGCTTGAGGCGTATGTGAAGGCGGTTCTCAAGTGTCTCGGCGGGGATGGCGCTCTCAGCAGCGGCGACCTCGCGCAACGACGGAAGGCGATCGCGAAATGGACGGCGCGCGCCTGGAGCACGTGCCAGACGGACCTGTCCCTTCAGAGCGCATTCGTTGGCGCATGCAATTGTTTATCCCGCAGGGAGGCTTTACGCCCAATACGGTCCATCGATTGTTGGTGACGTTCGGGCGAGGCAGTCACCTGAAATCCGCGCCCGTGGGGCATCCTCGTCGAGCCACTGAGCCGGGTCGACGAGCAGGATATTTTTGGATGGTCAGCGGGACGCGAAGCAAAACACCGCCGTAACGGTCGAGAGCGCCGGATCCCGCCCTCCGCGTTCGAAAAAAACACTCGTCGATAAACGTCGCCGACTTCGTGTCGAGTTGATTCTTGGCTGTATTGTGGACAGATACGAGAGCGCTGTGCATTCTCAGTGAATTGCAGGAGCACTCGGCGGCAGGGAGCAACATGTTCCACGCGATATCTCCATCGGTCCTCCTTCTTATCGCCTGTTTGACGATTGCGCCCTCTAGTTCGTCGGCGTCCCCGCCGCCCCTGGCCGCTGTCGAGGCCCTCGAACGCCTCTCGGTATCAAAACCGTGCGCGGCTGCAGCGCTGCTTTACGTCATGCTCAAGACCGACGATGCAAGGAGCGGCGCTTTTTTCCTGCCGGGCGTTGCTACGTCGAGAGAGATTGCGCAGCTGATTGGTCTCAAGGGCAGCGGCGTGGAAGACTTTCCAGTGCAGCCCAACCTGTACGGTGAGGCGACTTTCTATACGGAGGTACCCTGGTCGCTCGAGAGGCTGAACGACCGAGTCGTCATGGTCACCAGCAGCGCACATCTGGTGAACGCCGCGGGTGTAACGCTCGAGCCTTATCACGTGATCGAGACGCCAACGCGGTCGCTTCTGCTCGGGCAGATTCCTCGCGTGCTTCCGGCGGAGAGCGTTGACTGAGCTGAGTGCCTTCCGCCATCATCGTCCAACAATTAGAAAACGCAGACTAGGGACGGTCGTACCGATGAACTGGATTTCCTTGGCGACACTCGGCCTTCTCGGCAACGCTTTTCGGTCGGTTCTGGCGTTGTTGTCCCTAGTGGCGACTTTCGCACTGTATGGAGCTTTGCAAGGCGCGCTCGACAATTTCGACGCGGCTATCAGCGGTCTCGGGCAGTCCACCGACAGGCTGCGCGTAACGAGCCGTATCAGTCAGACCGATCCGCTACCGATATCTCATCTCGCTCGAATCGCGAGCATCGACGGAGTGGCTGCCGTGGTGCCTTCGTCCTATCTGCTCGCTTATTATCAAGACCGCAAGAACTG
>JBDZVF010000168.1:0-12084 GCA_040255575.1 Pseudomonadota bacterium | reverse complement strand
GGCCGACATCGGCTCCCTGCGCTTGCACCCGCTGCCTGCCCGCGCTGCTCATCGAGGAATGCAACACGAAGATCGCCGGCTTTTGCTCACAGCCCATGTGCTGCCCCAGCGAGCGGATCGCAGCGCTGAGAGGGCGAATATAGTTGTCATCTACCGAGAACACGATTGCCGTTGCGGCAGCGTCACTCGCACTTGGCATAAGCGTCCTTTCCATCGGCATAATTATCGGAGGTCCATGGCAGGGCTCAGAAACAAGGACGGTTCATGCCGCGCTCAGAAGTTCAGGTCAATGCGGGCTGCAACGACTCCGCGGCAAAGTTATGGCATGTGGTGCTCACGCAGTTCAGCTATCGCGGCTCTCACATGATGCAACGAGAGGTGGACCCTCTCAACCCGCATCGACTCGACTTCCGATTCGAAGTCTTCGAGCTCGTCTGTGCGCCGTCGGTGCTGGCGCAGACCAATCAGCGCTTCGACTGGGTCATCCTGATAGACAAGGACCTTCCGGCGGCCTACAGAAAGCGACTTCTCGAGGCGGTCGGACACCGGGCCAGAACGTACGTGCACGAGTTCTCTCCGAGTGAAGACATTACCGGCACCGCCTGGCTCGCCCGTTACGCGCCCGCCGACACCCGCCGTTTCCTCACAACCTTACTGGATGATGACGACACGCTGCCAGTCAACTTCGTAGACGCCGTTCAATCGGAGGTCGACGAACGTCTCGCAAAACTCCCCTGCCTCATGACCTTCGGGTACAAGTCCAGTCTCGAATGGGATCTCATCTGCAGCAGCAGGGCCCCGTTCGGTTACCAGTATCCCTGGCATCGCGGCAACTGGGTGCGCTCAGCGGGCTTTTCGCTGCTTTCCGGTCGGGAGCAGGATGTCAGCGTATTCGCGATCCCTCACGGCAAGGGTGATGTGTGGTTCAGCGTTGCAACGGCCAAAGCGTTTGCCCACAAGTTTGCCGACCGCATTTCGCCCGAAGCCCGCGCGAACATCGAAGCGGCAGTTTCGCTCAGCAAACAGCAGGGAGTGGAGCTCTTCGTCGAGCTGAGCGGCAAAACCGGCCCCGTCGTCATGACCAATCACTACTACAACGATGTCGTATTTCGACTTCTGGAGCCGAAATCCGAGCGCTCGCCGGTGAGGGGGCGAGAGAGCTTTCCGAACACGGTGGTCGAAGTGGAAGGTCTGCGCAGAAGCTCGAAGTTCTTCGAGAAACGCTGGCGCATGTACACGAGGATATTCAAGCAGACGGGGCGCCTGCGTCCCTATGGGGCGGAGAAACTGGGCCGCTTTCGTCTGGCCATCTGGGGGGCATGGCGCTTCATGTCGCTTTAGTGGCCGGACGAATATAAGACATGGATGTGACCGAAGAAGCGACTGTGCCCAGCGCGGCTGCGCTCGAAACCCTGAGGCATGCCGCGAAGCTTGGACTGCGATTGAGTTGGGACGGTGCGCGGCTCGTCTACAAATGCGAACAGCGGATGGTGGGGCACTGGGTGTCAGCCCAGCTCGACAAAACTCGGGACGAGCTCGCCGCGCTCGTGCTCGACCTGGGACAGGCGAACGATTGTCTCGTGCCGCTTCGACCGGTTGCCAGGCCAGAAGCCAATCTGGTCTGCGTCCATCCGGCAAACGCCGCGTCATTCATCTATCACCATCTGGCACTCTCAATCGACGACAGGTACAGCGTCTACGGCTGCGATGCCCTGGATGGACTATTCTCGCGCCGGCCCGACGCGTCGCTGGAGGCGATGACCAATCACTATATTCGGGCCCTCGGTCAATCGCCGCTGAGCCGAATGCCGCTGGCGTTGTATGGCGGTTCCTCGGGCGGCGTAGTCGTTCTCGAGATGGCTAGAAAGATGGCCGCTGCTGGATCGCCACCCGTGCTCGTTGTGCTGGGCGATACACGCGATCCGCTCACCTCGGCGGTTCATGCGCATTACCGGCGCGATCGTCTGGCCTGGAACGCGTTCATCGAGGCCCTCTTCCCCACGGAAATGTGGGACGTTCCGCCCGACCACATGTTCTGGAGACTGGCAGAAAGCGGACGGCTCGATTATCTGCGCGACCGACTGATCCCGTTATTACCTGGTGACGGGATTCTCGCGGCACTGGATCCGTCCCTGATACCGGACTATTTCGCGGCATTCCGCCGATACATGAACTGCTATGGCGAATACGTCCCGAAACCCTACTTTGGTCGGGCGCTCTTCCTGAAAGCGTCGCAGGCTCCACGAGACGCCACATCTACAATGATCTCGATGCTTCAGGGCGAGGCTCGCGTGCAGATGATCGAAGGCATACATCATTCATTCCATGCGCCACCCGTGGCATCAGCAGTGTCGGAGGCGATCAGCAGGGGCATTGCAGAGTACCTTACAGCTTGAAGAATCGATCCCCGACGACGAATCCATCCAGTGCGCGCTCTCTCGAATACTCCACGAGATCACTCATCCGATTGATGAACCCGGTGCCCTTGAAGTTGAGGGACGTGTTACAGAGCACGCCGTACCCCGTCCGACTCCTGAATCGCTGAAGCAGCGCATGCATATGGGGATTCTGCTCCGCCGTAACGGTCTGCGCGCGGGCTGAACCGTCCACGTGGGTGACGGCGCCGAGCGATTTCGATTTGACGCTCTGGAAGTACAGCATGTGCGGGCTTTCTTCGGCGCTGCTGTCGAAGTGCGAGTGAAACTCCTCCTGCAGGCATATGGGAGCGATCGGCCGGAACTCCTCGCGCTGCTTTATCCGGTTGAGCCTGTCGCACATCCCGGCCCCGAAGGGCGCGGCAAGAAGCGATCGATTGCCGAGTGCCCGCGGCCCCATCTCATAGCGGCCCTGCACCCACGCAATCACGGCGCCTTTCTCGAGATGTCCGCAAATCTCATCGAGGTCCAGCGCGCGGGACGTGATGCCGATCTGGTCTCCGAGATCATCGACGAACTCCTCCCCGCAATAGACACTCCACTCGACCTTCGCCTGCCCCGTGTGGAGAAGCATCGCGTCGACCGCTGCGCCGAGAGCGACGCCCGAGTCGTTGGTGCACGGAGGAACAAACACGTCCGTGAACAATCCGCAGTCCTTCCACTGCGAGTTCCAGTCGCAGTTCAAGCCGCATCCTCCAGAGATGACCAGGGGCAATCGTTCGGGAAGATTCTTTTGGGCGAACTCGAAAAAGCGCTCGAACAGCGCATTCGAGAACAGGCGGGCGACATCCCTGAACTGCTGCGAGCGCAGACCGACATTGCAGATCGGGCTGTCCTTCAGTCGGGCCTTGTGCGAGTTGTATCCGCTGAGGGAGGGAATCTCCATGATCTCGTCGATCAGCTTCCTTTCCTCTTCCGTCGGCGCCCGCTGTTCGCCGTACGCGGCCAGGGCCATGAGTTTTCCCGCGTCTTCCGCACGCACCCAGGCCGGGGACATCGGAACGGTCGGATCCGCGAAGGCGTACAGGAACGAGTACTTGGCGCCGGGCTCCGACAACACGTCACCGATCTTGTGGATCTTGACGTCCTTATCCACCAAGTAGAAAGCGCCTATCCGACCCTCCCACACGAGCACGTAGCACGGCTCGCCCTGCGGGAAAGGCGACAATCCATAGCTGCACAGGATGTGAGAACGCTCGTGAGAGCAATGGAACAGCGGGAAGGAGCGTCCCGCCACGGAGGCCACGGAGCTCACCATCGCCTCCGGCCCGATTCCTCTGTACCCGCCCTCGGTCCGACCGACGAGCGCCACCGCCCTTCGGTACCAGCCGGATAACGCAATCACATCCGGAATGCCTGCGAGCTCGAGCGATCGGACGAACAGATTGGGCGAGAGCAGCGCATGCCGGGTCCCACTGTCTTTCTCCGCCTCGAGGCAGAACTCCAGTTTTCCATCCCGAAGCAGGACCGCGCTTCCGTCGTGTCCGGCGTTGTATGCGAGGATTTTCATGTACGTTCCATCGTGCCTTTGCGGATTGTTCAGGCAGGCTCGCCTCGGCGGAGGATCGCCGAAGCGTTGGTGCGCAGCTCGGCGATCGTGGCGCAGCCGACGAGGCGCAACGCATTCGCGAGCTCGTCGGCCAGAATCCGGATGGCTGAAGCGACACCGCGCTCGCCGTCAGCGGCGAGTGCCCACATCACCGTCCTTCCCAACAGCACCGCATCGGCACCGAGCGCGAGCGCCTTCAGGACGTCCGTACCGCGACGGATGCTGCCGTCGATGAGCACGGGCACTCTGCCAGCAACAGCGGCGACCACCTCCGGCAGCGCGCGGATCGTCGATACCGTTCCATCGAGCTGACGCCCACCGTGGTTCGAGACGATGAGGCCCGCCGCACCCGCAGCGAGCGCCGGCGCGACATCCGCGGCGTTGATGATCCCCTTGATCAGTACAGGCAGCGCGGTTCTTGCAGTCAGATTCTCGAGGTCACGCCAGGTCGCGCCCGGGTCCGGCGCCGCGCCTTCGAACGAATGAATGGGGTTGTTGTGATCGAGCGCCGCAGTCTTGCGAAAGTTCGCGGCACTCACCGTGTCCGGCAGCCTGAAGCCGTTGGCCAGATTGCGATCGCGCTTGCCCATCACGGGACAACCCGCGCTGACCACTATCGCCCTGAAGCCCGCCTGCTCGGCGCGTCGGATCAGCTCCATCCCGAGACCGCGATCCTCGAGCACGTAGGTCTGCAGCCACAGCGCGTCGTGACGAGAGTGCGCGATCATTTCTTCCATTGCGCAACTCGCCATCATGCTGGCGATCATCGGCACTCGCATCGTCTTAGCGGCGCTTGCCGTCGCAAGCTCACCGCTTTCGTGTACGAGACGATGCATGGCAGAGGGGCTGAGACCTATCGGGAGCGCGAACTCCCCGAGCGGGCCCGACCAGCGCAGGTCGACCTGCGCAACGTCGCGGAAGACGAGAGGCGCGAGCTGAATGGCGTCGAAGTCGCGGCGGTTGGCCACGCAGGTCAGCTCATCGCCTGCGCCGCCGTCGATATAGTCGAACAAATCCGACGCCATTCTCGCGCGCGCGGCAGTCCGGAAATCGTCGAGGTTGACGATCGGCCGGCGTTCCCCGTTCCTGGCCGGCCCGGATACCTTCGTTGTAACCATCCGGCACTACTTCCCTGAGTTGAACGACGGCATGGCCGCTCATAGCATCGCAGCAGCGTAGCGACAAAGGGCTGGGTGATCAAAGCATGCGCGACGTTGACACGCTTTTTGCGGAGGCCACCTACCGGCGCCTGTTCGTCGATGATGCCACGGTGCTCGCGGCCGGGGCCCGGCGCACATTCTTCGAGCCCGTGGGCGCGAAAGCCGCACCTGCCATTGCGGCGAGGGTCAGGCGCGCCCTCGAACGCGGCGAGCCGCTCTCGTTGGTCCGAGTGGGTAACGGCGAGGGCAACGCCATATCGCTCATCGAGGAACCCGCCTCCGATCCCGTTTTCCGGGGCTTCGACGTCGAGCTCGTGTTTCAGAACGGCAGGTCGATCGCGATCGAGGAAGCGGTGCCGTTTGCGAAGAAGGTAGTCGATGCGATCAGGTCCGCGGACATCCAGGGCTACAGGATTCTGCGCGTGGACGAGGAAGCGCTGGCGCGCCAGTGCCTCGCCAGGTCTGCCCTCTCGCCGGCCCTGGGCATTACCTATGCCCGCGCGCTCTTTCATCGGCAGCTCTGCGACGAAGAGAACCCACGCACCTGGTTCACGAATGCCTGGATCCATTTCGATCTCATCGGGCATCTCGATGCGCTGATCGAAAGCGCCCGCAAGGTGCTCGTCATCACGGGCCGCCAGGAACTGGAAGGAAAGTTCCGGGACCGGCTGGGCTCCCGGCTCTGCCGGTTTGCAGGCGTTCCGGTGCAGGGGTATGTCCCGCAATCGCAGGCCGACTCGCATTTCGGGAAGTTCGCGGAGATGCGCGCGCTCATAAGGCGGGACGCTGCTGCAGGCACGCTCGTGCTGATCGGGGCCGGGCTCTTCGGCAAGGTCTATTGTCAGGATGCCCGGGACTGCGGCGCGGTGGCGATCGATATGGGCAGCGCCTTCGACCTCCTTGCCGGTGTCGCGACCCGACCGATCCATCGCCAGATCGATGTGGCCGCGGTCCGCTGGTGATCCGACGTTGCAGGCCGCAAGAGCCCTAAGCAGTGGAGCGCAAAATATCTCTGCTCACGTTGCATCGAGCCGTCGCTGCGACTCCAGATCGTCCACCACCAGGCGCTCGATTTCAGCCGCTCCGTTCATGTCGAGCTCCGCACGCCGATCCGGGCGGTGCCGTGGCAACTCCTCGATCGCCGCGGCAAACAGTGCCGGCAGATCGCTGGCCCGGGGGGCGATCCGTATGTCCACGAAGCGTGACAACCGGCCTGCGTGGCGCGATTGTTCGTCGCGCACATCTTTGCGCAGGGGCACGCAGAGAATGACAGCTCGCCCCTGCAGCGTTTCGAGCACCGAGTTGTAGCCGCCCGAGGAAATCACGAGATCGGCGCTCGCGTGTCGGGTGGCCATGTCGGGCACCTCGCGGTAGATGCGCACGCGCCCTCCTCCGGACTCGTCCGGTGTGACGATATCCGCCGACAGGTTCGAGCGTGGCCCCAGCACGATGTCGAAGGCGAACTGAGGATAAGCGCGCGCGAGGGCGATGCTCGTTTCCACGGTTGCCTCGCCGGTCTGCCCGCCCCCGGCCGAAGCGACGACCCAGACATCGGCAGGGCCCAATCCCCGCGCCGCGCGCGCCGCTGCAATCGCCTCGCTCGAAATGGATTCTGCGACATAGCCAGTCGTCACTGTCTTGGCGCGAATGGTGTGGTCCACGTTGTAGGAACGGGTGAAGTCGACGACGCGCGGGTCGGCGGCGACAAAGATCCGGTGATAGCGATCGCGCAGGGCCGCGTACGCCGCCCCCCCGAGAATCAGGCGCCCCAGGTCTTCGGTGTTGTTGAGCACGCCCCGGGTCACGAAGTATTTCCGGCATTCGGCGCTTTCGATGACCTCCGCAAGCTCTTCGTTGGCACCTAACGGCAGGTGATCCACGAAGATGGCGTCGGGCCGGAAGCCGCGCATGATTCCGTGGATGATCTCGCGTCGCAGTGTCACGGCGCCCGCGAGATCCACATCCAGAAAGGGAGGCCGGCCCCAGTAGCGGGACTTCTCGGGTATGAGGTTGTCCCAGCTCGGCAGGTGCACGTATTCGCAGGTCGGCGGCACGAAGAAGTTGGCCGCAGCTCTGTGCCCAGTCACCAGGAGGCAGGCAAAGCGCGCCTGCATCTGCTGCGCGATGCGTGCCAGTCGCCGCAGGTGGCCGAGCCCCGTGCCTCCATCGAATACAAAGAATACGGCGCGACGCTGCTCCATCAGACGATCAGTACACGGGAAGCGTCATGCCTCGCTTGTAGCGGACATAGTCGCTCCGGTTCACCAGCAGCCAAGCGAGCTGACGCAGGTGCTCGAGCGTCGCCGTATCGATGTTGAGACCGCGCATGATCGACTTGGTCCAGCGCAACGAATCCGGGTCGAAGTCCCGATCGATGTGACCGTTCCGCACGGCCATCTGGAAGAGCTCCGAGCCGGGGAACGGAACCACCGCGAAGAACAACGCATAGTCGAGCCCTTCCTCGACGTTGCGCTTGGCCATCGAGATGGTCTCGAAGATTTCCTCGACCGACTCGTCGGGGTAGCCGATCATGTAGTTGCCGGAGACGCGAATGTCCCGCTCGTTGAATGCCCCGATCAGCCTTGCGGTGTTGGTATTGGCCACTCGCCACTTCGTCGAGGCATAGCGGTCGAGAATGCGCTGCGAGGCGGATTCGAACGGCAACGCGATCGACTTCATCCCCGCCTCGGCGAGCACGTCGAGCAGCTCATGATCCACCTGCAGCTCGCTCGACCCCTGCTTGCCACGATGCAGATGACACAGATTGACGCCGTTGACGTCGAGCAGCTTGAGGCCCAGCTCGCGCACCATCCGAAAGATTTCGATCGCCCGACGCTTCTTCGCGAACAGGCTGTCATCCTCGATGAACACATACTCGACGCCCAGATTCTTGAGCGCCACGAACTCGCGATACGCGCGCTCCACAGACTTCATCCGGAAAGCGCCTATGTGCCCGTGATCGGAGTCGTCCTGCTCCTGGGAAATGTGGCAGTACGCGCAGTTGAAGGGGCAGCCGCGCGAGGTCTGGAGCGAGGCGTAGCGAATCGTCTGCCCTGCCGGGAAATTGCCTCCGTGCGGCCTCGATATAGCCCAGTATTGCTGCATCGGCAGGAGGTCCCACGCCGGCATGGGCAACTCGTCGAGGTTCTGCACCACGCGGCCAGCGGCGTTGATCCGCTCGATGCCATCCTGATCGAGAAACGCGATGCCCGGCACCGCCGAAAGCGGCGCGCGCCCCTGGAGCAGCTGCGCGACGCGCACGATGGTGGTTTCGGCTTCCGACATCGCGATCAAATCCACCCCGGCCGCGAAGAAGCGCTTGCGCATGCTGCGTGCGTTCACTCCTCCGGCGAGGATCAGCTTGTCCGGATAGCTGCTACGGATCTGGGCAATCAGATCCAGGCACGGGGTCGTCTGGGGTGTGAAGATCGACGAGAGGCCGACGACGTCATGGTGCTCGACGATGCGCAGGATTGCCTCGGCCGGCATTCCCACACGCCTCAAGCCGTTCGGCTGATCCGTGATGTTGTGGAAACTCTCGTCGAGGGGCGAGCCATTGAATCCGACCGTGCAGTCGAGGAGCGTGACCTCGTAGCCGGCGTCGCGGAGCGCCGCGGCCAGATAGGTGAGGCTCAGGGAGCCATCCGGCTTGGCCACCTCGTTGGTGGCGAACTGCAGGGGTGGATAAAGAAGGAGAATGCGCGGCGCGGCGCAGCGGGTTTTGGCGACTTTCTGTTCTGCCGTGACTGCCTTCATCCCTGAACACTCCAGAAACAGCCGTTTAGGCCCTTCCAGGTCGCAAGGCCTGTGATTTGACCTGGAACACATTGTGACGCGGGTCGATCGCTTCGTCGCGAAAGAAGCGGGCTTTGAACTGCTCGTACAGGCAACCGGGCGCGTACTCCGTATCGACGTCGCAATTGGCTCGCCGCCAATTCTCATGCCACAGGTGAATGGCGTACGTCGAGCTTTCGAAGCGAAATTTCCGCTCCGGCTCCAGCACGGCGCGCCAATGCCAGGGCAGGAGCGGACAGAACGCCAGTGCCGGCTTCGCGCAGGCCGACAAGGAGAATCGCTCTACGCCCTCTTCCAGCAAGTCTGGCCCGACCTCATCCCAGGACAGATTCGCCTTGTCCTTCTGCCCGCAACTCTCCCAGGCGAACTTCATGATCGGCGCACCGGCGGGCACCTTGATCACGCTGGTGGTAACCCGGTCCCGACAGAGTGCGTGTTCCGACGCAAAGACGTACTCGTCGTCGAAGTGGAACGGCCGAATGCAGATCACATCGACATCGGTCCACCAGCCGCCCTTGTCGAGCAGAAGCTTGTAGCGAAAGAAATCCGAGAACGCCGCAAACGTGTCGCGAAAGGAGTCGCGCTTCTTGTTCCTGAAGACCTGCTCCGGAGGGATGATTTCGGCCGCGTCCTTCAGAATCGTGCCACGGGGCACGCCTTCCACAGGCGCGTAGGTGTACAGGGCAAACTCGTGCCCGTTCGCCAGGAAGGAGGCAATGGATAGCCGCTGCATCGTCGGCAATCGATTGCCGATCCACAGACCCTGAATCAGTCTGTTATCGCTCGCCACGCTTCGCTCCCCTCTCCCGCGATCCAGAACCGCTCGCCACCTCTTCGACCCCAGTATCTCTCCACTGCAGGGATGAATCTTTCCACAGGCTGACTGCCATAAATCTTCACCAGGTCGACCTTTCTCAGCAGATCGGCAGAGACGATGTGCGGATAGAACCGTTTCCCGGGCAGCACGGGAATCATTTCCAGGATCTGCTCGTCCGAGAGCACATCGCAATACGGCAGATCTTCATAGAAGCCGATGCTCAGCCGGGGATACTGGCGGCAGATCTGTACCAACGCGTCGCGAACGATCCGATGATCGATGTGCATGCCGCAAGCCAGAGGGGCGAGGACCAGCCCGCAGCGGCTCGAGATCGCGCGGTCTATCGCCTCGCAGACCGGTGACCACGCGGGATCGCTCGACAGCACTCTGGCCGGGTGATCGCGCATGTTCTTGGCCACGCCGATCCCCAGGCGAACCAGCGGTTCACCGAATCCCCAGAACTCCACGCCATACCCGGCGGTGTGCGCGGCAGTTCGCTCTTCCTGATTCCTGAGGTTCGTAATTTCCGCTTCGGAAGCGGCACCGTGAGCTCCTTTCGCATACCGGGATCTGGAGAAAACGATCGCGACCTGCGGATGCGGCCCCAGCCTGCCCGCCAGCAACGCTGCGCCCAGTGACAGCGGAGCATCGTCACAATGCGGTGAAAGGATCAGGGTTTCGTCCGCGACTTCCATGTTCATGCGATGCATGCGCGTGTCGGGAGGCGCGCACTAGGCCGGATCGACCAGCACGCCCTGACGCATGAGCTCGGCACGCCTGTTCTCATCCGCCAGTTCCGTCCTGGCCAACGCGATATCCGGAAACCACTCGCGCACCTCGTGCTCCTCTTCGAACAGTCGACTGAGCTGGCGTCTCGACAAGCGCAACGAGTCCGCAGGGGCTTCCTCGACCCGATAAACGGGATTGATCACGAGGTCCTTGCCGATCGGCGGCTCCTGCCCGAACGGGGGCAGTGCTTTGATCGACGGCACCAGAACCGAGAAGCTTCTCGGATTATCCGGGCCGACTTCGCGCGGATGCAGGACACTCCCCTCCCGCAACGACGCACGCAGCACATCGTCCGATACTATCGTGACCTCACGACCGATCTCCTCCTCGAACAGCCGCCGCCAGCCGTCACGGTCGTAGCTGCGCAGCTGAAACGGCTCATCCGGCCGGTCCCGGTTGTGCAAATGGGTAAACAGCATCCGCCCGTTTGTCGACAGCGCCTCGGTACAACTTCGCACGAGAGCGCGTTGGTGATGAAACGAAAAGAAGGAGTCGCTGTTGAGAACGAGCCCGAGCAGGCCGGCCTGCATCGGCAGAATGCTCTCGATGTTCATGGCCACCATGCAGCTTCTTTGCAGCTGCTCTTCATCGAGGACCCATGCGGCCAGCATGAGATACAGGAGATTCCGGTCCACGAGGTAGAGATCACGCCCTCGCAACGCATCCCGATAGAGGCGACTCAGATGACCGAAGCCGCTGGCCAGATCCAGCACCGGCGATGACGAGCCATCCCGCACGAACGGGGTGAGGCGCATCGCCGCCAGCGACTTCGGCGTGGCATTCCAGTATTTGGCGTGCAACAGCCACTCGAAATCGGCTGTCGCGCTCATCGGGCATTCCTTGACGTAGCTTTCGATCGCTTCCGCGTAGCTGCCCACTTCCCGGCGCAAGACCGGTCCCGGCACGTTGAACGCACGGAGCATCATGGCCTGCAGGAATGTCTGTTCCCCTGCATCGATTGCGGCAAGCAGCTCCTCCGTCAGCTCGCGCCGCTGCAGAACGATGACGCCGGCAATCACTGGATATTCGTTGCAGGAACACTGCACCTTCCCGAACTCGATCGGCTCCTCGTGGACACATTTCAGTTGGCTGCGACATGCGGGGCAACGCAAGCCCGCGAGCAATCGGGGAGAAAGTGCGAAACGTCTCATGGCGGTCTCTCTGATGCTGGCCAAATCCCTGGGAAACATTCCTCGCAAATCATGAACGTATGCGGTTGCTGCATGCATTGAGCGCGGCCAGCCACGCTTCCCACTCCTTGCGAGGATCGAACCGCAAGCGAAAACGATCGACCGCCGCCGAGTCAATCGTCAGCGAGTTGTGCATCAGTTCCATCGATAGTCTCAGAAGCGCATCGCTGAATGCAGCGGCATCCGCAATGGGCACGAGCCGCACGTGCGCGGGGCATGGCGGATCGGCCAGCTCGCCGCATGCCGTAGTGACCATGGGCACGCCCAGGCAAAGTGCGCGGATCCGGGCCGCCGAGGCCCCTTCACCCAACGTGGCGGACGCGTAAATGCTTGCCGAGCAGATTCGCTC